>JANQKW010000273.1 GCA_028280905.1 Porticoccaceae bacterium
GAGGAAGGTGAGGACGTTGTTTTTTCGTGGATCGTCTGGGCATCTCGAGAAGCTCGCGATGTAGGAAACAAGGCTGCGATGGAAGATCCTCGATTGCAAGATTGGGATCCGAATTTAATGCCTTTCGATGGTAAGCGCATGATATTTGGAGGATTTACTACCATTGTTGAACTTTAGGTTTTCATTGTTTTTAGCTGGTCACATAACAAGAAGCTGCGACGTACCTCGGCCTCCCCTCGGGCACTGGGCTAGACGTTATGTATATCTCAGGCTTCGACTAGGCCAAGATGTTTGACGAAGGGCTTAAAGTCTTTATCTGAAAAAAGAAGAGGGAGTTTCTGATCTATGCAAAATGTTGCGATAATTACATCTGCGGTCTTACGTACTGTAATTCCCTTTTTACGTAGCGTTCTAAAATTCTCTGCACTCTTGATAGCCATTTGCTTGCCAAGCATATCGAAAATCGTCACATCTTCAAAAACCTTGCGTGCCGTCTTGTAGTCTTTGTCATGCCTAAAACCCTGCAGCACTTCCGTCAAAATCAAATCTCCGATGGCTACCGGCTTTATTCCAAGGGTATTATCGAGTCTGTCTGCTTGGGTAGTGTCCAGCCCGGAGAAATAGTCAATCCATACGCTGGAATCCACTACGATCATGAATTGGTTCTCATATCATCAAGGTCTCCAGTCCACTGCAATTTGCCGCGAAGCTTCCTTATGTTTTCCTGTTTATTCAGCCTAATCAATGTCTTAAGCCCAAGCTCAACCACATCTTTCTTGGTCTTCAAGCCCGTGGCTTTCAAAACGTCACTCATTAATTTGTCGTCTATCTCAATATTGGTTCGCATGTCTGGGCTCGCTATGTATAATTGCAAAATGTGTACAAAGTATCAGCCATATACACATAACAAGTCAAGCAAGCGGGACGCTGTAACCGGCGCTCCTTCTTGAGGCGTTGGAAATATTAGGAGATTACACAATGAGCAAATATTTGATTTTTTTAATAACGTTTTTCATTGGTGCAAGTGCACACGCTGGAAATGCTTGGTACTGGGGAAATATTACTAGGATAAATACAAATGGAAGTGACGGAAGCTTTGAGATTTATATCGACAACCCAACTATACAGAATGTATGTCAAGATCAACTCGTATTTTTCAAGGTAAATAACATGGGGTTAGAGCGAACGAAAAGTGCACTATCTCTTGCACTCTCGGCACTTATGGGTGGAAAGGAATGGGGTGTTGTGGTTGACCTACCATCATCTGGTGGCCAATGTTATGCATCCTCAACAGCAAGTCAAGGTGCGGGAATAAGGTAATTTCTAACAATCCAATCTTGGCCGACACAGCAAACATCGGCCTTGAAAACGTAAAGGAGAAGATTAAATGCCCACACCAATAGCCCTAGTCGTCATAGTCGCAATTTGTACGGGCATCTGTTACTCCGTAGCGAGAAAGCGGGGCGCCAGGGTGCCTTTCTGGGTCGTCATGGGTGCATTGTTCGGGCCGCTGGCTATCCCATTTGTATTCTTTTCAAAGCCGCAACCGGGCGGCCGTCGTGCGCGCTAAATCGGCGTCATTCCAATTAGCTATCATCAGCTTGATATAATCGGTGGCTCTCACAATTCGTAATATAAAGCTAAAGAAGGCAGTAATGAAAATTGTTCAGAAGGAAGATGTAGAGAAATACATTGGCGTTGCGATTGAACCGACAGACTGGTTTGTGGTTAAACAAGAGCAAATAGACCAATTTGCAAACTGTACTCTGGATCACCAGTTTATCCACGTAGACGAAGGGAGAGCAAAGAAGACTACCTTTGGTTCTACGATCGCGCATGGTTTATTGTCTTTATCAATGCTTCCTTATTTTGCTGAAAGCTTCTGCTATTCGATAGATGGCGCCCATATGGGTCTTAATTATGGCTTTGATAAAGTACGCTTTATTAGTCCCGTAAAAGTAAATAGCCGTATCCGCGCTCATGCAAAGCTCATTGATGCAGAGGAAAAAAATCCGGGGCAGTATACCTTTACAATGGAAGTGACCGTAGAAATTGAAGGTGAAGAAAAGCCTGCCTTAGTAGCTGTTTGGATAGTGATGCAGATGGTTTCCTAAAGGAGCCTGTTAAGCACAGAGTTCAACATATAGCACACTGTTTACGCTAACAGCCAACGCGAGGCATTTTTAGCACCATTGGCGTATGAGGCGCATGCTAGAGTGAAGCCATGATCGACACCGATATGCGCTTGCGAAGCGCTTCGCCACAAGACGAAGGAAAAATCCATCAGCTTTTTTGTGTACCCGAGGTCTTCGAATACCTGGCCGATGGCAAGAAACCGCCGCCGAGTATTGCATCGGCGTGGGTCAATTCCGCGGCTGGCGATCTTGCGAAATATGGCGGAGGGCTGTGGGTTCTTGTTGATGGCGCTGACTTACGTCTGGGCGGTTTGGTTAGACTCGCCGGTGACGACTACGGAGAACTGGAGCTCACCTACCTATTGCATCCCAGCCTGTGGGGCCTTGGAATCGCGACCCGTATGTCGCACACCGCAATGAAACGAGCCTTTGAAGTTGGGTTGGTATCGACAATTTGGGCCGGCGCTGACGCCCCCAATAAGGCGTCGTTTGCCGTTATGAAGCGACTCGGAATGCAGCTTCGGCGCGAGGTTCAGTATCCATTGGGCAGCGCCATGGAGTACCAGATGAAGGCCGAAGCGTTCGATCCGGCAAGAATCGAACCGCTGCCGATTGCCTAAGCGCTCTCTCTTTGCCGAAAGGCGACCCATCGGAGTAAGATAAGCGGCCACCGCGGACACTTGACGCCGGCCCTGGATATTGTGCTTCAAGCAACGTGCGAGAAACACATTGGAAATATCAATTCGTAAAGCTCAACTCGACGATCACGAATTCCTAGAGATGTTGAGGCTAGAGGCATTTGCTCCGATCTTCGCATCATTTCGAAAAATCTTGGGAGATGAAATTTACGAGCTGGCGCAAAAAAGAGAAGACGAAGAACAAAGTGAAATACTAACTTCAATGTTCTCACCTGATTCTGAGTGGAACCTTTATGTTGCTGAATCTAATGGTGAAATCGTTGGATTCGTATCTATACAGGTAAATTTGGATACAAGCGTTGGAGAAATCGGCCTCAATGCGGTGAAGCCGTCATATTCAGGGCAAGGTGTAGGAACAAAAATGTATAAATTTGCCATTACAGAAATGAAATCTGCCGGAATGCAAGTGGCAACAGTAGCAACCGGAGGAGACGATAGTCATGAGCCAGCTCGCCGGGCGTATGAAAAATCGGGATTCAACGTGCAAATACCCAGTGTCTGGATGTGTCGCACACTATAAAGTCTTAACAAGGGCGCTATCACCTTAAGAGACAATCATGGTTACTCCATTCGTTATTATTCTACTTTTATCCGGTCCGTTGGGGATCGCGATTATTGGTTCAAAGTTTGCCAAAAAACCTTTGAATGTGCAGAAGTATGCTTGCTGGGGGCTGGGAATGGCCTTCATATTCTTCTTCGTGGGGCACTTTGTAAAAACGCAAGGGATGGTTGAAATGTTGCCGCCCTGGGTCCCGTTCCGCGCAGCAATAATCTATCTTACTGGACTGCTTGAGCTGCTGATAGGTATCGCACTTTTTCTACCCAGGCATCAAGTCCTTGCGGCAAAGGTTGCGATTGTCGTTTTGGTGGTTTTCTTCCCGGCTAATGTTTACTCGGCATTAAACGGTGTTGGCCTTGGCGGACATCAGTGGGGACCTGTATATTTGTTAATACGCGGGCCGCTACAAGTCGTGCTAATTGCATGGGCATACTTCTTGTGCATAAGAGTTCACAACAAACAAACCGTCTAATTGCAGTGTCAGCATCACAGATTCCCAGGAAAGGAAATGGAGCCCATTGTCTAACGAGAAATGAACACTGGTGAAGAGCATGCGGCCTCAGTACGGGCTGGTTTATGGCGGTGTTAAGCGCAACCGCAAATTTGTCACTAAGCGTACTGCTACGGGCGAACCTTCCGGCTTTTCAAAGCTAGCGGCGCCACTTGTGTCAACCGCGATGCGCAAATCGACCCAAAAGGACCTCGCCCGTTTAAAGCGTTTGCTTGAGCAGGGTAATGGGTAACACGGCTGCGGCCATGGTCGATTAAATTTCCTAATTCCGATTGACATATTCCTATATTGGAATATATTAATGCTATGGCGCGGGCACCAACCACTTTTGACCCATTTAATGCGATAGCGGAACCCAAGCGAAGGGCGCTGATTGAAGTACTGGCCGGCCGGGAAATGACGGTTAACCAAATTGTGCAACGGGTGGGCTGGAATCAACCCACGGTATCGAAACACCTGGGCGTTCTTAAGCAGGTGGGTATCGTGTCGGAGCGAAAGGAGGGCCGCCACCGTGTCTACAATGTAAATGCCGCTCAGTTGAAACCCATAAAGGAATGGGTAGTCCAGTTTGAACAATTTTGGAATCACAGCCTGGACCAACTGGAAGACTACTTGAACGAACTTCAATCGAAAGGGGTGCAAGATGAATAAGCACAACCGTAGTACCGTAGAACCAATAGTACTAACCCGGGAGTTTAATGCGCCGAGACAACTGGTCTTTGAGGCCTGGACGCAGGTGGAGCACTTGAAAAACTGGCAGTTCCCGCAACAGGGTTTTAGCTGCCACTATGTTTCCGCGGACATAAGGCCCGGAGGCTCCACCCTCCATAAAATGACTGCCCCCAACGGCCACGAAATGTGGCTGCTGACTAAATATGAAGAGGTGAATCCCCCCGCAAGCCTGGTGTTCAGACAGTATGACTCAAATGAGGCAGGCGAGATTTTACCCAATCCACACATGCCCAACTGGCCAAAAGAGCTGAGAGCGACCGTCAGGCTTGAAGAGCAGGACGGCAAAACCCACCTGGAGTTTGTTTGGCAGCCAGTAGACCCCACCGAGGAGCAAGCCAAAGCCTTTGAAGCCGCTCGCGCGCAGCTCGGCGGTGGTTGGGGCGGAAGCTTCGAACAACTCGCCGCTTACCTTGAAACCCTATAGAATAGAAGGGCTTACCGGGTTCCGTGGCCAAGCCACGGGATGACGGGATTATCTGATAACAGGCTTAAGGCCGCAGCTGTTGAAAGTCAGCCAGGGTTATACCAGACTGAGTAAAAAAGGGTTGCCTATGGCAAGGGGGTCGTCAGATGCAATGTATAAAATGCAACGGAAAATTACAGAAAATTATGCTGGGCAATGTGGAAGTTGACAAGTGCAACAGTTGCTCCGGCATCTGGTTCGATATCGGCGAACTGAACAAAATTCTGGCGTCCGGTTCGATTGACGCCCTGAGAAATCAGATTGACAACAACCAGGGGCATGATGCAAAGAAAAGCCGCTGCCCGAGATGTGGCGGAACCGGCAATATGGTGCAGGTTACCAGCCTGATGAACGACGAGGTTCATATCGATACCTGCTCGGTCTGTTACGGGCAGTGGCTCGACGGCGGCGAACTGGAAGAGCTTACCGAACAGCGCCTAATTGCAAAGATCAAGAACCTGTTCAAAATAAGCTTGTAACCATCCGCTTCAGGACGCCGTTTGCGCAGTCAGGATTATACTGCCCTGCTTTACGGTCACCTTGACCTGTGTATCTATGGCAAAACCCACCTGTTCCAGCCACCTGCCGCGCATCTGCAGCCAGGGCACGGGTGTCATGGCGGCGTAGGGCGTCTCCTCTTTCAGCTTTTCGTTGTAAAAGACCTTGCAGACCTTGATGTGTCGCTCCTGTAATATAGAAGACGACGATTTGGCGTTGGATTGTTTGTCAGTCATAACTATGCTTCCTTGTCTTGATGGACTAACCGGCGGAAATCCCCAACAGCCCGCGCTAGTGGGGAAATGACCGGGCGGCACTATTATTAAAGCACAAAAATACTGGATGTAAAAACAGTTAATAGTAATTTAATCAAATTGAAAAATCCTATGTATAGAATCGAGGCAAAAAAGCAACCTAAACACCTGCACAAACTATCCGCGAAATAAGGGAATAGGGATATGCTCTATTTTTCCTACGGATCGAATATGTCCAGCCGGCGCCTTTTACAGCGGGCGCCTTCGGCAACCTTTGTGGCTGTGGCATCCTTGGTTGCCCACGAGTTGCGCTTTCACAAAATAAGCAATACCGACGGCTCGGCAAAGTGCGATGCCTTCGAAACAGGCGAAAACGACCACCTGGTTTACGGTGTGCTGTACCAAATGTCCAGCGCCGACAAGGGCCTGCTAGATTTGGCGGAGGGCCTGGGCCACGGCTACGACGAAAAGATTGTGCAGGTGACTTCACCGGACGATGAGTTGCTACAGGCGACAACCTACTACGCAACCAATATCGACCCGACGCTCAGGCCATACCACTGGTACAAGGAGCACGTGGTGCGCGGCGCTTGGGAAAACGGCCTGCCGGCACAGTATGTGGAATGGATCTCCGGGGTGAACTCAATCACCGACCCGCAGCCACAGCGCCACGAAAAAGAGTTGGCCATTTACTTGTAAGCCGGCTCCCGGAGGCGTCGTGGATATTCTGGTTATTGCAATCGCCGCACTGATCGCGTCCGGCCTGACGCTGTTTTCAGGCTTCGGCCTCGGCACTCTGTTGATGCCGGTGGTGGCCCTGTTCCTGCCGGTAGAGCTGGCTATCTCAATTACCGCCATGGTTCACCTGGCCAACAATTTTTTCAAGGTAGGGTTGCTGGGCCGCCAGGCTAACCGCTCGGTGCTGCTGGCGTTTGGCGTGCCCGCGGTAGCCGCGGCATTTATCGGCGCACTGTTACTGGGTTGGCTGGCCGACCTGCCGTCACTGTTTGACCACCAACTGTTTGGCGACCCGGTTGCCGTTTCGCCCGTTAAGCTAACGGTGGGGCTGCTGATTCTGGGTTTTGTTCTGCTGGAGCTGTCACCTCGACTGGCTTCGCTGGCGATAGATCGCAAGTACCTGCCGGTTGGCGGCCTGGTTAGCGGTTTCTTCGGCGGCCTTTCCGGCCATCAAGGGGCTTTCAGAAGCATGTTCCTGATCAAGGCCGGGCTCGACAAGCAGCAGTTTGTCGCCACCGGCGCGACGCTGGCGGTGATGGTTGATATGTCGCGGATGCTGATTTACGGTTGGGAAATGTCGACGCACTCGCAGCAGGTGGATTGGCCATTGGTGATTGCAGCGTCGCTGTCGGCATTCGCAGGCGCCTACTTGGGCGCCAGACTGCTGAACAAGGTGACCTTCAAAACCGTTCGGCTAACGGTATCGGCACTGCTGCTGACGGTTGCGCTTGGGCTGATATCCGGGTTGATTTAAGCCGCCGCTTGAGGAGACCCAACCGCGTATAAACGAGTGAACTTTCTACCAAAGGATAACCGACTAGTGCACTCCTTAACCAGCTAACCGGTTGTTAGAGAATTGCGAACATGAAACTTGCATATTATCAGGTCAATACCTTTACCGAACAATTCGATGGCGGCAACCCGGCCGGCGTGATGCCGCTGGATGACTGGCTGGACGATTCGTTGATGCAGGCGATAGCCAGGGAAAACGGCCTCTCGGAAACGGCTTTTTTTGTGGCGGGGGAAAACGCCTTTGAACTGCGCTGGTTTACGCCCGGCTGCGAAGTAGATCTGTGCGGCCACGCCACGCTGGCCAGCGCTTTTGTGCTGGCGACGGAAAAAAAGCTCACGCAAAATCGATACCTGTTTACTACGCGCAGCGGTGAACTTGCCGTCACTGAAACCGAAGGCCGGTTGACGCTGGATATGCCGGTGAGCAACTTGCGGCCCGCGGCCTGCCCCGACTGTATTGCACAGGGGCTGGGTCTAGCGCCCGCGGAAACCTACCTAGCGGATGACTACCTGGTAGTGCTGGAAGATGAGTCGACTGTCAGGGAACTGGCGCCGGATTTTTCCAAGATGCAGCAGGTGGACGCCAGGGGCACCATAGTGACCGCGCCCTCCACCACTGATGGCATTGACTTTGTGTCCCGCTGGTTTGGCGGCCCCGATGTGGCGATAGACGAGGACCCGGTTACCGGCTCCGCCCACGGTGCGCTGGCGCGTTATTGGTCGCAGCGGTTAAACAAGCCGTCGCTGGAAGCGCTGCAGCTATCGGAGCGGCAGGGAAGGTTGACCTGCCACTATGATGGCGGCGACCGTGTGCAGGTGGCGGGGAAGGCGGTGCTTTACTGCAAAGGGTACATATACGTTTAGGGCTCTTGTTTAGGCGCCACATAGTACTCCTTCAAGGTGATAATGACGGATGCAGTTGGTGTGTCAGCGGTCATGGCAAG
>JANQKW010000337.1 GCA_028280905.1 Porticoccaceae bacterium
GTGTCTAGGAACGTCTTTTGAGACCCTCGTCGACAGGGATGTCGACGCGGAGCTTACAGGGATGTATTCACAGCGAGTCTCAAAAGACGTTCCTAGATAGCCGCGGAAACGTGGCACCAAACTAAGACTAGAGAGGTCTGCTATTGGCACCCACCTATCAGTTAACATTAAACCTATTCGCAGTCGTTTTCTCGCAAAGTATGGCTCAGGCCTCTCGAACCTCCCGTCAATCCGGCACGTATTGCCGCCTCAACCAGTAGTCGATGCTGAAAAACCTTCCGGCGCCGGTAAAGAACAGAGTTAAACACATGAGAAAATAGGTGGCGGCAAACTCAATGCCGTTATTTAGCACCACAAAACTGCCTTTTTCCGTAAGCCATCCATAGTTACCGTTAGACCTGAGAATCTCCTTAGCCCGGGAGAGGCGCTCCGCCGATTCCACAACACGTTCATTGGCGAAAGGCGCGCCCGGATCGGCAATCGCCTGCCAGCCGTTGTCCCAGTGCGCGGAAAACGCCGCCACCAGCATGGTTATCATCAGCGGAACGGATATCCAGCGCACGGCAAAGCCGACGGCCAGAAACACAGCACCGAGAATCTCCGTCCAACCCGCCAGGAATGCCATCAGCGCCGGAAACGGCATGCCCAAACCCCAGTCCGGGTTGCCAAACCAGGCGACGGTATTTTCAAAAGGCATCAGCGTACTCAAGTCGATTTTATTCGTGCCTGCCATCCAGAATATGGGAATCAGATAAAGGCGCAGCAATAGCGGCGCTATACCATCTAAAACCTGTAAACGATCAATAATATTTTGCTGAATATCGGAAAAAAAACTGATTATCTTATTCATATTCCGTTTCCACTCTCGGCTGTTGTTAATATTGTGACTGCGTGGTTAGATAATTAAAAGGTCAAAAAATTCCGTCACTTGTATGCCCTTTTAGTAGGCGAGCTTATCAGGTATGTTGTAACCTTTGCAGAGCATCGTGCAGTTTTAAACCGCAATGAGTCCACTTTCGAAAGGCGTTATTAGATGAGCAATGTCACCTCGACAGAACAGCGCTTACTGCGAGACGCCTTCGGCTGTTTCGCAACCGGCATTACCGTTGTTACGGCCGATTTAGCCGGCAAGCCGGTCGGCATCACGGTTAACAGTTTCTCATCTGTGTCCCTCGAGCCGCCCATGATATCCTGGTGTATCGATAAGCAAGCCTCACTTTACAGCCTTTTCGAGCGAACGGAATTTTTTTCGGTCAATGTGCTCAGCGCGCAACAGCTGGAACTTTGCAGGCTGTTTTCCCTAGGCCGGAAGGAAGGTTTTGACCACCTGAATTGGCGTAGAGGCGTCAAGGATATCCCTCTACTGGCCGATTGCGTTGCCAACTTTCAATGCCAGACTGTGCATCGATACCCGGGAGGAGACCACAGTATCCTGGTAGGAGAGGTATTGGCATGCGATATAAGCGCGGGGGAACCGCTGATCTTCTTCAACGGCGAATACCGCCAGTTGAATGATTCCAATTGAACCGACACGGTATAAAAAAAGGCGCCTATGGCGCCTTTTCGCAGCTTCCTATACTGACGCGGATTTGGTCCTAGCTTTTGACCTTGCGGAAGATAAACAACAACAGCAAGGCGCCCAGTGTTGCCGTGACAATGCTGCCCAGGCTCAGGCCGCCGGTTGTGCCCAATCCGATTAGCGAACCGACCCAGCCTCCGACAAAAGCGCCCGCGATACCCAGCAGGATGGTTACAATCATGCCGCCACCATCTTTCCCCGGCATAATCCATTTCGCGAGAATACCGGCGAGCAGCCCTAAAATAATCCAAGAAAGTATACCCATATCTATCTCCTATTTTGTCAAGAAGCCAAGTTAATTCGCTGATAAAACCTGTTGTGACGCGGCTGAGTGACTGTAGAGATGAACGTCCGATTGTGGGTAAGGTATGGAAATACCCTCCTGGTCGAAACGCTTCTTAACCGCCTCGGTCAAATCGAAGTAAACATCCCAATAGTCCACCGTGTTGACCCAGGGCCGCACCACAAAATTCACACTGCTGTCCGCCAGCTCGACAACAGCGACGGTAGGCGCAGGATCACTGAGAACTCTGGAATCGGCATTGACAATTTCTTCGAGCACTCGTTTGGCTTTTTCGACATCATCGTCATAGCCAATACCCATTACCAGGTCCACACGACGCGTGTCATTAGCGGAATAGTTGGTAATGGATCCACCGGTTACCGCGGCATTGGGAATAATCACTTTCTTGTTATCCGGGGTTTTTAACTCGGTGGTGAAAATAAGAATCTTTTCCACCGAACCCGATTCGCCTGCAGCTTCGATATAGTCTCCTATTTTAAACGGCCTGAAAATCAGAATCAGTACACCGGCCGCGAAATTTGACAGCGATCCCTGCAGCGCCAAACCAACCGCGAGGCCGGCCGCACCGATAATGGCCACAAATGACGCCGTCTGGATTCCCAATTGGCCGAGTGCGGCTATGACGGAAAAGACCAGGACCGCGTAATAAACAAGCGCTGCGGCAAAATGTTGAAGCGCTTCATCCACCTCGCGCTTTTGCATCATCTTCGCGGTTACATTACTCAACCACCGCCCGATTGCTCGACCGACGTAAAATATCAACAGCGCAATAAGCACCTGAATACCATATACGGACAGGTAATGGACAATTGTTTGCATAGTATCTTCCACTTCTTCTTCTCCCGTTCTTTTTGTCTAAAGAAAAACCCTTGTAAATGTGAGCGTTTGTGCCGTCTCCCGTCAGTTCCTTTTTACCGGGCACGAAGCTACTTTATAGACTAAAAATAAAGTGCACGCACCACAAAGCGAGTCGGGCAATCTATGGGAAAGGATTCTAGCAGGTCGGAAACAGCGCTATGTAAAATAAATGTAATACCCTTAACTAAACGCCGTCACCGGGAAAGCGAGTATCAGCTGGCCGCGCCTATAACGGCTTCTTCCCAGTGACTCGCCGGCATGGGTTTGTAAAAAAAGAAGCCCTGCAGCTCATCGCAACCGGCCTCGGTCAACATATCCACCTGGTGTTTTGTTTCGACGCCTTCGGCAACCACATTCATATCCAGGCTGTGCGCCAGCGCAATTACCGCTTTTACAATAGCCAGATCATCCGGGTCAGAATCGATGTCCCGGATTAGCAGCCGGTCGATTTTGAGGCTGTCCACTTTAAAGCGCTTCAAGTAACCAAGCGACGAATAGCCGCTGCCGAAATCGTCAATAGCCAACTTTACGCCGGTGTTATTCAGCTTCTTCAACTGCAGCGCGGAAAGCTCGGGATCCGACATCAAAAAAGTCTCCGTCAGTTCCAGCTCAATGGAATCCGTTGCAACATCTTCGTCGCTTAGACTTGATACTAAGCGGTCGATGTCATGACTGTTCAATTGCCGCCCCGAAATGTTAACGGAAATGGGTTGGAGTTTTTTGTTATTTGCCCGCCATCGCTGCTGCAGGGAAATCACCTTATTCAACACCCATTCCCCGATGGAAATGATCAGCCCGGTTTCCTCCGCTACCGGAATAAAATCCAGCGGGCTAATGGTCCCTTTTTGAGGGTGGTTCCACCGAATCAAAGCCTCGAAACCGGTTATTTCGCCGCTTCTGGCGCTGACCTTTGGCTGGAAGTACAACTCGAATTCTTCCCTCTGGAGCGCCAGTCGGAGGTCACTTTCAATGGAAAACGCCTTTGCTGTCCTCTCGGTCAACTCGGGCTCGTAGAAACAAATTTGGCTGCCACCCGAACGCTTTGCCATATACATGGCGGTGTCGGCATGCTTCAGTAAATTCTCCGCGGTGACACCATTTTTTGGAAACAGCGCTATGCCGATGCTGCCGTTTAACAGGAAGTCCTGACCTCGATAATTTATTGGCAGTTTCAACGCCGACAACAGCTTCTCGGCGATTCTATAAACACGGTTTTCCGATTCGACATCCTCTATCAGCGCCACGAATTCGTCACCGCCCAGGCGCGCCAGCGTATCCTGTTCTCGCAGCACGGCTTGCAACCGCTTGGCGAGCAACACCAGCACTTCGTCCCCCACCAGATGGCCGAAGGTGTCGTTGAGATTTTTGAATCTGTCGATATCCAGAAACAGCAACGCAAGCTTTCCGTCGCTCCTTCTCGCCAGGCCAATGGCGTGGCCGACTCGGTCGAACAACCGCTGGCGGTTCGACAAGCCTGTCAGCTGATCAAAGTAGGCGAGGCGCTCCAACTCCCGCTGGTTCATCTTGAGGTCAGTCAGATCGGTGCACACCAGCATATAGCAGACGTCATCACCTTCGCGAATCACGCTGGCGCTCACCCACAGCAGCAACTCCGAGCCGTCCTTGTGACGCGCCCACATCTCGCGCTGCCAACGTCCCCGTGCCTGCCGAACCTGCCCTGACAGCGTCTCAAACACGCAGTCATCACAGCGGTCTGAAAACAATATACTGCCATCCTCGCCAATCAATTCCTGCCGCTCATAACCGAACACCTGCTTGACCGCGGGATTGACATCGAGAATTAACCCCCCGCTATCACACAGGAAAAAACACTCTGAAGCATTGTCTATAGCCGCGTTGGTGAGGCGCAGCTGACTCTCCCGTTCGGAAATAAGCGCCGCCTGCTTTGAACCCTTCAGGATAATACTGACAATATAGGCGGCAACTTCCAGCAGCCGTTTATGGAAGTCTGTTGGCTCCCGGGTCTCGAACGAAGACAGCGCAAAACTGCCTATCGCATTGCCCGCTGAGTCCCTGACCGGCATTGACCAGCACGCGCAGAGGTTATAGTCGACAAAAATATCGCGTACGCCCTCGCCACGGGGATCGACAAGAACATCCTTTATAAATACCGGTTGGTTGGTGTAAACGGCATATCCGCAAGCGCCGCCCGCAGGCCCCGGTACCAACCCGTTTAACGCCGCAATGCCCTGCTCTGCAATGCCGGGGGCCGACAGCACCCTCATTCGGCCGGCCTCCTTGTCCAGCACCATTACGGAAGCCACCGAATCCGTCAGTATCGCTTCCGCCATCCGGCACAGGGCGGCCAGTATTTCCTCACTCTCGCAGTCTTCAACAGCCATCCGCAGGATGTTTTGCTGCAGCTCCAGTATGGCGCCGTACGGCTCCTCGCGGCGCGCTGCTGCATCAGCGGATCGACTGTCCTTACTGTTCATTGTGAACCTGCTTTGACAAAACCTTTATCTACCCCTCTACGCTACTAACCTGGCGGTGTTTATTGCCGGGTTAATAATTTCCGTATACATGATTATCGGCATCCTATACAACAGTCTCAGGGCTCACCGTGGTTTTTTCTCCGACAAATGCCGATTTGCGGGCAAACCGGGTCATGGTAATGCGAAAGATGAGCGGCACCACAAACAGGGTCAGCGCGGTGGAGGTGATTAATCCGCTGACAATGGTAGTCGCCACCGGCCCCCAAACCAACGACTCGCCGGCAAAGCCAACCGCCAGTGAAAACAAGCCAGCGATAGTGGTGAAGGAGGTGATCAGAATCGGGATCACTCTTCTCCGCGCGGCATAGATAGTGGCATGCAATACCGTCATGCCACGTGTGATGCGGTCGTTGGCGGCTGAAATCAACACAATGGCCGCGTTCACCGATATACCGGACAATGCCACCACGCCATACAGGGTAAACAGGCTCAATGGGTTGCCGGTTACCGCCAGGCCGAACACCACACCGGTAAACGCCAGAGGCACCGCAACCAGCACCATCATGGGCTGCCAATAACTGCCGAATTGGGTGCCCAGAATCAGGTATATCAGCCCCAGGCCCATCACGAACAGCAAGACTATCGAGTCCAGGCTTTCCTGGATATCGTCGAGTTCGCCGGAATAGTCCAGCTCTACGCGCGGATAACGCGACGCAATGCTCTCCCAGTGATCTCTCAACATGTCGTTGGCGGTTACCGTATCGATGCGCGCTTCATCTATATCGGCCTCCAGGGTGATAGCCCGCCTGAAGTTGTAATGGCGGATGTTCTGTTGGCCGTAGCCATAGCTGGCGTTGACCAAATCACCCAACGCTACCGTCTGACCATCCCGTCGGGAAACCGTTTGTCGCAGCAGTTCATCGATTTGCCCGGCACCGTCATTGCGAGCGATGACGCGAACATTCACCTCTTCGCCATTATCCTGGAACTGATTCACCAATTCACCGTCGACATAGGACTGCAAGGTGCGAGTCACATCATTCGGTTCCAGTCCGGCACGCTTTATGGCGTCGCCGTTCAAGTCGAGCAACAGCTCCCTGTTACCCCGGCGGTAATCCCTGGTTACATTGGTAAAGTAGCCATCCTGGCGCGCCATAAAATCCATCAGCTCGTCAACCGCCGCCAGCAGCACTTCAAAATCGTCGCCTCGAACCTTGACGTTGACCGGACGCCCAACCGGTGGCCCATCTTCCAACTTGAGCAGCGTTACTTTCACGTCAGTTAGCTCTGCGGTTTCGGCGAAATATCTTTCAATCTCGGCGACAACTTCATCCACATGCCGGCCATCGGACGCCTGGGGCTGTAAGCTCACCATCACCTGGCCGATATTGTCGCCAAACAGCGGCTCCGTGTCGGTGAGCATCTGGCCGGAATAGCTCACCGTGGAGCGCAATTCTTCCGGCGAGATTGTCTCCAGAGTTTGTTGTTCAACTTTCTTTACCTCCTGCAGCGTGGTGCCTAGCGAGGTACCCTGCGGCATTTCCACATTGACATAAAAGAGCCGGAAGCCGTCGGCAGCAAAAAAATTCACCTTGATCGCTCCCGAGGCGGTCAGCACAACCGCGATGGCAAATATGGACATTACTATGGCAACTGCCCGATACGGATATCGCAGCGCCGTAATCAGGGCACGGCTGTAGCGGGTGCGCAACTGCCGGGTCAGCTTTTCACGCTTGCGCTGCGCCTGTGACTGTTTCGAAAAGTCGACTTTTAACACCGACACATGGGTAGGCAGCATCCAGTAGGCCTCAACCAGGCTGATCGCCAAGGCCACCGTAACCGTTAACGGAATAACGCGCATAAATTCGCCGAGAATGCCCGGCAACAGCATCAACGGCAAAAAGGCCGCCATAGTGGTCATTACCGACGTGGTGACAGGGGCGAATACTTCCCGCAATGCCGCGATTCCCGACTCGAACGCTTGCATGCCACGCTGCAACCGGTAGTAGATAGACTCCACCACCACCACCGCGTCATCCACCAGCATTCCCAGCGCGATTACCACGCCCAGCAGCACACTGTTGTTCAGCGACATACCCATGATATTAAGGACAATAAAAGTCCCCGCCAGGGTAAAAGGAATTCCGATACCCGTCAGCAACGCGATGCGGCTGCCGAGAAACAACCAGGCTACCAAAATCACCAATATCAGCCCAATCAGCGCATTGTTTTGCATCAAGGACAAGGCTTCGCGCGTACTTACCGTCTGGTCATCCACCAACACCAATTCAAGCCCCTCCCCCTGCGAAGCATTGCGCTGGTCGATAAACTGCCGGATCCGTTCCAGCAAATCCAGCGTGTTGGTACCCTCCTGTTTGGTGATGGTATAGACCACCGCGGGCTTGTCCTGGTAACTCACCAGCCTGGCCGGCTCCTCCGAGGTGCGGTAGATATCCGCTAAGCTACCCAGTTCCACAACGCCCTGGGCACCGACCACCGGAAAGGACTCCAGGTCCGCGGGGCTGCCGCTGGTGCCTTGCAGCCGCACTACCCACTTGCCCTTGCCGGTTTCAATATCGCCGATGGAGACGTCGCGGAAGTAACTGGCCACGGTATCCGCCAAGTCCGCCGGGGTAATGCCCAAACCCTCCAACCGCCCCGGGTGAAAGGCGATATGCAACTCGGGTTGCTCGGCGCCCTCCATTGAGGCGCGGTCAACGCCCGGAACCCGTTCTAACTCTTTTCTGATATATGTGGCATAGCGGCGGAAAACTTCATCCGACGCCTCGGCGGTCAACACCACACTGGCGGAGGGAAAACCGCTTGAAGAGGTAATCTCGTAAATCTGGGGATCGTTGGCTTCCTCGGGCAACTGGTCGGTATAAACATTTTGCACTTCTCGCCGCAGGTCAGCCAAACGTTTGTCAAAATCCCTCTCGGGCAATTGTTGGAAGCGCACCAGAATGATGGACATCCCCTCCCGACTGGTGCTTGAAACAAACCGAATGTCCCTTACCGAACGGCTGATCACGTCCTCTATCGGATCGGTAATCCGCTTCTCTACCTCGGACGCGGACGCTCCGGGTAACACGGTAATAATGTTGATCCAGTTGAAGTTGATATCCGGGTCCCTGGCGCGGGGCATCGACTGATAAGACAACAGCCCAATCACCAGTACCAGTATAAACGTCAGATTGGCCGGTACGTGATTGCGCAGCAACATTTC
>JANQKW010000363.1 GCA_028280905.1 Porticoccaceae bacterium
GCCCGAACCGATATCAGCTCGTCACGCCCGCTGAGCGAGCGGAAGCCATATGGCGACAGTTACTGGAGACAGCCACACCGGCGGGCACGGATTTCTGGACGCTGCAAAACATCGGCGCCGGGCAGGGTGAGGTTGAAGCGGAAACCATCGAAATGTTTTTGCCGCAAATGCTGAACCTGCAGGTAACCGGCGCCATCAGCTTCAAGAAAGGCTGTTATACCGGACAGGAGATCGTCGCCCGCACCAAATATAGAGGTAGCTTGAAAAAACGCATGTATCGCTTTGAAATAAAAGCAAATAAACTGCCAAAACCTGGCGCCAACTGCTTTTTGCCTGAACGTAACCAGCGAGTCGGCAATGTGGTAAGCGCGGCCTGGAAAAAGCCGGAGCAGGCCGAACTGCTTGTGGTACTGAACAACAATGCCGCCCAGACAGATCGTCTTGGGTTGGGCGATACCCCGCCGGCGCCATGCGCCAATCTGGATCTCCCCTATTCAGTCGATGCTTAACGACCATCAATCCATGCTGGTTTGGCTCAGTATTATTTCTGTGGTTGTGTTTGTCGTCAGCCTGCTTTCTCTACCCTGGCTGGTGTCGCTAATTCCCGAAGACTACTTCCTGCATCAAAAGCGCAAGCCGACAGGGAAACAGGCACGTCCGGTGACCAGATTCTTGTTACTGGCGGGAAAAAATATTTTGGGCGCGATCCTGCTGGTCGGCGGTATTCTAATGCTGGCCCTGCCCGGTCAAGGACTGCTGACGATCGCGCTGGCTATGATCCTGTTGGACTACCCGGGGAAATATCGTCTTGAGCAGCGGCTGGTAGCAAAGCCGATGATTTTCAACGGCCTAAACTGGCTGAGGCGCAAAGCGAATAAACCGCCCCTTAAAAAGCACGGATAGCTAGTCGGGTTGGGGCAGCGCCCAAGCAATCGGCGTTTGCCCAGTGGAAGCCAAATAATCGTTGGCTCGCGAGAAATGCCGGCAACCCAAAAACCCCCGGTGCGCAGAGAGCGGGGATGGGTGCGGCGCCTTTAGAATGCAGTGTTTTTGCCCGTCGATAAATGCGCCCTTCTTCTGGGCATAACTTCCCCACAACATAAACACCAAATTCTCCCGCTGCCGGTTCAGTAGCTCGACAGCCTTGTCGGTAAAAGTTTCCCAGCCTTTTCCCTGGTGAGCACCCGCCCTACCCCGCTCCACGGTTAGTGTGGCGTTTAACAGCAGAACCCCCTGTTCCGCCCAGTGCGTCAAGCATCCATGGGGGGCAAAAGGGATGTCCAGGTCCGACTGCAATTCCTGATAAATATTCTGTAACGACGGTGGAATGGCCACGCCCTGCTGAACCGAAAAGCACAAACCGTGCGCCTGGTTGGGTCCGTGGTAGGGGTCCTGACCCAGAATAACAACTTTTACCTTGTCAAACGGCGTGTAGTTGAATGCGGCAAACCATTGGCTGCCGGGTGGGTATATGACTTTTTTATTTTCCCTTTCCTCCACCAAAAAGGCGCGCAGTTGTTGCATGTAGGGTTGTTGGAATTCTGGCTCCAGCAAAGCCAACCAGGAAGCATCCAGCTTGATGTTATTTGCGGACAAAGCGGCCCTCCTCCTCAGTGGTTACTATTTATTCTCCGGCCGCATATGCGGGAACAATAAAACGTCGCGGATAGAGGGCGAATTGGTCAACAGCATCACCAGCCGGTCAATGCCGATACCTTCACCGGCCGTCGGCGGCAGGCCATATTCCAGGGCTCTGATATAGTCGGCATCATAGTGCATGGCTTCATCATCGCCGGCATCTTTCTCCGCCGCCTGCTGCTGAAATCGCGAGGCCTGGTCTTCCGGGTCGTTTAGCTCGGAGAAACCGTTGGCGATTTCACGACCGCCGACAAAAAACTCAAACCGATCGGTGACGAAGGGGTCGCTGTCACTGCGGCGCGCCAGCGGCGACACCTCGGTTGGATACTGGGTGATAAACGTCGGTTGCTGCAAACGGTGCTCCACCGTTTTTTCAAAAATTTCTATCTGCACCTTGCCCAGGCCCCAACTATCCTTTAACGCAATGTCCAGCTGTTCGGCGATTTCCCGCGCGGCTCGCTCGTCGCCCAATGCCTCGGCGGAGATATCCGGGTTGTACTGCAGAATAGCATCAAACACGGAAAGCCGCTGAAACGGCTTGGAAAAATCATATAGCGTCTCCTGCAGGACTTCTCCCTCGGTGTTTTTAACCGTGTTGCGGACCTCCATGCAACCCAACACTTCGGCGATCAGCTTGCGCAGCATATCCTCGGTCAGGTCCATCAAGTCATTGTAGTCCGCGTAGGCCTGATAAAACTCCAGCATGGTGAATTCCGGGTTGTGCCGAGTGGACAAGCCTTCATTGCGAAAGTTGCGGTTAATCTCATAGACTCTTTCAAAACCTCCCACCACCAATCTTTTTAGGTATAGCTCCGGAGCGATGCGCAGGTACATATCCATATCCAGCGCATTGTGATGGGTAATAAAGGGCCTGGCCGCGGCGCCCCCGGGAATGGCCTGCAACATCGGCGTTTCAACCTCCATATAGTTGAGGCTGTTCAGGTAATTTCTTATAAAATCAATAACTTTTGATCTAATTTTAAAGATATCTCTTATCTCTGGATTGACGACCAAATCCACGTAGCGCTGGCGGTAGCGCAACTCCTGGTCCGCCAGGCCGTGGTATTTATCCGGCAGCGGACGCAACGACTTGGTCAACAGCTGGTACTCGTCGAGGTTGACGTACAGATCGCCCTTACCGGATTTATGCAATGCGCCCTTTACACCGACGATATCACCCAAATCCAGCGACTTGGCAAACGGCCTGGCCTGCTTGGTCACATACAGCTGGATCCGGCCGCTCATGTCCTGGATCACCATAAACGCGCCCCTGTTGGCCATTACGCGTCCAGCGACGCTGACGACTCTGTTCAGCGACTCCAGCTGCTCTTTCGACTTGTCGCCAAATTCTTGCTGGAGTTCGCCTGCCAGATGCGCCCGCCGAAACTGGTTCGGAAACGCGCTGCCGCCCTCCTTGCCAGCTTGCTCGCGAATAGCCTCGAGTTTGCTGCGTCTTTCGGCGATCAGCCTGTTTTCGTCAATCTGTTGGTTGTTCTCGTCAGTCATGCCTGCAACTAGTTTTAAATTATCGAGTAGGTTAAAGCCCCGCCTTAAGGCTGGCTTCTATAAACCTGTCCAAATCACCGTCGAGCACCGCCTGCGTGTTGCGCGTCTCGATGCCGGTGCGCAAATCCTTGATTCTGGAATCATCCAGCACGTAAGAACGAATCTGGCTGCCCCAACCTATGTCGGACTTATTGTCCTCGACCGCCTGCAATGCCTCGGTGCGTTTCAGCATCTCCAACTCGTAGAGTTTAGCCCGCATCATTTTCATCGCCCTATCCTTGTTCTGATGTTGCGAGCGTTCACTCTGGCACTGAGTCACGGTATTGGTAGGCAGGTGTGTTATGCGCACCGCCGAATCCGTGGTATTAACATGCTGACCGCCGGCGCCGCTCGATCGATAGGTATCAATTCGCAGGTCTGCCGGGTTGATGTCAATCTCAATGCTGTCGTCTATTTCAGGCGACGCGAATATCGCGGCAAACGACGTGTGACGCCGGTTACCCGAATCAAAGGGTGATTTCCTCACCAGCCTGTGCACGCCTATCTCGGTGCGCAGCCAACCGAAGGCATGGTCCCCCTGCACATGCACGGTGGCGCTTTTAACTCCGGCGACGTCGCCGGCGGACACCTCGACCAGATCGGCCTTAAAGCCGCGGTTGTCGGCCCAGCGCAAATACATGCGCAGCAGCATCTCAGCCCAGTCCTGCGCTTCCGTTCCCCCGGAACCCGACTGCACGTCCAGGTAGGCGTTGTTCGCGTCCATCTCGCCGGAAAACATGCGTTGGAATTCCAGTTTTTCCAGCGTTTGCGTCAGACCGGAGATTTCCTGCTCTATCTCCGACACCGACTCAGCGTCATTGTCCTCAACCGCAAAGTCAAGCAGCTCCTGTAAATCGGCAATGCCGTTATCCATTGCCTCGATAGTGTTCACGATCAATTCCAGCGAAGCTCGCTCCCTACCCAGTTTTTGCGCCCGCTGAGGTTCGTTCCAGACCTCGGGGTCGGCCAGTTCCAGCTCTACTTCGGCCAGGCGGTCTTTCTTGTTAGCATAGTCAAAGATACCCCCGGAGCACGTCTGTACGCGCCTGAAGGTCATCGAGGGCCGTTTTTATAGGATTGACTTCCAAGGTTTTCTCCAAGCGCGACAAGCGGCATTCAACTCAGCGTAGAATAAAGGAGCGCGATTCTATCGGAATTGCCACGGATACTCCAGTTACCCCAGGCACCTCGCGCGAGCACTAATTTAGCAGTTTTTCCAGAACATCTTGAATCAAAGCCAAGCGCTTACCGTTATCCTGCTCGGCCAATAGCCGGCATTGCGTTTCAGTATCCAGCGGCAGGGCTTCCGCCAACAGCCAACTGAGCTTGCAAAGGTTGTCATCCGGTTGCGACGCCAAATGCTGCTTTAGCGCCGGATACGGCAAGCTGTCGATTAACGCCTTAAATTCCCGGTAATCGCCGTCGAGCGGTTGTTCGAGGTCCTCAATAAACAGGCGACTCCTGGAGGTCGTCAGCTGCCGGCTGTCCACTTCGCTTTGCATTACACGAAACCGCTGTTCACCCATCACTCTGATGCCCAGCAGACCGTTTGGCAGTTGTTGCCAGTCGAGTACTGAAACCAACGTGCCAAACGGAAAGATTTCCGGTGCCGCGCCAACTTCTCCGCCCCGCACAATTGGCACAACGCCGAACCTCTCTCCGTTTTTTAGCACATCGGCAATCATGGTGAGATAACGCTGTTCAAACACCTGCAGCTGCAGTGGAACGTACGGAAACAGTACTTTATGCAGGGGGAACAGCGGAAAATCAACTAAGCCGGAATGGCCCATAATCATTCTTTGCTTATTCCGCCGTGTTTGGAGTCGAGGCAACCTTTACCGACTAAGAGAAGGAACTCATAGGTGGTTCTCAAGTTCCCGCTCTATCTCAGCGGTGATAACCGGCTTCAGCATAACCATCATCAACCCCAGCTCCGCGTGCACCGTTACCTGGCTGTCGTCCCATTCCACATAGGCATCCACCGAACCCGGCAGGCTGTAGCAGAGCCTATCGCCTCGCCACTGGGTACCACCTCCATATCTCGCCACCAGGCTGTTGCCTATGCCCTCCGCAATGGTTTCCAGTTGATCGTCTGTAAGGTTGTGTTCTTTTTCTATATTTATCACACTCATCGCGATACCGCCCTATCTCACTAATCGAATTATGGACGCAACGAGATAACCAAACAAGGTTGCGCGCGTCTATTCTTCGCTGAGCGCACTATCACCGAAGTAGGACTGGTGGCACATCTCTATTTTCGCTATATCCTCCGGCTTCAGAAATGGCGATAGATGCGCCAGCGTTTGCAGGCTGGCCTCCTCAACGTACTCCCGCTTGTTTTCCGGGTGCCCCAGCACCACCTGAAAACTCTCCCAGTACAGCATCACCAAGGCAAGGTTGTTGGCTATTCTCTCCATTATCGACTTTTGGTCGGGGGGTATTTCCAGAATCCGCAATTCGCTCGTCCTATGGATCCAGTTGTAGTAGGACTTCCGCAACCGCTCAATTAGTCGAATCAACTTCTTTCCTGTCTCCGGGTACCTGGTGTTGATATCGCTAACCCCCCTGAACAAAAAACGATAGTCGTATATCAGCTCTAACAGCACATACAACCGCAGCCAGCTGTCCGTGAGCGCATCCTCGTCCCGGATTTCCAAGTTGAACAACTCATTCACCTGAACAGACAGGTTTGCAAACAATTCAGCGATGATTTGCTCTTTGCCCTTAAAATGGTAGTAGAGATTACCTGGGCTGATATCCAGCTCGTTCGCGATATCGATCGCTGCTAGGTTGCTTTCGCCCATTTCGTTGAACATCTCCAGGCTGACAAGCGTAATCAAATCTCTGCGTTTCATGGCGCTTATTGTCGCAAAATTTTTATAGATTTGGTCGTTTTTACACGTCTCCCGGTTAACACTGCCGCTGAAGACCAGGCGCTGCGCCGCCGCCGGCCCCATTTGGCAATCGCCCGAAAGCTGAAAATCATCGACAACCGGTTTATTCGAAACCCCGATTTCGGAGTTTTTAGTATGCGTTTTCTAAAAATCGCCAATATTATCTTTGGCAGAATCAGTTGGAACCAACGTCCCCAAAACAACCCGGAGCTAAAATATGAGCGATTTAAAAACCCCCATCGAGAAAACCGAAGAACTGACGCGCCGAATCTGGCTGGCGGGTCTGGGCGCCTATGGCCAGAGCTTCGACAACCTGCAAAACGGCTACGACAAGATGAACGACCAGTCTCGAAAGATATTTGACGACCTGGTAGCCCGAGGCGAAAAGCTCGAATCCGACGCCAAGGAAATGCTGGAAGGCGCCGGTGACAAGCTCAAAGAACAGGCTGAAGTACTGCGGGAGAGAAGCAAAGCTTTCACCGTAGACAGCTTAGACCTGAACATTAACGAACGCCTGGCGGAAATCCGCAGCAAGATTTCCGAAAAGGTCAACTTGCCTAACAACCTTTCCGTCTTCGGCGGCGCGGAGAAAGCTGAAGAACCGAAAAAGGCCGCAAAAGCAAGTAAGGCAAAAACTTCAACGAGCCGAGGAACGGCGGCAAAAAAGACATCATCCGAACAGGAAGTCAACGCAGCTTAAGTAGATTTTACGACCCCCTTGCTCGACTATGAGCAAATAGTGCTACAGGCCCCTCCTATGGCCTGCATTTTATAGGCTACCCGCCAGGGTAGCCTTTTTTTTATCCGCTGCATATATGCTGACTTTAGCTCTTCAGCCGTTGGGCCGCCAAAAGCCATTCTATCAACCTCAACGCTTGGCAATAGCTGTTCATAAGCTCTGGGACGCAGCCTGCGAACGCTGATTTCCGCAGTTGGCGGAGCTGTTCCGATTGACGTACTATTGGTTACCCGAATCTTGCTCAGAAAAGTGCTGAATGGCGACAATTGATGCGCACTATTTCAATGTTTGTGTCCGGGGGGCTGAGCGCAGAGGATATGATAGCAAGGGATTCTTTGCGCGGGCCGGTATAGACACCAATCGCCTTGTCGAAATAGGGGCACGGGAAAGCGTTGAAAAAATGGCGGCGTTGGTCCGTGACATTTGGATAACCCTAGACGATGAATTCATGGGGTACACTGAACTGCGCACAAAATCCGGATCGTTCGCGGTAATGTCTGAGTATTCATTTCATTCCGCTAGTGTCCTTGAAGCACTTAGAAAAGGCGTGCAATTCTATGCTGTACTAACTGACGAAATCGTGACAAATATTGAAACGGATCGTGACAGCCTCACTCTGACTTGTCATTTCCGGCAACCCGAACTAGATCCAGACCACTACTTCATGGAGTTTTGGTTAATTATATGGCATCGCCTAGCCTGCTGGTTTGCCGGAGAAACTCTGCCAATAAGAGCGGCCGGTTTTTCCTACGACCGGCCCCAGCACTATTATGAGGAATTCAGACGTCTTTTCCCTTGCGAGCATATGTTCAACGAGGCACGCTGCAGTTTGCGATTTTCGATCGCTGACTTACTAGTGCCGGTTCGGCGAAGCTTGGCGGAACTCCGACAAATGCTGACAAACGCACCATTGGATTTGATGACTATTCCAGCGAGCGACAACAGTGTCTCGAGAAGGGTTCGAGAGGTACTCCGCCCTTGGGAACAAGGCATCTACGCCGCCAAATCGGCAAATGAAGTCGCCGCTGAGCTTGGCATGTCGCCAGTCGTGATGCGCAGGCGTTTAAGATCAGAGGGAAGCAGTTTCAGAAAGGTTTGTGAAGCCGTCCGCCGGGACCTGGCATGCGCCAAACTCAGAGACACCGGGGATTCAATTGAGAATATCGCCGCAGATTTGGGTTATCTGGAAACACGTTCTTTTACGAGAGCTTTCAGATCATGGACCGGATCGAGCCCAATCGAGTACAGAATGCAAAAATTCCTTTATTGAGTCTTGATGTCAAGCATCGAATAATAAGGTGGCTGAGGTTCAATTGTGTGAGTTTTCCTGTCCTTTTTGGACCTTATATTCTTCCGAGTTTTCTATAGGCTTTGTCTAAAACTCGGAGGAACCTGTTATGACCCGTAATACAGAAGCTGTGAATTCGATAGAGTGGACCAGAGAAGAGAGTGCACAAGCCCGCTGGTCCAGGTTTTCACCCGTCGTGACAGGTAGCGACTATGTAGAGAGCCTGCGAGGTCGTAAAGTCACCGTCTACTTGTTCGGTGAACAGATAGAAAATCCTATAGATCATCCAATTATCCGTCCTTCAATTAATGCCCTGAAGGCAACCTATGACCTGGCTCAGCAGGAACCGGAACTGGCGACTGCTTGGTCATCTCTAATTGAGGCTCCTGTGAACCGTTTCCTGCATATCGTTGGGTCGCCGGAAGACCTGGTTGCAAAAAACCGCATGCAGAGGCGCCTGGGTCAGTTGACCGGGACTTGTTTTCAGCGTTGCGCGGGCCTGGATACCGTCAGTGTGCTCCATTCGATCACCTACGATATCGATCAAAAGCACGGGACGACATATCATCAGCGCTACCTCGACTTCATGAAACACGCGCAGCGCAACAATGTCATTATCGGTGCCGGCATGACAGACCCCAAGGGCGACCGTGGCAAGCGCCCGAGCGAGCAGGCCGACCCGGATCTCTTCATGCATGTGACCCATCGCACCGATCTAGGCCTCTATGTGAAGGGCGCCAAAGCCCATATGACCGGTGGTCTCAATTCACACTGGATATGTGTAATGCCGACCATGAATATGTCTGAAGACGACCGTGACTACGCGGTGGTCGGCATGGTGCCCGGCGATGCCCAGGGGCTCACTTACATCTATGGCAGGCAATCCTGTGATACACGAGCTTTGGAAAATGGCGACATCGACCAGGGCAACGCAAAGTTCGGCGGGCAGGAAACCCTGGTTGTTTTCGACAATGTGTTTATCCCCTGGGAACATGTGTTAATGGACGGTGAATACGAATTCGCCCAGGAAATGGTGTCGCGTTTCACTGCATATCATCGGGCCAGCTATGTGTGCAAAACCGGCCTGGGAGACGTCATGGTCGGCGCGGCCGCGGCGATCGCTGAGTATAACGGTGCCGACCAGGCAAGCCACGTTAAAGATAAACTCGTCGAAATGACACACCTTAACGAAACCATTTATTCATCGGCTATCGCCTCCTCCCACGAGGCTCAACAACTGGACTCAGGCATCTTCATGAATGACCTCATGTTGGCCAATATTTGCAAGCACAACGTGACACGTTTTCCCTACGAAATCTCTCGTCTGGCACAGGACCTTGCCGGTGGCTTGATGGTAACGCTGCCGTCTCAGGCAGACTTTGAGCATGATGTGGCCGGGCCACTCTTGAATAAGTACTTCAAAGGGCGCCGTGATGTCTCGGTTGAAGACCGTGCTCGCATGTTGCGATTGATCGAGAACATGACCATGGGGCGCAACGCGGTCGGTTACCTGACCGAGTCCCTGCATGGTGCCGGCTCACCCCAGGCACAGCGGATCCAAATCAATCGCACCATGGATGTGGAGCGAAAGAAGGCGTACGCGAAAAATCTTGCCGGAATTATTGCAACTGACCGAGGCAATCCCTAGAACCACAATGGTTTTCGCTGCCCTTCGGTCCGCGGGGCCAGCCTAAAGGCTGCCCAAATCGGCTTTTATAGCCCGGGATGGCTGGTATGCCGAAAATGCAGGAGCAATTTTCGGCCCTGCCGCTAGTGACTCGCACCATCCATGGTGCTCTGCCCTCCGGGCCAGCCTAAAGGCTGCCCAAATCGGCTATCCTGCCGTTAGTGACTCGCACCATCCATGGCGCTCTGCCCTCCGGGCCAGCCTAAAGGCTGCCCAAATCGGCTATCCTGCCGATTTGTCGGACCTTGGGTCTCGTCTAAACATCCTTAACTCTACTGACAGCCCCTGTCGGTAGCTCTCCGTAAACTAAGTGACTTCAACCAATCAGCAACAGGAGGCGATATGACTGACAACCAAAACCTTGAACCACCCACGATCATTTCACATCTATCGGTCGGGACCGCGCAATTTGAGAAGGCTATAGCGTTCTACGATCAAGTACTGGCAACAGTAGGCGCTAAGCGTGTTTTTGATGAGCCTGAATTTAAAGCCGTGGGCTATGGCAAACAATACCCGGAGTTCTGGGTGCAAGAGCCCTTTAACCACGAGCCGCCATCGGTTGGCAATGGTAACCACGTCGCCTTTCTGGCAACCACTAAGCAGGCCGTCCACGAGTTCTATCAAGCAGCTATTGATGCCGGCGCAACCTGTGATGGAGAACCAGGACCACGCCCTCAGTACAGCGATGCTTATTATGGCTGTTTTGTCCGCGACCTGGATGGCCACAAAATCGAAGCGATGTACTGGGATGAAGCACAACAGTAATTGTTGAGCTCCCTAACTCTCTAAACCTTAAACTACTTATTATCAAGGAAAATACTATGCAACCTTCAACCATTGAAGCAATCACATTTAAGCTAAATAACACTGCCACTACCGATCAGCTGGCGGCAACCAACGAAGCCATGTCAGCTTTTTTGCTGGAACAGTCCGGCTTTATTTATCGCTCGCTCAGCGTCGATGAAAACGATCTGTGGCACGATATTATCTACTGGAAAACACCAGAAGATATGACCAAAGCCGGGGAACTGTTTATGCAAAGCGAAGTCGGCAAATCTATCATGGCATTAGTGGATGACAGTTCTACCACGATGCGTAAAATGACAGCCTTTAGTGAAGCTTACCACGAGACTGAGGCCGCCTGATTAATGCAAAAAGCTGAGCGCCTTTTAAAGATTCTGACTCTGCTGCAAAGCCGGCGCCGGGCAGTGACTGCCCAGGCGCTGGCCGAGCATCTACAAGTATCTGAACGCACCATTTACCGTGATGTGCAGGCGCTTATTTTGTCAGGCATTCCCATCGAAGGCGAAGCCGGAGTAGGCTACATTCTACAAAAAGGCAGTCTGTTATCGCCTATTATGTTTGATGAAACAGAACTGGAGGCGTTGATTCTTGGCGTCAGAATGGTTCAGGGCTGGAGCGACAAAGGGCTCAGCCAATCTGCCGATGGCGCATTGGAAAAAATCAGAGCCGTACTGCCTGATCGATTACACCACCTGTTGAGTCACGCCGAAGAAACCTTATTAGTGCCCAACTATGAGCAACAACCCTTTTCTCAGTTCAATCAGCAATTGCGCAATGCCATTAAGAAAAAATACAAGGTGATTATTGAATATCACGATGAAAAACATAACTATTCAGAGCGCACTATCTGGCCCCTGGGCCTGGTCTATTGGGGGAAAATCTGGACATTAATTAGCTGGTGTGAATTGCGAGATGATTACCGTAGTTTTCGTGTCGACCGCATACAACAATTAACCCCTGTTAACAGCCATTTCACCACTTCAGAGCAAATCAGTTTACAAAACTATTTATCCAATGATGTCGGAGAATGCTGAAATAATCTCGCTCTCCCCTCCATACTCTCTAATTCCATAAAAGTAAAACTATTGCTCGCAGCCATTCATAGCCTCTTTTATAATACGGCCCATGAGCATACCTAGAAGAAAAAACCTCGGCATTATTCTATCAATTGCCTTCGCTCTATTAGCCATTCTCATTTACCTTGTTAGCTCTGCTCCTGATTCAGAGCTTTCATCTGATACGACAGAAACTGTCGAAGCCGACAACAATACCGTGGAGGAGAACAACCCTCATAGCGATGACACTTCCTCTTTAACAATAGATAACCACTATGTTGGTAGCAGCACCTGCCGTAGTTGTCACGAAGATCAGTTTGTTATGTGGCAAGGTTCTCATCATGATGAGTCCATGCAAATAGCATCACCGGATACCGTCAAAGGTGATTTTAATAATACGATCTATAAATCAGAAAACTTTCAGGGCACTTTTACTCAATCCGAAGGTCGTTTTTTTGTTGAGGATCTTACCGATAACACTGTCACTGATAATACGTCTACTAGCAGTAATGTGACTAAAAAATACTCTATTGAATACACCTTTGGCACTGAGCCACTACAGCAGTATCTGGTAAAATTTCCTGATGGCAAATTGCAGGCGTTACCCATTGCCTGGGATACCGTCAACAATCGATGGTTTGACCTTCAGGAAGGTCAGGGAGTACAAGTTGATGAATGGATTCATTGGACCAAAGGCGGTTTAAACTGGAACAGTATGTGTGCTGATTGCCATTCAACGAACCTTAATAAAAATTTTAACCCTGAAACCGGGCACTATGAAACTACATGGTCGGAAATTGATGTCAGTTGTGAATCCTGTCACGGACCAGGCAAACAGCATGTCGAGCTATTTCAAAATAATACTTCATCAGAGAAAATTGAAGATCTCTTCATTGACATGCAAACCGGCATGCACCCTAAAGTGGTGGTTGACAAATGCGCCCGCTGCCATTCGCGCAGGCAGGCGCTAACCAAGACCTTCCGTCATGACAGCGACAATTTTTTGGATCACTACCGTCCTGAACTATTAAGTGAAGGGCTTTATCACCCTGACGGACAAATACTGGATGAAGTGTTTGTCTACGGTTCATTTGTTCAAAGCAAAATGTACCATGCTAATGTCAGTTGTATTCAATGCCATGAGCCGCACAGTGCCTCACTTAAAATTGAGGGCAATGCATTGTGTGGACAGTGCCATAACCCAGCTCAGTATGATTCGCCTGATCATCATCACCATAGTAGTGCAGTTAGTATCACTGCAGGTGAACATGCAACGGGCACACAATGTGTCGACTGCCATATGCCGGGTAAAATTTATATGGGCAATGATTTTCGTCGCGATCATAGTTTCCGAGTTCCACGTCCTGATCTCAGTATGATTTCGGATGCACCCAATGCCTGTAATCAATGTCATACTGATCAAAATGCCGAATGGGCTGCCAAACAAATTGAAGCATGGTTTGGCTCCTCTCGACCTGCACATTTTTCAGAAACCTTGATTGAAGCCAGATCAAATACAGCAACATCACTACAAGCATTAATGAATTTGCTACAGGATGAAACCCAACCAGCAATTGCCAGGGCAACGGCTGCACAAGTGTTAACGTCTGAAATGCAAAATCCACAAATTCAATCGCTAATGCAAGCAGCACTGTTATCGGATCAAGCGTTAATCAGAACCGCCGCTGCTCAAACTTATTATGACTTGCCTGCAGCTAATAAGCTGAACCTATTGCAGCCTCTGTTAAATGATCCAGTGCGTGCAGTAAGAATTGCTGCTTATCGCAGTCTCATTGGTGTATCAAAACGTCAAATCAACACTAACTATCACGATGCGTTTAATAAAGCAGAAAAAGAATATAACGAGTTTTTACAAGCTAATATGGAATTTCCCGGTACTCAATTAGAAATTGCGATTAATGCCCAAAAGACTGGTAGATTGAGAGATGCAGAACAAGCTTATTCTAAAGCGCTGACAATTGATGATCGTTTTAATGCCGCACGGTTTAATTTGGCCAATCTCCATTATCAAACTGGAAAACTTAAACAAGCTGAAGCAGTATTCCGCAAAATTCTGGAAAAAGAACCCAATGCACCACTGGTACATTTTTCATTGGGGCTGCTATTGGCAGAAGTGGGTAATTATGAGGGCGCTAAAGCATCTCTTAGCAAAGCGGGTGAACTGGGTAACAGCAGAGCATGGTATAACCTGGCAGTGATTCATCATCAACAGGGAAAGATAGAAGAAGCGGAAAAATCCTATTTCAGCGCACTGCAGTTAGACTCTCTCAACCCAGAATTTTACAACGGCATCATTGCACTATACCTACAACAAAACCGCTTAGCCGATGCAAAACAATTGATCAGTAACGCGATGCAGCAGCATCCTGATATCAGATTTCTTAAAGAACTTGAATGGTCACTTAATAATATGCAGTGACCACCCAACACATACTGCTTATCTAGTTTTATCTGTATTGAACAAGACTTTTTAAGACAACAGTCGTGAAAGGGTTCAACATTAACTGACAGATCAGTGCCAACAGCGGGCATGGTTAATCTGGATTTTGTGCCACCATCCCGCGGCTATCTAGGAACTTCTTTTGGGACTCGCTGTGAATACGTCCCTGTAAGCTCCGCGTCGACATCCGTGTCGACGAGGGTCCCAAAAGAAGTTCCTAGACATCCGCTCAGAGCATCACGAGTAGCACCTAAGTTAGCGGGCGTATGGGAACAGTGTTTGAGACCC
>JANQKW010000164.1 GCA_028280905.1 Porticoccaceae bacterium
TACATTAAGTGATAATACCGCCGCCCGGCGCGCCTCCGGGGCCGCCGCCCTGCCCCGGCACCACGATTTGTGACTGGGCATCGCGGCGCAACTGTTCCAGCTCTTTTGCCGTTTCCTCAATGGCTTTTTCCGCCGCGGCGCCGAATTTCTGCGCGGCCTCGCCTACGCTTTCGGCCTGCAGTTCGAAGTTGATCGGAATAGCCCCCATCGGCGACATCACCTGGGCGGACCCGAAGTAGAGCACTTGCCGGGACGGGTCGACGTCGCCGTCCGGCGTAACCGGGGTCAACCGGCGGATGCTGCCGGTTTTCTGGTCTGAAAAAGTCTCCTCGCGATACAGTTCGGCGGGGTTCATTTGCGGGGTATTTTGGTCGGCCATAGCGAAATACACTGTCATTAAAAATAAGCGCACACCCTAACAGATTTTATGTTTTGCGTCAGTTTCCAACCGGTAAAATCCTGATTCTCGCGACATCCCCAACGTTTGCGGGGCGCTGTCGATACGCAGCAACTGGCAACATCCTGTACAATGCTGCCCCTCAATCCCGCGAGCCCGGTAAATAGGTTGCAAATGTCAGGTAAAGTCGGCTTTATCTCCCTTGGCTGCCCGAAGGCGCTGGTGGACTCCGAGCGCATTCTCACCCAGCTAAAGGTTGAGGGCTATCAAGTAGTGCCCAGCTATGACGATGCCGATGTGGTGGTGGTCAATACCTGTGGTTTTATCGACAGCGCCAAGCAGGAATCCCTCGACGCGATCGGCGAGGCGATGCGGGAAAACGGCCGGGTAATAGTCACCGGTTGCATGGGCGGCGAGGAGAGCGCGATCCGCGCTGCCCATCCCGACGTGCTGGCGGTCAGTGGTCCCCACCAGTACGAAGCGGTTGTCGAGGCGGTGCACCAGTGGGCGCCGCCGCAGCGGGACTATGATCCCTACACGGATCTGGTGCCGCCGCAGGGAGTAAAACTGACGCCCCGGCATTACAGCTACCTGAAAATTTCCGAAGGCTGTAACCACCGCTGCAGCTTTTGCATTATTCCTTCCATTCGCGGCGATCTGGTCAGCCGGCCGATTGGGGAGGTTCTCGACGAAGCCGAACGGCTGGTTAAGGCTGGAACAAGGGAGTTGTTGGTGATTTCCCAGGACACCAGCGCCTATGGCGTGGACACCAAATACCGCACCGGTTTCTGGCAGGGCCGCCCGGTGAAGACCAGAATGCAGGCGCTGTGTGAAGCGCTCGGGGAAATGGGGGTGTGGGTGCGTCTGCACTATGTTTATCCCTACCCCCATGTGGACAATATTGTTCCATTGATGGCGGAAGGCAAGATATTGCCCTACCTGGATATCCCCTTTCAGCACGCCCACCCGGATATTCTGAAAGCGATGAAGCGCCCCGCCAACGAAGAAAGGGTCCTGGAGCGTATCAAAAACTGGCGTGAGAGCTGTCCCGAGCTAGCAATTCGCAGTACCTTTATTGTGGGTTTTCCCGGTGAAACCGAAGCGCACTTCCAGTACCTGCTGGACTGGCTGCAGGAGGCGCAACTGGACCGGGTAGGCTGCTTTCAATATGAAGCTGTGGCGGGAGCCAGGGCGAATGCGTTGCCCGGTATGGTGCCGGAGGAAGTAAAGCAGCAGCGCTGGGAGCGGTTTATGGCTGCCCAGCGGCAAATTAGCGCTGACCGTCTGCAGCGGAAGCTGGGTGAGACCCTGGATATTCTGATCGACGAGGTGGACGACGAAGGCGCGGTGGGGCGCAGTTATGCCGATGCGCCGGAGATTGACGGCGTTGTTTATCTGAACGGGGAGTTTGGCGTTGAACCCGGGGATCTGGTGTCGGCCAGGATCGAGCAGGCGGATGAATACGATCTTTGGGGCAGTGTTGAGCCATAGACATTTTTATTTGCTCATGTATGCAATAAGACAGCATTGTTCCAGTAGCTTACCTTGCTTGTTTTGGTTTGGTGCTATCGTCCCGCGGGTGTCTAGAAACGACTTTTGAGACTCGCTGTGAACCCGTCCCTGGGCGCTCCGCGTCGACATCCCTGTCGACGAGGGTCTCAAAAGTCGTTTCTAGACACCCACTTAAGATATCACAAGTAGCACCGACGTTAGCGGGCGTCTGGGGACAGTGTTTGAGACCCTCACCGGCAGGGAAGCCGGTGCGGAGCTTACAGGGACGTATTCACAGCGAGTCTCAAACACTGTCCCCAGATGGCTGCGGAATGGTGGCGCCACTCAAAATTGGTTCAGTCACCCACTAACTAGTGGCCATTCAGAGTTTGATTCTCAATATTTAAAGCCCTGATGCTTAAGTGAGCACTTACATTAATACACCCCGAACAGAGGATTTCGCCACGGAATTGCTTTTTGCAATCGAGGGTGAAATGTGGATAAGAAATTTTTTATCAAGAGTGTTTGACAAAAACACTACAGATAGTAGTATGAGTCCGGGTCGGCATACTATATGTAGTGGGTAACAGGTTGGCATAATGTGAGCAACCTGTGGATAAAATATAAAGCAGCAGGGCCAAAGCCACATCTCGCTTGATCATCGCCACAACATTCCAGTAGTGACATATTAGTAGTTCGATATAAACAACAAATACAAACACAAGAGTAGCCATGTCTATAGAAGCCTTAAAAACAAGCGATGAAACTTCTGCTGTCGACATTAGACTGCAGTCCGCCTCGGAAGATATTTGGGACAAAAAATACCGCCTCAAAGATAAACACGGCAATCCGGTTGATGAGACCATTGACGCCACCTACCGGCGCGTTGCCAAGGCGCTCGCCAACGTCGAAGATGAAGATAAACAGGAACAGTGGTACCAGCGTTTTCACTGGGCGCTGAGGAATGGCGCTATTCCCGCGGGCCGGATAATTTCGAACGCCGGCGCCCTGGAGCACAAGCCGGCGACCTCGACGATAAACTGTACAGTTTCAGGAACAGTCGAGGACTCCATGGCGGGCATTCTCGATAAGAACTTGGAAGCTGGCCTGACCCTCAAAGCCGGTTGCGGTATCGGCTACGAATTTTCCACGCTGAGGCCCAGGGGCGCTTATGTGTCGGGTGCGGGTGCCTATACCTCCGGACCCCTGTCGTTTATGGATATCTTCGACAAAATGTGTTTCACCGTTTCTTCCGCGGGCGGCCGCCGCGGCGCCCAGATGGCGACATTTGACATAAGCCACCCGGATGCGGTGGATTTTATTCGCGCCAAACGGGAAGACGGCCGTTTGCGTCAGTTTAATCTGTCGCTGTTAATCACCGAAGACTTTATGGAGGCGGTCAAAAGTGACAGCGATTGGTCGCTGTGTTTCCCGGTCAGCAGCAATGAAGTCGAGCAGGGTACGGCTAGCCTCGCCAGCGACGATATTGTCTGGCGGGCGTTCCCCACCACCGAGAACTATGTTGTCAACGAAGCGGGACAGGTGGCCTGCCGCGTCTATAAAACCGTAAAAGCCCGCAAGCTATGGAATGTCATAATGGCGTCCACCTACGATTATGCGGAGCCTGGGTTTATCTTGATCGACAAGGTCAACGAAATGAATAACAACTGGTTCTGTGAAAATATCCGGGCGACCAACCCTTGTGGGGAACAACCGTTACCACCCTACGGAAGCTGTTTGCTGGGCTCGGTGAACCTTACCAAGTTCGTGCTGGACCCGTTTTCCGAAAACGCCCGTTTTGACTGGGACAACTTCAGGGAGGTGGTGTCGGTATTTACCCGCATGCTCGACAATGTGGTTGAGATCAACGGCTTGCCGCTCGAGGGGCAGCGCCGGGAGATTATGCGCAAGCGCCGCCATGGCATGGGGTTCCTCGGCTTGGGCTCCACCATGTCGATGCTGAGAATGCAGTACGGCAGCAAGGAATCCCTGACGTTTACCGAGGAAGTTTCCAAGCAGTTGGCGCTGGCCGGCTGGCGCGCGGGTTTGGAATTGGCCAAGGAAAAAGGTGCTGCGCCAATTATGGATGAGGAGTTTGAGGTCACCGAAAAAATGCTGCAGCGTCGTCCGGAAATGGCTGAGGACGGCATAGCGGTTGGCGACAAAATAACCGGCAAGATGCTGCACGCGCGCTATAGCCGCTATATGCAACAGATAGCTGAGGTGGATCCGGTGTTGGTGGCCGAGTTGGAAAAAGTTGGCGCCAGGTTTACCCACCACTCCTCAATAGCGCCGACCGGCACCATTTCACTGTCGTTGGCCAACAATGCCAGCAACGGTATTGAGCCGAGTTTTGCCCATCACTACTCCCGCAACGTTATTCGCGAGGGCAAGAAGACCAAGGAAAAAGTCGATGTTTTTTCCTATGAGTTGCTCGCCTATCGCGAATTGGTCAATACCCAGGCGATGCCGTTTGGGGAAACGGAAGAGCAGCAGTTGCCCGATTATTTCGTGGCCAGCGAGAATATTCATCCCAAGGCCCATGTGGACGTGCAGGCGGCTTCGCAGAAATGGGTGGACTCCTCAATATCGAAAACCATCAATGTGCCGACGGATTGCGTGTTTGAGGAATTTAAGGATATCTATCTCTACGCCTATGAAAACGGTTTGAAAGGCTGCACCACCTTCCGCTTTAACCCGGAGGCCTTCCAGGGCGTTTTGGTGAAAGAGAAAGACCTGGAGAACACCACCTATAAATTCACCCTTGAAGACGGCTCCACCGTTGAGCTTAAAGGCAACGAAGAGGTGGAATACGACGGTGAAACCCATACCGCCGCGAATCTTTTTGACGCCTTGAAAGAAGGCTACTATGGAAAGTTTTAGCTGGGGAAAATTTTAACGCCGCGATCACAAGGCGAACAGGAACAGACAATGACGATTAAACTGGAAAAGAAAATTGTTGGCTACGAAGTCGTGACACCGGAAAAATCGCCGGCTTCCGCCAATGACGAGAAACCCATGGAAGAATTGGAGCGCGCTATCGAGCAGATGCACGAGAATGTGTCTCGACCGGAGGAATTGCACGGTTCTACCTACAAGGTGAAAACGCCGCTCTCCGATCACGCGCTCTATATCACCATTAACGACATAGTGCTCAACGCCGGAACCGACCACGAACAGCGGCGGCCCTTTGAGATTTTTATCAACTCGAAAAATATGGATCAATTCCAATGGGTAGTGGCGCTGACAAGGGTTGTCTCGGCGGTATTCCGCAAAGGGGGCGACTGCACCTTCCTGGTTGAAGAGCTAAAAGCGGTGTTTGACCCACAGGGCGGCTACTTTAAGAAAGGCGGCAAATTTATGCCCTCGCTGGTGGCTGAAATTGGCGAGGCAATCGAGGATCACTTGAAGAAAATCGGGTTGATAGAATCACCGGAATTCAGCGAGCACCAGAAGACAATCCTCGACGAGAAACGCGCCGAGTTTGAGGCCAAAACTGCCAGCGCCACCGCGACGACCGCCGACAGTCCGTTTCCCGACGGCGCACAGTTGTGCGGAAAATGCAACACCAAGGCGGTGATATTGATGGACGGCTGCATGACCTGCCTGAATTGCGGCGATTCCAAGTGCAGCTAGCCTGAATAGGCTAACCAACCGAGGAATAGCGCCTATTCTGAATCCTCAGTGGATGATGAATCCGACTCCGTCGCCGGGATTTCCGCCTTGGCCAGGTCCGGTTCCTCTTCCACCGTGGGTGAACCAGCGGGCGGGATTGTCGGTGGCGCGTTGAGTTCGCCGGGTTTGTCTTCGGCGGGCACCAGGTTTTTCTCTTCCCGCTGTATACCGATTCTAAAAGCGGCGAAACCCGGCTGCACCACCTGGTTAACGGCTTTTCCCAGCACTTTGCCGTTGTAGGGGGACACCAATTCGGATTTCACATTGGTGATGGGATTGGTGATCACACCTAGCAGGTCTCCCTGCTTTACCTGCTTGCCCAGTTTTACTTCGCTGAGCAAAATACCGCCCTGTTGTGCCCGTATCCAGATAGACTCGTAATAGACGGGTTCCGGATCGCCCCAGAAACTGATCTTTTTGTACATTCCCAGCCGGTTGAGTAGTGTTTGTATGCCCTTAACGCCGTGGGCTACCGCGTCTTCCTGCAGTTGCATAGGTCCGCCCGCTTCCAGCGTAACCGCGGGAATGCCCGCCGCTACCGCGGCGTTCCTCAGGGTGCCGCGGGCCCCTTCGCTATGCAGCACTACCGTTGCGCCGAAGCCATGGGTAAGCTCCACCACCTGTGGCTTAGTCAGATCGGCGCGCAGCTGGGGCAGGTTGGTCCTGTGAAAAGAACCGGTATGCAGGTCCACCAGCGCGTTGCAGTGCTTGATTACCTGGTTGAAAAAAGAATGGGCGATGCGGGAAGCAGAGCTGCCCTCGGGGTTGCCGGGAAAGAAGCGATTTAAATCGCGTCGGTCAGCCAGGTACCGGGAGGCGCGGTGAAACCCCTGCAGGTTGACGATAGGCACTCCGATCACAGTCCCCCACAGCTTGTCCACTTTGATGTTGTAAAGCACCCGCCTGACGATTTCAATGCCGTTCAACTCGTCGCCGTGGATTGATGCAGTCAAACACAAAACCGGCCCCGGCTTGCTGCCGTGCGCAACCAATACCGGCGTAGGTATGGCGATGCCCTCGAATGACTGACTCGGTGACCAGGACAATCGGGTTGCAATGCCGGGTTGTACTTGTTTGCCCAACAGTACCAGCGATTCAGCGAGTACGGCTTCCTCCGGTGCGACTTCCGGCTTATCTTGCGGTTCGGCCGGGGGTTCGGGCATCTCTTCGCTAGTCGACGCCTGCGGCGGCGGTATGGCGATTACAGGTTCTTCCAGGTCGACATTTTCAGCCTTAGGTAACGCCTTGGCCAACACTTGTGTTGGGCGCGAGGAAACCTGCTCCGGTTCGTCCGATGGATAAATGTCGCCGGTTGTGGCGGCAATGTCATTCGCCTGGACCTCAGCGGTGATCTCATCTTCAATAACAGTCTCGTCGCCCTGTGCGGATAGGGTGCAACAGAGCAGCCCGACGCCAACCGCCATCAGCGGGGTTGTTGTTGTTTTATGGAATATCTTCAGGTTCATATTAATGTCGGTTACAGGCGCTCTTCCAGGCACTAAATCCATAGTATAGCCAAGTTGTGGCGGAATCTTCGAGTTTTTTGTTCGTACTTTTTCACAACCTGCTGAATACATTAAAAATTTTAATATCACACTTGGCATCAGCGGAGGGTTGCGAGAACTTCCCAACTCACCCAAAATGGCTTTGCCATTCATTCCTTCAATATTCCGATTGTAGTCATTGCCGGGTTGCTGCACAGTGAACTGCATAGCAAACCCGCCGCGTATACGGTTGTGGCTGGCAAATCTTTTTAACGGCCGGTTGCCGGCAAATGAAGGCCAGCCAATGATGGTTAGACATGCAGAGTTTCATTGACCGACTGACACAACATCGCCGAATCTGGGTGCTTACCGGTGCCGGAATAAGCCACCCATCCGGTATTCCCGTTTACCGGAATCACCATGGCGAGTGGTTGAGAAATGTGCCTATACAACACGCCGACTTCATCAGCAAGCAACGGAGTCGCCAGCGGTATTGGGCGAGAAGCATGGTGGGTTGGCAGCTGATGGATCGGGCGGAGCCAAATCCCGCACACCGGGCGTTGGCGAGGCTTGAGGAACGGCAACTGCTGGCGCAACTGGTTACGCAGAATGTAGACACCCTGCATCAACAGGCTGGCAGCAACGGCGTTATAGCGTTGCATGGCAGAGTCGATCAGGTGATTTGCCTGCAGTGTCATGGCGTATTTTCCCGCGCGGACCTGCAGAGCATCCTGACGCGGGATAATCCCGGCCTGCATGAGTACGCCGCCAGGGCCTTGCCGGACGGGGACGCAGATATCGACGATTATGATATGACATCCGTGAAAGTTCCCGTTTGCGATCTGTGCGGCGGAACACTGAAGCCAAACGTTGTTTTCTTCGGCGACAGTGTGCCCAAACGGCGGGTAGACCAATGCGTGGCGTCGTTAAATGCGTCGGACGCGTTGTTGGTGGTGGGTTCTTCGCTGCAGGTATATTCTGGATACAGGTTTTGTCAGTTGGCGGCCGAACAGGGCAAGCCTATTTACTGTATAAACCTTGGTGAGACGCGCGCTGACCACCTTTTTGTGGAGAAGCTTGAAGCGGATGTGGTGGATACCTTGCCGGGGATTGTCGACGGATTGCTAATGGGTATCGAAAAGGACGCTAAAAAGCAGCGTTGCTGAAAAGGATTTATGTTTACTGATGGATTTGTGCCAATAGCGGACGTTGGTCTGGTGCCACCTTCCCGCGGCTATCTAGGAACGTCTTTTGAGACTCGCTGTGAATACGTCCATGTAAGCTCCGCGCCGACATCCGTGTCGACGAGGGCCTCAAAAGACGTTCCTAAACACCCGCTCAGAGCGTCACGGGTAGCACCGACGTTAGCGGGCGTCTGGGAATAGTGTTTGAGACCCTCACCGGCAGGGAAGCCGGTGCGGAGCTCCCAGGGATGGGTTCACAGCGAGTCTCAAACATAG
>JANQKW010000165.1 GCA_028280905.1 Porticoccaceae bacterium
CAACCTGCAATTGCGAGCCGCCTGTGAAGATGTGGTTACCGCGGTAGAAGAGGGCAGCAGCCTGAATAATGCGCTGTCGCAGGCGGATATTTTTCCGCCGCTGTTGGTGCAAATGGTGGCGAGCGGTGAAGCCAGCGGCGAACTGGACACCCTGCTGAGCAGGGCCGCCGAGTACCAGGAGCGGGAGTTGTCGAACGCCATTAATACCATGCTCAGCGTGGTTGAGCCGGTGATGGTGGTGGTAATGGGCGGTATCGTCGCGGTTATTGTGCTGGCGGTACTGCTGCCGATACTGGATCTGAATACATTGATTAATTAGCCAATTGTTCAATCACTGCCGCGCACCTGTCCGTGTTGTGACGTGAGGCGCGAGATGTGGCTTGACATGTTTGGCCCAGCGGCTACGCTGCTGGGCAAGCTAAATTAAGGGAGTTGATATGTACGGTTTATCGATTGATAAAACACCACAACAAGGCTTTACGCTGGTGGAGGTTCTGGTGGTGTTGGTGATCCTGGGGCTGTTGGCCAGCGTCGTGGTGCCGAACGTGCTGCAGCGAGCCGATGAAGCGCGTGTACAAAAGGTGTATGCGGATTTTAAGGCCATTGAGACGGCGCTAAAAATCTACCGTCTCGACAACTATGGTTACCCCACTACCGAGCAGGGTTTGCAGGCGCTGGTGGAAGAACCGTCGCTGCCGCCTGAGCCCAGGTCGTGGAAACAGGGCGGCTATCTGGAGGACGTGCCTCTGGACCCCTGGGGAAGTCCTTATTTGTACCTCAGCCCCGGCGAATTCGGCGAGTTTGACCTCTACACCCTGGGCGCCGATGGCGTCACCGGCGGCGATGACCAGAATGCCGACCTGGGTAACTGGCGCAAGGCCGACGAAAACCAGTAACAAGCCCATGTCGCGATTCAAGGGCTTCACCCTGATTGAGCTGCTGGTGGTGCTGGTGATTGTCACCATTATTGTGGGCCTGGCCACCCTGCAGCTCGGCGGGGGTGGGCGAGCCAACCAGATTCGCTGGGAATTTCAGCATTTTGCCGACACGCTGGAACTCGCGTCGGACGAGGCACGGCTTTCCGGTAACAACAGGGGCTTGGCGCTTTGGCGTCAAGACATAGATGCGCCCTGGCGCTACAGCTGGTTTCATCAATTGCAGGGCCAGTGGGTACTGGCGGATGAAGAACTGGATAGGGTGTTTGCCGGTGGACAATTGTCCGCCCAATTCGAGGCCGATTTGCTGATTGAGGATGAAGCAGTGCTGCTTCCCGAGGACGTAAAACCGGATGAGCCGATTGATACGCCGCAGATCTACTTTTTCAGCGGCGGCGAAATCACGCCATTCGAATTGACCTTCTGGATGGAGCGAGACAATTCCCAGCACTATCTTATCAAAGCCGATTTACTCGGCCGCGTCCAATTGCTGGAGCCGGACCATGCCGGGTAACAGGACCGGGTTCACCGGATTTACGCTGGTCGAGGTGCTGGTCGCGCTGGCCATTGTCGGCCTCGCGCTACCGGCGCTGTTGTTCTATATGGCGAATGTAGCGGATACCACAACCTACCTGCGCGAGAAAACCGTCGCGCAATGGATTGCCAGTAATCGCTACACGGAAGCCTTGCTGGCAAAGCAACTCAAAGGACAAGTCCTGGAGGGCAGCTCAATGGGCCGACTGGATATGGCGAATGGCCAATGGATCTGGCAGGTTGAAGGCTACGAATCCGAAAGTGAGGGAATTCAGCGGCTGGATATCCGGGTATACCGCGGCAGTGAAGCCAGCGACGAGGAGGATGTGATTAAGCAGGACACGCCTTTGGTTGAGCTACTCGGGCTGGTGGAGAGGTAGGATGCACCCGGTCCGAGGATTTACGCTGCTGGAAGTGTTGGTGGCGGTGGCCCTGTCGGCGGTGCTGTCGGTGATGGCCTACAGCGCGTTGACCTCGTCGTTTAACGCCGCGGAACGGCTTGAAATAACCGCGCAACGGATTAACGAAGTGGATCAAGCGCTACAGCTGCTGGAGCGGGATTTAACCCAGTTCGTGGATAGAAGCGTAGCCACCAATCTGGAGGATGAAGCGGCGCTGATCGGCGAAGGCTACGTTGATATAGAACCCTATGTGCGTTTTACCCGGCAGGGTTGGCTGAACCCGCTACATCGTCCCCGCAGTAATCTGCAGCGAGTGGAGTATCGGCATACACAGGGCGCTTTGTGGCGTCTTTACTGGCCGACATTGTCTCAGACAACCATTACCGAGCCACAGGCGCTGGAGTTGTTTAACGGCGTGGAGGAAATGCGGATCAGGTTCCTGGACCGGGATACCGGCGGCGAGACGTCGACGTTCGGCGGCAGTTGGCGGGAGCAGTGGAATCAGCCGGGTATTTTACCCGTGGCGCTGGAGCTGACGCTGCAACTGGAGGATATGGGCGAAATACGCCGTTTGTTCCCACTCCCCGCAGGTATCGGCAATGACAGCTAGGGTTGCAAGTCGCGATAGCGGCGCTGTGTTGATAATGGCGCTGCTGATTATGTCGCTGGTGGCGGCCCTGGTGGTTTACCTGGCCGACAGTTTTGAGTTGACCTCGCGCCGCGCCGGCAACCGCCTCGCGAGCACCCAGAGCCTGGCGTACTTTATGGGCGCTGAAACCATTGCGATAAAAGTGCTTCGCGACGACGACAACCGGGAAGTCGATCATTTGAATGAAGACTGGGCCAGTCCGCAGGGATTGGTGTTTGCGCTGGAAGGCTACCAACAAAGCGACAACTTCCTCAGGGGACTGCTGGAAGACGCCCAGGGCAGGTTTAACGTGAACACCCTGGCGGACAAGGCCGATCCCGCGGCCAATGCGGTAGAGGGGACGGCGAAAAGATTTACCGAACCGCAACGGCGTTTTATCCGGCTGCTGCAAACCTTCGAGGGCTTGGAAGTTAGCGAGGCGGAAGCCATGCAAATCACCGAAGCGGTAATCGACTGGCTGGATGCCGACGACGCCGAATTTGGCCTGGGCGGCGCCGAATCACTTTTTTACAGTGATTTGGGCTATAGGCCGCCCAATCGCGCGATGACCAGTGTTAGCGAGCTGCGCCAGGTGCGGCATATCACGCCGGAGTTGTTTGAATTGCTGCGCTGGGTGTGCGTGGCGCTGCCGAAGACCGCCGCGTTGAATGTCAATACCGCGCCGCTGAATGTGATGCGTACGATCAACCTGGCGGAGTCGTTAAGCCCGCTAAATGAAACCGAGGGACAGGAGTTGATAGACGAACGCGGCGATGGCTATCAAAGCACGGCTGATCTGCTGGCTACGCCGCTGTTGGACAGCCTGGCGGCAAACGATGGTAATATCAGCGTCGAAGGAATGGCGGTTAGCAGCGGCTACTTTTTATTACACGGTGAGGTCAATATCAACTACCGGAATATGACAATGAACAGTTTAATCAGGCGCACGCCGGATATGCTTGAAGTGGTGTGGCGCAGCCGGGGTTGGTTATGAGCAAATTGCTTATTCGGCAACAGGCCGGCGGCGGTTACCAGTGGCAACGGCTTGGCGACAACGGGCAGGATGCGCCGGGCAACGGCTCGGGAAGTGGTGACTTCGACGCACTGCGCAACGCCATTAACGGGCAGCAAACCGAAATGTGGTTGATGTTGCCGGGCGAGCATTTCTTTATAAAGAAGGTCGAATACAGCGACAGGGAAAAACGGCATCTCCGCCATACCGTGCCCTATCAGGTAGAAGAATTACTGGTCGACGAGATAGAAGAACTGCATTTTGCGCTGGGCGAACCCCGCGACGGTGAGGTGTCGGTTGCCAGTTGTCGGCGCGATTGGCTAAACGAACAATTACAGCCTTTTTTATCGGCTGAGATTGATCTCGCGAGAGTTGTTCCCGATTCTCTGTTGTTGGCCCGCTCTTCGGGCTGGTCGCTTCGCCTAACCGGCAAAAACGTATTGGCGCATACCGGTGAAGGCGAAGGCTTTATGATGGAGCCAAACTTGGCGTTAACCGGGCTCGGCATACTGCGCGGAGAACTTGACCAAGACATTATTCCTGTGTCGGTTAGCGCGTCAAATCAGCAGGCGTTGGATGATTTCAGCGAATCTTTGCAGGCTGTCCCCGGCCTGCAGATTGACCGCCAAGTGAAAACCTGGTGGCAGAGCATCGATGTCACGGTTACTCCCGAGATCGATCTGCGGCAGGGCGAATTTGGTCGCCGCTTGCCGATTAACCGCTGGTGGCAGCAGTGGCGAAACGTCGCCGTATTTGCCGGGATTACCCTGGGGATTTACTTGGTCGTCAGCGCCGTGCAATACAATATTCTGGACGGCCGCAACCTGGAACTGCGGCAGCAAATCGAGCGGGAATTTCGCAGCGTAGTGCCGCGGGGCGTGATCGTGGATGCCGAACGGCAACTGCGCAACAAAGTCAACAGCCTGCAGGGCACCTCGGGCAGCAGCTCGGCAATGTCCACCCTGGCGATGGTGGCGCCGGTGGTGGCGGCCAACGAGGAAGTGACATTGCGGGCACTGCACTACAACGGCGACGGCAGCGAAATGCGCTTGAGTTTTTGGGCGCAGACATTTAACGCCATCGAACAGGTCCGCGCCAAAATCGCCGAATTGGGCATGGACGTGGAACTGGTGCAAGCCAGCGCCGATGGCGACGGCCATCAAGCCCGGCTGAGAATTCGCGAGCTGGCGCAGCGGGGTACGGCGAGATGAATAAATGGCAGTCACTCAACCTCCGAGAGCAAAGCATGGTTCTGTTGGGGGCGGCGACCCTGTTGGTGCTGCTACTGTGGTTTGCGGTGATTACCCCGGTGCAGACCTCGGTGGCCAAGCAGCAACAGCGCAACCAATCCGCGGAGGCGTCGCTGCAGCGCGTTCGGCAACTTGCAGTGGAACTCAAGCAACTGCAGGCGGCGGAAAATTCGGCAACCACCAGGGAAACCAATCTGACCCAGTTGGTCGACAGCAGTTTGCGCCAGAACAACATACGGATGAGTGGGTTTCAGCCCGGCAGCGACGGCAGTGTTTCACTGCGTTTCGACAATGTGGCTTTCGACCGCTTGCTGCAGTGGCTCTATGAAATTGAAGTGGGGCAGGGCGTTGTGTTGGGCGAGCTTTCGGTGCGGCAGGGTGGCGCCACGGGCCAGGTCGCGGCGACCGTGCGGTTGCGGATGGCAAGCCAGTGACCAGGCTAATTCGAATCTCGATAGCACTTGGCCTGGCAATATTCCTGTGGTCGGTTATCAGCAGCGCACCCGCTAGTATCGCCGGAAAGTTTGTTCGGGAGTCCGGCGTTTACGCGCAGGCCTATACCGGCACCCTGTGGGAGGGTCGCGCCCTTGGTTTGTCCGTGAATTTCGGCGGTCAGGGTGTCTATCTGGATACGTTGGAATGGGATTTAAGCCCTTTCAGCCTGCTATTGTTTTCGCCCACCGCGGACATAGACGCCGAGGGTTCCGGGCTGAGAATAAAAGGGCAAGTGGGCTTGTTGGGCGATAACCACTGGCGGTTAGAAGATGGTGATATCAGCTTCCCCGCGGGATTGCTGGGTGCATCCAGCGTCGGGTCGTTTGCCGGAACCATGACGTTCCAGTTGAACCAATTGGAAGTGGACAAGCGCGCGGTAAACGCGCTGGACGGACGAGCGGTTTGGCAGTCCGCGAGTTGGTTTATGGATCGGCGCTGGTGGCCACTAGGCAATTTTTCGGCCGACTTATCCTCGGTATCCGGTGATGTGATCGCGATGATTTTCGACCAGGGCGGCGCCATAGGACTAAACGGCAAGGTCGCGGTAAAGCCCTCCGGAAGCTACGACTTTAGCGGTGATATAAAGCCGCGCGAAGGCGCTCCTGAAGAACTCAAAACAGCGCTTGCCGTGATTGGAGAAAGACAGCCCGACGACAGTTACCGCGTCAGCTTCCAGGGAGAGTTTTAAAGGACGGGAGATGTGAAACGAGAGATGAGAGATGATACTTACAGTGAGTTATGGCGCCTTGTCTGGGGTGTCTTTCGTCTCCCATCTTCCATCTCCCATCTCTCAGCATTTTTCCTAACCCTGCTTTGCGCACTGCCCGCCCAAAGCGAATGGATTGACGATACCCAGGCTATTATGGGTACGGAAATTCGCCTCGTGTTGTGGCATGAGGATCCGCAAAAGGGTCGTGCGGCGATCAATGCGGTGATGGATGAAATGCGGCGCATCGACCGGCAGTTCAGTTTTTATAAGCCCGATAGCGAATTGTCCAACATCAATCGCGAAGCCGCCGGCAAACCGGTATCAATATCACATGAAATGGCAAGCGTCCTGCAAAAAGCGCTGTTTTATGGAGATCTTACAGATGGGGCGTTTGACATTACTTTTGCCTCGGTGGGACAGCACTACGACTATCGGGAAAAGCTTTCACCGGATGAGCTACAGCAGCAGCGGGCGGTCATCGACTATCGCCGGGTTCGGCTGGATATGGAAAACCGGACGGTGGCGTTTGCGCATCCGGCAATAAAAATTGACCTGGGCGGCATTGTAAAAGGCTACGCTGTCGATAGGGCGGCCGCTATATTGCTGCGGTGGGGGATCGCCAGCGCCAGCATTAGCGCCGGCGGCGACAGTTATATTCTGGGCGACCGGCGCGGGCGGCCCTGGATGGTGGGAATCAGAAATCCGCGCAGGCAGGGCGTTGCACTTAGTCTGCCGCTGGACAATGTCGCTTTCTCCACGTCGGGTGATTACGAGCGGTTTTTCTTTGACGCTGAGTCCGGCGAACGTATTCACCATATTATCAACCCATCCACCAAGCGCTCCGCACGCGATATCATGAGCGTCAGCGTAATGGGTCCAAGGGGATTTGACACGGATCCGCTGTCGACATCGGTGTTTGTGTTGGGCGTGGACAAAGGCTTGCGGTTACTGAATAGCCTCCCGGATTTTGACGGTGTGATTATAGACGGCGGCGGCAAGGTTTATTACAGCGATGGATTGCAAACGCCGGAGTAAAAAAGTTTTACCTTAGCTGACAGGTTGGTGCCAACGACCTAGCCGAAGCCGGGAGGGCTATTCGAATCGGTCGCAACAAAGGAGCAAAGCCCAGCGCTGGGACAACACGACGTGTTGAGCGACCTTTAGTCGACCCGCAGGGTGAGCTTGCGAATAAACTCGCGCTACGCTGCTCAGACACGTCCTCGCGACGACCCTGTGCTTTTATTTACTATTGTGGTCACAGCCAACCGTTTAGCACCGACGGGAGCGGACGTCTGGGGACAGGGTTTGAGACCCTCGTCGACAGGGATGTCGACGCGGAGCTTACAGGGATGTATTCACAGCGAGTCTCAAACCCTGTTCGCAGATGGCCGCGAGCTAGTGGCACCAAACCAAGATACATGAGTCACCGATGCTTACTCTGCCGGTACTGCGCGGGTGAAAGCCCCATCACCTTTTTAAACAGCCGCGAAAAATAATAGGCGTCATCGTAGCCGAGCGACGCCGCCAGTTGTTGCACGGATTGGTCAGTGCTGTCCAGCAGATAACAGGCCCGCTGCATTTTCATATTGATAAAGTACTGTATCGGCGACTGTCCGGTATAAGCCTTAAACTTCTTGGAAAAGTGATATTTGGATACCTTCGCCTCCGCCGCCAATGCATCCAGGTTTAATTGCCCGTGAATATGTTCCTGCATCATCGCCCGTATGCGCTCCCAGTCCAGTGCTTTTCCGGTTCTGGGTTTGCGCTGCCGGGCGAGCAGCGCCGTATAGCTCAGCAATGCCTGCAGTTGGTGGCAGCCCAATATAAATTCCGCCAGTTGATAATGACTGCGCCGCAATTCGTTGAGCCCATCAAAGATCCTGACGACTCGCGGTTGTACGCCGATAGTGATACGCGGCGAATTCATTTGGGTATGCTTATAGAACTCGTCCGCCAGCGCGCCATCGAAATGTACCCAGTAGATTGACCAGGGGTTCTTGGTATCCGCTTTGTAGGCATGCGGGGTATTTCTCGGCAGCAGTATCAGGTCGCCGCTGCCGATTCGATAGTTTTTGCTTCCGGCAATCAGTGTGCCCCTGCCCGCCGTGCAATAGATCATTAAGTAGTTAATATGCTCAATTCTCTGCATGCGGTGACCATGGGCCCTTGGGTAGTAACCCGTGGCCAAAGGATAAAGTCCTCGGGTAAGCGGGTGCCCGGATAGCTGCTCAATGACAAAATGGGGCGTTAAAAAGCGAATTCCGTCTGATGGAAGCGGCCAGTCAGATGTGCTAAACATTTTAATATTATGAAATATAAGGATATTTAAGAATTTTGTGGCATCTATGTTGTTCAAAAATAATGACAATATAATCCATCAATACAGCAATATCGTCAATCCACTTGCTTTTAGCGGTATGGTTAGATAACTTCATTGTCAATTGTGTGCATTTTTCCCCGCTTTTATGGCGGGGTTTTCTTTATAAACCTGGGTAGGAGAAACGTCATGGCTGTCGATACGCCGGAAACCAAAACAGCAGCGGCTCTTGAGGTAGAAGCATTGATTGCGCGCTCTCGCGCGGCGCAAGCGGCAATAGCGCACTACACACAGGAGCAGGTGGATGAGTTGATCACCGCTATGGTTTGGTCGGTGGCGCGTCCCGACGTGGCGGAGGAGATCGCCCACTTTACCGTAGAGGAAACGGCGCTGGGAAATTACGAGGGCAAGTACTTGAAAATCTTTCGCAAAACACGCGCCACGCTAATGGACATTATCGATGATAAATCGGTCGGCATCATTGAGGAGGACAAAGCGCGCAATATCGTCAAGATTGCCAAGCCGGCGGGTGTTATCGGCGCGCTGGCGCCCTGCACCAACCCGGAAGCCACGCCGGTGATTAAAGCGATATCTGCAGTAAAAGGACGCAATTCTATTATCATCGCTCCACATCCTCGCTCTAAACAAACCAACAAGAAGATTTGCGATTTGATGCGCGAGGCGATCAAGACATTTGGCGCGCCCGAAGACCTGGTGATAGCGATAGAACATCCCTCGCTGGAAACCACTGACGAACTGATGAAGCAGTGCGACCGCGTGTTGGCAACCGGTGGCGCCGCGATGGTAAAGGCCGCCTACTCCAGTGGTACGCCAGCGCTCGGCGTAGGCGCGGGAAATGCCGTTATTACCGTGGACGACAGCGCGGATTTGGCGGAAGCCGCCGAAAAAATCCGTATTTCGAAAACCCTGGACCTGGCCGCTTCCTGCTCGTCTGATAATTCCGTTATTGCCTTGGAATCTATAGCCGATGCGTTGTTGGAGAAGCTTCAAGCAGAGGGCGGCTATATTGTGAACGCTGAGGAAAAGCAAAAACTGCAGGCTATTATTTGGGAGGACGGCCATATCGCCCAGCGCATCGTCGCCCAGCCTGCCGAGACGCTGGCGGGTATGGCTGGCATTGACTTACCGGAGGGCAAACAGTTTTTTATTGTGCCCGAGGATGGCGCCGGTCCCGAACACCCTTTCTCCGGGGAGAAGATGTCGGTGGTGATGGCCTTTTACCGGGTTAACGACATTGACGGGGCCATCGCCACAACCAACGCGATACAGGCCTACCAAGGGCAGGGCCACTCCTGCGGCATCTATTCCAACAACGACGACAATATTATGAACTTTGCGTCGGAAACCAAGACTTCGCGCGTGATGGTCAACCAGCCGCAGGCGCCTTCAAATAGCGGTAACCTGTGGAACGGCATGCGCCAGACGTTTTCGCTCGGCTGTGGCTCCTGGGGTGGAAATGGCACTAACAACAACATTACCTGGCAGGATCTGATCAATGTTACCTGGGTTTCCAAGCCGCTTGTCGAGGAAAAGCAACTGCCCCCGGACGAGGTGCTATTTGCCAAGGTATTGGATAAATTCCAATAGCAGAATCACAAGGTGTTTAACGACCGCGATCGCCGGTCATTTTGGCTGAGAACCTGATAATAAGAGTCAGTCTATGGATTTTAATTTAACTGAAGATCAACTCGCTTTTCAGCAGGCCGCGCGCGCCTTTGCCCAGGGCGAAATGGCGCCGCTGGCGGCCGAATGGGACGAGAAGAAAATTTTCCCCATCGATGTGTTTGCCAAGGCGGGCGAGTTGGGCTTTTGCGGCATGTACAGTCCCGAGGATGCCGGCGGCATGGGGCTTTCCAGGCTGGATACTACGATAATTCTGGAGGAGCTGGCGGCGGGTTGCACCTCCACCGCAGCTTTTGTTTCCATCCACAATATGGCCGCTTGGATGATTTCCAGCTGGGGTACCGCAGAAGTTAAAAGTGTGTGGTGTGAACCGCTCCATTTGGGACAAAAGCTGGCCTCCTATTGCCTGACGGAGCCGGGCGCCGGAAGTGACGCCGGGTCTTTGCAGACCTCCGCAAGGAAGGATGGCGACGACTATGTCATCAACGGCAGCAAGATGTTTATCAGCGGCGCGGGCAGCACTCATGTGCTGGTAGTGATGGCCCGCACCGGCACCCCGCAAGAGGGTCCCGGCGGCATCTCGGCATTTGCCGTACCAGCCGATCTGGATGGCATCAGCTACGGCAAAAACGAAGACAAAATGGGGTGGAACAGTCAGCCTACTAGGGCCATCTCCTTTGAAGACGTGCGGGTTCCGGCGAGCAACCTGTTAGGCGCCGAGGGCGAAGGTTTTAAAATTGCCATGAAGGGCCTTGATGGTGGACGTATCAACATAGCAGCCTGCTCCGTGGGAGCGGCCCAGGCCTGCATTAATCATACCCAGGCTTATATGCATGAGCGGAAGCAGTTTGGCAAACCCATTGCCAGTTTTCAGGCGCTGCAGTTTAAACTGGCGGACATGGTGACGGATCTGGTGGCGGCGCGGCAGATGATTCGGCTGGCGGCCAGCAAGCTCGATGAGAACAGCCCCGATAAAACCTTCTACTGCGCCATAGCCAAGCGTTTCGCCACGGATGTGGGCTTTGAGGTTTGTAACCAGGCGCTGCAGTTGCACGGCGGTTATGGCTATATCAGGGAGTATCCGATAGAGCGCTTTGTGCGTGATTCGCGGGTACATCAAATCCTTGAAGGCACCAATGAAGTGATGCGCCTTATCGCCTCCCGCAGGATTCTGGAGGAGGGGGCAACCGACGCCATTCGTTGACAGTTCACAAGGATCAATCACCGTAAAAAATTAGCCTATCGGGAGTAAAAATGAGCGAATTATTAAAGCTGGAAAAACGCGGCCATACCGCCGTTATCACATTTAACAATCCACCCGCCAACACTTGGACGACGGAAAGCCTCAAATACCTCAAGCAGATCGTTGAAGAGCTGAACGATGATAAAGACAACTTTGCGCTGGTCTTAACCAGTGAAAGTGAAAAGTTCTTTAGCGCCGGTGCGGACCTGAACGATTTTAACCACGACGACAAGGGCAGGGCATTTGAATTTTGCGCCGCCTTTGGTGAGGGTTTCGAGGCGCTGACCAACTACCGCGGTGTTTCCATTGCGGCGATAACCGGCTTTGCGATGGGCGGCGGATTGGAGGTGGCGCTGGCCTGCGATATCCGCGTTGCCGAAGAGCAGAGTCAAATGGCGTTGCCGGAAGCCAGCGTGGGTCTGTTGCCATGCGGCATGGGGTCCCAGCATTTGGCCTGGTTGATCGGTGAGGGCTGGGCCAAGCGCATGATTTTACTGGGCGAACGCGTTAAAGCCGCCAAGGCCGAGCAGATAGGCCTGGTGCAGGAAGTGGTTCCGACCGGACAGGCCTTTGAAAAGGCGCTGCAATTGGCGGGCAAGGTGGAGGGCCAGTCGCCAACCTCGGTGCGCTATTGTAAGCAGCTGATTATGGCCGCGCGGGATGGTTCCATGACGGACGCCTTGGCAAAAGAGCGGGAGCTGTTTGTCAAGCTCTGGGATACCGAGGATCAAAAAGAAGGGGTTGCCGCGTTTGTTGAAAAACGCAAGCCCGAGTGGAAGAACTGTTAATAGCCGAGGATCAACGTGTCGGATCAACAACCTGTACTGTTTGAAGAGCGCGCCGCCGGCAGGGGCAAAAAGCTGGCCATTGCCACATTAAACGCCGAAAAGTCGCTGAATTCACTGACCCTGGAGATGATCGATTTGCTCCAGGAAAAATTCACCGCCTGGGAGAAGGATCAGAATATCGCCTGCGTACTTTTGCAAGGCGCCGGCGATAAGGCCTTTTGTGCGGGTGGCGATGTGGTCGCGTTGCACCGGGGGTCCGCCGCTTATGGGGAAGCCTTGCCCGATAATAGCGCCCGGGATTTTTTCGCCCGCGAATATATCCTCGACCATCATATTCATGTATATCGCAAGCCGGTAGTGCTCTGGGGCAATGGCATAGTGATGGGCGGCGGACTCGGCCTGATGTCCGGCGCCAGCCACCGCGTTGTCACAGAGTCGACCCGCATGGCCATGCCGGAGATCACCATCGGCTTGTTTCCGGATGTTGGCGGCACCTGGTTTTTGAATCACGCACCGGGCCGCACCGGCCTGTTCCTTGGCCTCACCGGCGCGAATATCAACGCGGCCGACGCCAAGTTCGTCGGCCTGGCGGACCGCTTTGTCACCCATGATCGCCGCGATGCGGTGATAGAGGCGCTGTGTAATGCCGAGTGGCAGGATAACGCTGACAGCAATCGCGGCCTGGTGACGCACTTGCTGCGGGATTTTGAAAAGGCATCACGCGATCAGCAACCCCAGGGCAATGTTTACGAGCACCTGGATTGGATCAACGATATCACCGACGGTGATGATATCGTCCAGATAGTCGAGCAGATTACCGCCTATGACGGCGACGACAAGTGGTTGGCGCGCGCCGCCAAAACACTGGCCGGCGGCTGCCCGGTTACACCTCACCTGGTGCAGCTGCAGATGAGCCGCGGCAAGCATATGTCGCTGGCGGACGTTTTCCGTATGGAACTCATACTGGCGGCCAATTGCGCGGCGCGGGGGCATTTCAAGGAAGGTGTTCGCGCACTGTTGATTGACAAGGACCAGGAACCCAAATGGATACCGTCAAACGTCGCCGAAGTGAGTGCGGAGGAAATTGCCGCCTTCACCGAGGAGCCCTGGGACGAGCATCCGTTGGCCCATCTTTAACGCCAATTGACAACAATTAATTTGGAGAATCGCTATGGCTAACAAGGTCGCTTTTATAGGCCTGGGCAATATGGGGGGTGGCATGGCCGCCAATCTGGTGAAGGCGGATTTTGAGGTACACGCCTTTGATCTATCGCCTGCCGCGCAGGCACAGGCTAAGGAGGATGGCTGTGTGCTGGCCGATTCCGCCGCCGCCGCGGTAGAAGGCGTGGACTATGTTGTCAGCATGCTACCCAATGGGGCGATCGTCGAGACTGTGTATATCGACGGCGACGGCCTGTTGGATGTGGTACCCAAAACCGCATTGGTGCTGGATTGTTCCACTATAGCCCCGGCCAATGCCAAGCGTGTCGGCCAGCAAGCTGAAAAGCGCGGAATTCGTTTCGTCGATGCACCCGTGTCGGGCGGCGT
>JANQKW010000398.1 GCA_028280905.1 Porticoccaceae bacterium
TCCGTCTCCCAATACTGAGCAGCTGCGGGACGCCACCATTCGCGGTATATCCCATCCGGACATCAGCGGTATCGAGCTGCGCTCGCTGGCGCCGCTGGAGGCGAATACCGACGATGTACTTTGGGCGGACGGGTTGATCCTGGGAACCACGGAGAACTTCGGTTACATGGCGGGACGCATCAAGGATTTCTTCGAACGGATTTATTACCCCTGCCTTGAACAAACCCAGGGCTTACCGTTCGCTCTATATATCAGAGCCGGCAACGACGGTCAGGGCACTAAAGTCAGCATTGAACGCATTACCACCGGGCTAAAATGGCAGTATATCCAGCCGCCGCTAATTTGCCGGGGTGATTTCGACCCGGCGTTCTTGGAACAGTGCGAGGAACTGGGTATGACCATGGCCGCCGGGTTGGAGGCGGGAGTTTTTTAGTGGATGGGTTGCGATTTCTCAGGACGGCGCTGCTCCTGCTTGCGGGATTACCGATGGCGTTATCCGCCGTCGCTGGACCAACCTGCTTCTTATTGGCGGAAAATTATTATGAGCAGCTTTACTGTGAAGTCAAAGCGAAGGGCGAGGGCGGCAGCTTGCCGAGTCTTCGCGATTTCCGGAACAACAATCAAATGACCCAGGCGCTGTTGTTAAAGCGCCCCACGGGCAGGCTGGGTATAGCGCTGGCAATGCCGAATATGTCCGGTGGTGTGTCGCAGGCGAAAGTATCGCCGCCCGAGAGACCGGCGGCGGTTGTCCCATCGATGAGTGATTGCCGGCTGGCGGGAGCCACCATTCAGTGTGACGGCAACCGGTTCCAGCTAACCGGTAATCTGTCTAACCGGCACATAAATGAAGCGTCACTGGAGGCTGGCAACCAATTGCTGCTGCCCCGTTACAATGGGGCCGGCAACGCAGATTTGCAGCGCTACCTGGCCGAGGCGTATCGTCTGTATTTGCGCAAGATGCTGGAAATCGGGTTGGGGGGGTCCACCATGACCTACGCCAAGTTTCACTATTTGTATTTCGATTTAACGGACAAGGGCGCCGATTTCGTGGCGCGCTCAAAAACAGTGTTTGACTATCTGAAGGCGGATAAAAAAAGGCTGGCAGTGAGCGAAGCTGTTTCACCGGCCGCCGGATTGACGCTAAGCGATTGCGACCGGGTTGCCGAACATTTGATCGCGTGTGGCCACGGCAACAAAAACTACCTCTATTTGGCATCGCAATGAACAATACCGACGAACTATCAGCGGGCATTTATCGACACTTTAAGGGCAACCGTTACCAGGTGCTGGGCACCGCCAGGCACTCCAAAAACGGGGAAACCTATGTGATCTATAAAACCCTTTACGGCGACTACAGCACCTGGATACGGCCCCTGGCTATGTTTATCGACACCCTGGAGCGAGATGGCGAGCGGGTCAAGCGATTTGAATATATTGGACCTGCGGGCGCGGAACAATAGGCGCCAAAACCAGCCGATCTCCTGCTTAGCCCGGCGGTACCAGTACCCTAGACAATCGTCGGTATGCGAGAATACTAAAAAGCCCGCCCAATCTTTGGTGTAGTTGTCTATATCCGACTCCTGTATTATACTTGTTGGTCAAAAAATAAGTTTGTTGTTTGTCTGAAATCGATACGGAAAAACCATGACTGCTCAAGTAAATATGTTTATCAACGGCAAAAGCGTGCCTCCAGCATCGCAGCTGTACTTTGAAACAATCAATCCTGCGGACGGAACCGTGTTGGCGGAGGTCGCTAGGGGTACGGAAGCTGATATCCATGCTGCTGTGGAAGCGGCCGATGCGGCCTCTGAGACCTGGGGAAGCGTGAACCCCATGGAGCGGGCCCGTATTCTCAACCGGCTGGCCCAGGCGATTCGGGACAATATGGAGTCCCTGGGCAGGATGGAGTCCGACGATATGGGTATTCCCTACGAGGCACAACATATCGTTATTGAGGGATCGGCGGAGTTTTTTGAATACTATGCGGGGCTTGCGCCCTCGTTACAAGGGGATACGATACCGGCGGACCAGGATAAGTTTGTCTATACAACCTATGAGCCCTACGGTGTAGTTGGGATAATCACTCCCTGGAATGCGCCTCTGAACCAGGCTGCGCGCAGTGCAGCTCCCGCGCTTGCGGCGGGGAATACGGTTGTTTTAAAGCCCAGTGAATATACCAGTTTGTCTACGGTTGAGTTCGCACGCCTGGCGTCGGAAGCCGGCCTGCCCGATGGCGTCTTAAATGTGGTTACCGGTTTCGGACCCGATGTTGGGGCACCGCTTGCCGCACACCGTAAAGTTTCAAAAGTGGGGTTTACCGGATCGGTTCGCACCGGCCAGGCAATTGGTGCTATAGCAGCCGAGAAGGTGATGCCGGTTACCCTCGAACTGGGTGGAAAATCGCCAAACATTGTGTTTGAGGACGCCGACCTGGCAGCGGCGATTCCCATGGTGCTATTTGGTTTTATAGCGAACAGCGGGCAGATATGTTCCTCCGGCACACGCGTGTTGGTGCAGCGGTCGATTTATGAAGAGTTCAGCAAAATGATTGCCGCGGCCGCTGAACAGATCCCCATAGGAATCGATAAACCTTTCCCGTGCCTTGGGCCGATTGCCAATCAAATGCAATACGACAAGGTGCTGAACTATTTCCAGAGCGCGCGCGATGAAGGGGCGACCATTCTCACCGGTGGCGAGAAGGCAACCGGCGAGGGTCTTGACGACGGCCTCTATATTAGGCCGACGGTCTTTACCGACGTTGCACGGGATATGCGTATCGTGCGGGAAGAAATTTTCGGCCCGGCGGGCGTTCTGATTCCGTTCGACACCGAGGAGGAGGCGATCGAGATTGCCAATGATACCGATTACGGGCTCTGTTCCGGCATCTGGACAAGGGATGTGAGTCGTGTTCACCGTGTGGCGAGAAAGATCAAGGCGGGTACGGTCTATGTGAATACTTACCACGATCACTCGGTGGGGGCGCCTGTGGGCGGCTACAAAAAGAGTGGCATCGGCAGGGAAAGGGGGATACAGGCACTAAGGCAATACACCCAGATGAAGAACGTCACCATGAATCTCGCCTGACCCGGTTGTTAGAAAAAAAAGAAGGAGCCCCGATATAAAGGGGCAAAGCTAGAGCGTTAGGGCTCCTTAACCGGGTCGAGCTCATTCGCCACTGGCAGCACTACATTGGTTGCAAAATCCGCCGCGGTTTCCTTGATCATTTTACGTTCTTCGGTCATATAGCTCATGGCTGTTTTCCCCAGGATTTTTTGTTGGTGGCGCAGGCGAAAATACGATCTACCGTCGTAAGCGATAGTGCTTATGGAATTATTATTGGCGAAGTATTATACAGAGGCTTATTTACTATTCAATAGATAAGTAAGTAGAGTGAGGCATGCAGAGCAGTATCGTTGTGACACTCGTGTGGCTGTGCGCTATTTAGATTTAGTTTTGCGTTGAATGGCCAGTGACCGCTGGCAGACTTTACTTACCATGGCCTCTGCTTTGTCTAGGTCCATGGTCTCGCCCTCGATCATGTACTGCATGGCGGTGCCGCGGAGCATTCCAAGGTAGACGATGGAAAAAGACTCAGTATCGATCGATTTTGAAAACACATTCGCCTTTTTACCTCGATCTACGATGCCGCCTATATGCTCCCTGATGCGGCCGTCAAATTCCCGGAAGAAGGGTATAAGTTCAGGGAATGCGGTATGGCTTTCATTCATCAGTCGGAATAAAGCCAATAGCAAATCGGACCTATCCCTCAACGCGTGGAAATAGAGTTCGGTCAATTTGTTAATGCTTTTTAGACCGGTGATTTGCTCAACGCCGGCCACATTGACGACGTTTTTCCGCCAGAGTTCGAAAACCCGGTCGCAGACCGCTTGCAGCAAGCCTGCTTTTGAACCGAAGCGATAAGTGACAAGGCCGCCTGTAAATCCGGCTTCCTTGCCCACGCTGGCCAGCGTCATGGCCTGTGGTCCCTGTTGAGCGATTAACTTAATAGATGCTCTGAACATGGCGCTGTCCGAGGCGGCGGTGCGCTCTGCTTGGGTTCTACCACGTTTAAGGGCCATTCTTAAATACTTACTTTATGCATCACAAGTTGATTTGCGGCAGTATACATTGCCTCTTAGTAGCGGCCAAGTGTCCGAATGCTGGCTCAGTTGCACACGTGGCTATGGGGTGTGTCATGCCAAGATTAAGTGCTGAACGCACGAGACTCAGATAAACTTGGTCATAGCGAATATTTCCAGATCTTAAGTTTTTTGCCTGATTTATACAAATTGTTTGAAAAGTAAGTATAATATTGGGCCTTTTTCTTGCACATTAACCCGGGTGACGAAGGTGACCAATCCTCAATTTGATAAACCCTTTACCACTATTATCGATGAGGCTTTCCGCAACCATGCAGACAAGCAATGCCTGAAGTTTCAAGAAGAAATCTACAGCTACCGCGATGTTGACCAGCTCTCTTCTAGGATAGCCAATCAGCTAATCGCCGATGGCTTTGAAAAAGGCATGCACGGCGCTGTTTACAGCCTCAATTCCGCTATTGCTTTTATCGCCGCGCTGGGTATTGTCAGGGCCGGTGGTGTTTGGATACCCGTTAACGCGCGCAACTCAACGGTGGACAATATAGCAATTCTGTTAAAACTGGGTTGTGATGTGCTGCTTTTCCAAAGTGCCTATTTTGAAGCCTCGTCGGCGGTCAAGCAGCAGGGTGAATGTTCGAAGGGATTGATATGTCTGGATGAAAATACGGGGCTGGATTGCCCTTCGATGAGCAGCTGGTGTGCTGGCGCTTCCGCAGGAACACCGAGCGTGGATATCGTCGGTTCAGATCTTATCTCGATTCCGCAAACCGGTGGCACCACGGGCGAGTCGAAGGGTGTTATGCTCAGCCATCGAAATTTCTGTGCCATCAGCCGCTTAATGACCACCGAAACCTTTAAACCCGACGGCGTGATGATGTGCGCGGCGCCCATGACTCACGTAGGCGGACGCCTGGTATTGACATCCATGGCGTTGGGTCTGCGATATGTGATACTGGAGAAAGTGGACCCGCAGATCATT
>JANQKW010000399.1 GCA_028280905.1 Porticoccaceae bacterium
CCATGTAGGCCGCGTGCGGACCGCCGAATCCAAGCGGTACGCCAAACCGTTGGGTAGAGCCTATCGCCACATCGGCCCCCAGTTCCGCCGGCGATTTCAGCAACAGCAAGCTGAGTACATCCGCCGCCACCACTACAAGCGCTTTTTGCTTATGGACGGATTCGATCACCTCGGTAAAATCGCGAACTTCACCATCCGCGCCCGGGTACTGTAACAACAGCCCAAAACAATCCTGCGCTCCGACATCGCGGGGGTCTCCCACCACCACCTCGATACCGAGTGACTCCGCCCGGGTTTGCACTACTGCGATGGTCTGCGGAAAACAGTTGCGATCCACAAAAAACACCTTGCCGGGGGATTTCGACATGCGCTGACACAGCGTCATGGCTTCCCCGGCGGCCGTTGCCTCGTCCAACAACGATGCGCTGGCCAGGTCCATCCCGGTCAGGTCGGTAATCATGGTCTGAAAATTCAGCATGGCTTCCAAGCGCCCCTGGGATATCTCCGGTTGGTAGGGGGTATACGCCGTATACCAGGCGGGGTTTTCCAGCAGGTTGCGAAGAATGACATTGGGGGTTTTTACATTGTAGTAACCTTGACCAATGTAGGATTTAAACAGGTGATTTTTGTTGGCCATTTCTCGCAGTTCCGCCAACGCCTGCGCTTCGGTGCGCGGATTACCCAGGGACAGGGGCTTGAGGCAACGAATGCTTTCGGGCACTACCTGTTCAATAAAAGACGCCATGTCGCTGCAACCCAACGCTTCGAGCATCGCCTGCTGATTCTCCGGATCCGGGCCTATATGGCGTTGTATAAATTCGCTGGTGTTTTCCAGTTCGGCCAATAACTTCATTACGCAATTTCTCAACTGTTGTTCGTCAAACTTGCTACTCAAATTAGCGATTCAGATTCGCCGGCGCCATTCCCATTCGCAATGACGACAGCGGATAATACTCTTATCGACTGTACCCGTGAATCGGGCACGGTCTATTCCATTGTCGCTCGGCTCTTTTATCAGCCGCGAAAGTACCGCTGCGGGACAAACGGCATTTTTGTGACTCTGACCGGGCGCTGCTTGCCCCTTACCAGCGCCCGCAAAGACGTGCCAGCCGCCGCAAATTGACTGCTGACATAACCCATGGCCACGGGCGCTTCCAGCGCTGGGGCAAATCCCCCGCTGGTTACAGCTCCCACCTGATTGCCCTGCTGGTCCACCAGCGCGGCGCCTTCCCGAACCGGCGCGCGGCCCTCCACCGCCAGCCCTATCCGCTTGCGTGCGGCGCCTTTTTCAATCTCCTTAAAAATCACATCGGCGCCGGGAAAGTTCCCGGCCTTACGACCGTTTGCCCGTCGCGATTCACTAATGCTCCAAAGGAGCGACGCCTGCACGGGCGTAGTGGTCTCGTCCAGGTCATGGCCGTACAGACAAAGCCCCGCCTCCAGCCGCAATGAATCCCTAGCGCCCAGGCCGACCGGCTTTACCTGTTGAAATGACAACAGCCGTCTCGCCAGGGTCTCGGCGCCCAGGGCGGGCAGCGAAATTTCGAAACCGTCTTCGCCCGTGTAACCCGAACAGGTAATGTAGCAGTCCAGGTTATCAATGCTGGCTTGACAACCTGTCATAAACACCAGCTCAAGGGCGTCGGGCGCCAATCCCGCCAACACGCTTCTGGCCGCCGGCCCCTGTAAAGCCAGCAAACAACGATCATCCAAACAGGTTATATCGAACCCGGGCAGGTTGTTCTGTAAATGCGCAATATCCCGCTCCTTACACGCTGCGTTCACCACCAAAAAGAAGCAGTCCTCTCGCCACCGGGTAATAATCAGGTCGTCTGAAATACCGCCTTGGTCATTGGTAAATACCGCATAGGTCTGCCGGTTGATTTCCATGCTTGATAGTTCAACCGGCACCAGTTTCTCCAGCGCCTCGGCAACCCCTTCGCCGCTGATTACCAGCTGCCCCATATGAGAAACATCGAAAAGCCCAGCGCCTGTCCGGGTGTGCAAGTGCTCAGCCAGGATACCCTCCGAATACTGCACCGGCATCAGGTAACCGGCAAAAGGCACCAATTTTGCACCCAGCGCCAAATGCAAATCATAGAGTGCTGTGCGTTTTTCTTCGCGCTGACTGGAACTGTCCATCAATTGCCCTTCACCTGTTTTGCCGGATTGAGGTTGCAGATTTGGTCGCCGGCGCTGCTGTGAATCGGTCGATCGCATTCCACTGATGTCTCGACACAGGTGCCTCGCGCCAATTCGCCGGGTCGACCCAAGGCACCGAAAATCCGCCGTTAAAAGTCCGGCACTTTACCTTTTACCGCACTGATTGTCTCGTGATTTTACGCACCGCCAAGCACTTCACTCAGCTCGCCGGGCACGGACTGGCGCAGCTGCTCAGCAGCGGGTATTTCGACGCACGATTGTTTTGCCGGCTTCGACCGCTGCGAGGCTAGTACTCCTGGCAAAGGGAACCACCCTTAGCGGCGAGCTGCGCCTTGTGGCGAAACACCACAACAACGCTGCATCCGTCATTATCACCTTGAAGGAGTACTGGTTGGGCTTATTCGATGGGGAACGCGGCCGCAATACTATCCGGCTTGCGTCATGCGCGCTTCTCGCGGCTAGAGTCCTTGCGCTCGGCACTGGAGATTATCTCATGCTCAAAGTTTTCCAGTACCTTGTCCAACGCCCGGCTGACCCGCCCCTGGATGCGAATTCTCTCTATATTGGGCCAGGTGGATTTTTCCCCGTCCATCACCAGCGCCAACGCCTCTTCCAGAGAGCGGGGTGACAAGGCGGTGAAAAGATTATTCACGCGTCGCGAGGGCAATATATTGATGTCGCCCGTGTAGGTTTGCGAGACAACCGAAACATAACCGTTGACCAATTTATTTAAAAATGCATTGTGCCCGATAGGTTTTTGCAACAGCCTGGATGCCGAAAGCATCCACTCCTTGGTCGTTACCATCGTGGTGTGTTTAACAATTTCCCAAAAGTCATTATGGGTCTTGTTTTCATTAATGAACGGCAGCACCAGTGGGTTAGTCTGACTGACGATAGTGTGGTTTACGCCGTATAGGCGCGAGAGACGTTTTATCGGCAAGTCTTCCGTCAGCGACCCATCGACCCACTTCCGCGACGGAAGGTAGGGCTGCCTTTTCCCTTTGACATTCCTGGCGGCCAATTGCACGGGCGGGTAAACCCCGGGAACGGAACAGGAGGCCAACACGGCCTCTCGCACCAGAACGTTGGGCGACGTCACGGCATTGAGCAGCCTGGAGGTCTGATGCAGCTCAGCCGGTGCGACCGAAATGTTGATATTGATTCCCGTCAGATCATAGGCTTCCTCAAAGGTCATATCGGGAATCTGCCGCGCTATCAATGCGCGCACTTCTTCCACTGGAATCTGTTTTTTGGCAAACAGCGAAAAATACTTCAACAGGCCGACGTCCTGCCGCACTTCCATACTGATGAACTCCGGATCGAAAATCTTTTCCAGTTCATCATGGGAGTGGGTTCCGACAAGCGCGGCGATTACAGACCCGCCACTGGAACCTGAAATAATGGACGGCAGTATGTCTTGCTCCCACAACGCCTTAACCACACCGAGATGGAAATAAAGCAGTGAACCCGCGCCGCTCAACAACAACGCAGAACGCCCGAAACAATGGCTGGCCCGTTGGAAAAACTCCATCTTTTCTTCCAGGGAAATGGAGGTCACTTTCGGCTTACTGAGATACTCCAGCGCAGAAACTATCTCCTCAACATATTCAACGATAAGCTGTTTTGTGCCGAATTTCGCTTTCTTATAAAGGGAAACACCCCCCATACCGCCCATGTTGCCGTGAATGCCTTCGTTCAAGGCAAACAGTAATCCATGGTCGTCCTTGCTCTCGCGAAGTGAGCGCAGCGCCTCCAGTCGGGTGCGGATGGACGCATAATCATAGCGGCGCGTTTGATCGACGTTCTTCCAGTGGTCCAGGCGATATTTTTTGTCGTATTTAATTGCCGCGCGCTTCCAATCTTCATAAACCTCGGCTTCCGCCATATCCTTTTGCAGGTCATTCGAAAAATTCAGAATCAATTTATATATCCTCTGGTTAAGCGGTACTTTTCTGTCACCGTTTGTTACCCAGTCCCGTTGGAATCGGCGATTTATCTCAATTGTTCAAATGCATTATTCAATCAGTGCACAAAAAACTCAATATCCGGCGTGACTTGAGTATTATAACGCAGCACTAAAACAAGCAAGCCATAACTGAGGAAATCCAGTCAAGTTCGTGCACAAAGTTGCATTTACATCAGTTAATAGCGCATATTTTGGGCCGGATATGGCGAAAAAAACGGAAAACCCGCGGATTAAGCCGTCCAGACGGCAGCTTGCCGTTTGTCATGCCTGTTGCCGCGCCGCGGCAACAGCATCGCCCGCAGTAAGCCCCCTGGACGGCTGAAATTTAAGGCGATGCATTCAACATTGCACCCGTTGAGGTATACAATTGCGATTGCATCATAGATAAATGAGCGGCTTGAGTCGCTAGACCACTAAATCCCGGAAGAAAATGACAGTACATTTGCATTACGATCTCATGGGTGACGAATCTAAACCCGCCATGCTGTTAATCCACGGCTTTTTGACCAGCAACCTGCAGTGGATCCTGAACCAGGACGCACTGTCCGAGCATTTTTACTTGATTATGGTTGAAACCTGGGGGCATGGTAGCTCGCCAACGCCCACCGATCCCGAGCGCTATAGCGCCGACGGCTATATCCTGGAACTGGAGCGCATCAGAGTATCGCTAGGCGTCGAAAAGTGGCTGATGATAGGCCAGTCGTTCGGCGCGGGCGTGGTTCTCAGCTACGCATTGCGCCATCCGGAGCGGCTTTACGGCTTAGCCTTTACCAATTCCAGGTCCGCGATTGGTGAATTATCTACAACCGACAGACGAATTCCCAAGGAGGCATTTGACAACATGCGTGCCCTCCCGATGCACCCCATCAACGCCAAAAGGCTGGACGAGGATCTGAAAGCCCGCCTTGTTGCTATTGCAGATGCAGTCGATCCAATAGCTGCCCGCCTCGGCGCCGAAAACGGCCACACTATGGCCTGCCGAGAGAAAATCCGCAACCTGCAAGTTCCGGCGCTTTTGTGCAACGGCACCTATGAAGAAGCCTTCCAAAAAGATGTGGAATTCGCCGGCCGGGCGCTGCCGTCGCTGCGAGTGGCGAATCTAGAAGCGGGGCATTCCACCAACCTGGATGCCCCGCAGGCGTTCAACAGCGCAGTGCTCAATTTTTGCGCGGAGCTGCTATGCTAGCTAGCATAGCGCCTTGCTAACCAAACCCAATCTAACCTCTTGGACAATGCCGATAATGTAAAAGGATAGCGACCATGGCGAATACAGATCCCGGGACTGCTGAGCACATTCTGGACTCCCATGACCTTACCGACATACATGCGCTGGTCACCGGCGCCAGCAGCGGAATAGGCATGGAGCTGGCAAGGGCGCTGGCGGCCAACGGGGCTAATCTTGTGATGCTATGCCGCAACCAAGACAAGGCAAAATCGGTGGTGGAAACATTCAGGCGTCTGCACGGTGACGCAGCGGCCGAGCGGTGTCTGATTCTGCAATGCGATCTATCATCCATGCGTTCTGTCAAAAACGCAGTGGAACGGCTGGAGAACAGTCATATCGTATTTGACCGGTGTTTTCTCAATGCCGGCATATTCGGTGTCCCCTATCAGTTGACTGAGGAAGGGAATGAGCTTACCTACGCGGCGAACTATTTGGGGCACTACTATTTACTGCACAGGTGCATTGCCGCCGACAAGATTGCCCGCAATGGCCGGGTAATCTGCACCATATCCGAGGGCGCCTATATGAATCCTTTTTCCAAGGCCGACTGCGATATGATCACCTATCCCGAGAGAATATTGGGAAACAACCTGGCCAAATTGCAAAGCCGCTCCCAAGCAAGCCCCAACAGTAAAGTATTTTTGCTGCTTATGATGACCGCCTTGCGCGACCTCTTGCGCGGCAGTGTTTACGAAGAACTCAAGTTTTGCGGCGGAGATCCGGGCGCCACGCTTACCGACAATATCAATCAGGTGGGCCCTTTAATCAAGTCGCTGTCACCCCTGTTTAAGAACTTTATGAAACCGGTGGAGGAAGGCGCGTCAGTCTTGGCGCACCTGGCCACGGCTGACGCTAAAGACTGGGACGAAGTCACGCTGATGAACCACCGGCTGAAGACCATTCCAATGCCGCGTAGCGTGAATTTAAAGAAAGCCCAGCACGCCTGGGAAATCACCGAGAATGTTCTGGGTTTGCCGCGCCTTGCAATCTCCGGGTAAGACGATTAAAAATGTGCTAAAAGAAACCTAATATAAAATCGCGGGCCAGCAGTCGCGGCCCGAGTAATTACAACCGACGCACGAGTACAGGGGTGCTTCCGTGTCGCTATCCGCAGAACGCCAGCTTGAACGCAGAAGAAAAATCCTCGCAAACACCCTGGACATGATCAGGGAAGTTGGCCATGACAACCTAAACGTCAGAGAACTCGCCAAACACTGCGGGGTTTCCGTGCCTACCCTCTACAATCAGTTCGAGAGCAAAGAAAAACTGATAGTCGCCGTCGCGGAGGAGATTTACGGCAGTTACCTAAAGGAAACCGAAGAGGCCTGCCAACTCAGGGGGTTGGACAGGCTCATTTATTGCGTAGACAGTGTCGGGGATCTGGTTGAAAATAATCCCCGCATCTGCCGAATGCTGGTAAAGGCTACGCCAAAGAAATCCGATACGCTAAAGGCGGCGCTGCGGTTTTACACTCGACCGATTGTTGAGATGTTGTACAAAAATCAGCTGGTTGACTGGATTGAGCCCGACGATATCGGCAAGCGGATATTCGCGAGAATTCGCAATATCCTGGTGGATTGGACCGAAGGCACAATAGCCGACGATGAAGTCACGCCGGCCAGGCGCATCGATGTCTATTTCCTGCTGTTGGGTATCAGCAAGGGACCGACCCAAAAGAGAATTCAATCGCTGCTTCGCAAGGAGTTGCTGGACGCCAAAAACAGGAAAAAGTCACGCCGGCCAGCCTAACGCTATTTGTTTGGGACTCACGGCGTCACAAGTAGCACCAAAGTGAGCGGCCATCTGCGCGAATAGGTTTTGAGACCCTTGTCGACAGGGCAGAAATCGTTCCAGACGATTTTCTGCATTCGCCTCAGGGCACCTACTTTTGATCTTCCTTCCCCGGAGGTCGGATGTCGACGCAACAAAGAGGGTGCCGAGTATAACCTCCTGTCAACTCGACACCCCTGGCACCCCTGCCGATTAGCCCCTCTGTGAGCCTCATTCACGTCGTTGTGAAAGAAAGTTGCCGCTAAAGCCTCATATAGTCCTGAACAACCCGGTCTATATCCGCCCTGGACTCAGCTGCCATAATGGCATCTTTGGCCTGTCGTGCAGCAAATATATGATATTCCTCGTGTTCGAAAGCCCGTCTCCCCAATTCCAGGATATCGCTTGCCTCCAGCTCGAGAATCCTGTTGTGCTTATCCACCCAGTTGGTTGAATAAGACCGGTTATGGGAGGACAACATGGCCAACAGGGCTATGCGCTGAATGGATCTGGCATCCGAATCGAAAACAACGCCGTTGAAGGCAAATCCGCCATTCAAACGCCTGTCGCGTTCAGCATTGACCAGCCCGCGAGCTTTCTTTCGATAGTATTTCAGCCGGTTGTTAACCGGCCTGCTAACCGCATCGACAGCTGACGGGACTATAGCTGTGCCGGAGTCATCATCATTGCGAGCGTCGACTGAGGCGAGACGATAGCCAATCAGGTGTTTCTTACCGTTGACGTTTAATGTCTCTTTATCTAAATCTAACCGATCCATAAATCCCCTCGGCCCCTGGTTCTGATGAGTTCTGCGCGAGTCTAGAAGGCCCGCTGTTATCCCGAGACTGATGAGAATCGCGGGACGCCTGTTAATGAAGGCAGTATTGCAGATACGGCCGACAAACAGGTATTGGGGAAACTACGTAACCACTGTGAACTACTTCACAGCTAACGCGGTTTTGACTAGGTGAGATAAACTTTTGGCATTGAGCTTGCGCATAATATTAGCTCTGTGTACTTCCGTGGTCCTGACACTGATACCCAGTTTCCGGGCTATTGACTTGTTACTATTGCCGTCCACCAAAAGTTCGAACACCTGGTGCTCACGCTTGGTGAGCTGGGATATAGCCTCCGCGTTTCGTTCAATCTCGACCTGGCTCCTCAGCGCTTCGGCCTGCTTTTCCAACGCGGCGCGGATACAGTCGATTAAAACAACATCATTGAACGGCTTTTCCAGAAAATCAAAAGCTCCGGCTTTCATTGCCTCCACCGCCATTTTCACTTTGCCATGGCCGGTCATAAAGATGATAGGCAGGTTGATGCTTCGGGCCTTCAATCGGTGTTGCAGCTCAAGGCCATCCATCTCGGGCATCATGATATCCAGCAACAGGCAGGCATTGCCCAGTTGCCGGCACTCCTCCAGAAAGGTGTCGGAAGATGTATACCCCCGGGTTTTAAAACCGGCGGTATTGAGCAATATGGTTATCGATTCCAGTACGGCTATATCGTCATCAACAACATAGACCGTCCCCTCGCCGGACATATGCCTTACCCTCCAGCAGCAACGCGATATGGATCGCGACACCTCGATTACTCGACGACTGCCAGGCTTCACCGCCGTGAGCTTCAAGGATCGATCTGCACACTGACATATCCACTCCGATACCCTCTTGCTTATCGGAAAACGGGATATATTCCTGTGGCTCTAGAAAGTCATCGTAACAGTTTGTGCCGCTGCTATCGATGATCACTTCGACCATTTGCTTGTCGTTAACCCGAGTGCTCACTTTCAATTGGCCGCGCCCCGACTTGGCGGCGCCCTCCATGGCCCGGCGCAACAGGTTAAACAACAGCTGCTGTATTTGAATCCTGTCGGCCTTGATTTTAGGAAGCTGTGAATCCAGAGTGCTCTCTATGGTAACACTTGCGGCGTAGGTGCTCATCTTTAACAGGTCGACGGCGTCTATAATCAGTTCATTGATATCCAGTTCGGTTTCGTAAGCATCACCCAGCTCTACGTATTCCTGCATATGCTTGATGATGTCGCTTGCCCGCTCGGTTTCGCCAAGTATTCTGTCAACCAGATAAGCGACATCCACGGGCTTACCTTGAACCTGAGCCGGCATATTGTCGGGAGCAGCCAGCATTCTGCGACAGATTTGCCCATAGTTCATGATGGCCGCCAGCGGTTGATTCAGCTCATGGGACAGTGATGTCTCCAGTTCCCCCAGCGCACTGTCACGTGTTCCAACAGACAAGTCTTGCTGGAGCATATGAAGCCGCTGTTCAGAGCGGATTCGGTCGGCCGCGACTCCCAGCAAGTTGGATAACGACTGAATATAGTCCACTTCGTCCTGATTAAAAACGTTTGACGCGTCGTTAAATGCCATAATCAGCCCGAACGGTCCCTCGGAGCCTTTGATCAGCGAGGCGATGCCATTGGTTGCGCCTGTGTCACGCAGGTAATCCATACCGTCCAGCCAGCTTGGAGACGCTTTGCCGGACAGGTGTACCGGGCGGTCGGAAACCAGAGCCCTGCCGGCCAGAGACCGTTGGTCGATGCTGAACGATTGAGCGCCTACCATATTCTGGGGGATGCCGATGGCGGCCCGAATCGTCAGGTTCTTGCCGTCCGCACAGAGTTCACAGATAACAACGCGCTTGACGGGAAGCGTGTCGAACACACAAAACGCAGTATTGTGCATCAGCGGACCCAACTCCTTGCTCAGCAACATCTGCTCGCCCAGCAGATAGAGCGTAGTTAGCTGTCGCGTGCGCTTGTCTATTTTTGCCTCCGCTTCCTTGCGCCTGGTAATGTCTCGCCAAACGGCATCGCTGTAAGTGATATTGCCAGCGGGATCGCGAAATGCCGTGGCGCTGAGACTTACGTCAATTAGGGTGCCATCCTTGCACGCCACCTGTAATTCAACATCGTCGACCCTTCCGTTAGCGAGAAAATTCTCAAACGCCTCAGTCGCGCGGTCGCGGCAAGCCGGGGTGTAAAGGTCCGCTCTGGACATGCCGATAAGCTCGTCCTTGGCATAGCCCAGCCGCGTCGCGGCGGTGGCATTGCAGCGCGTTATGGTTTGCGTGCTGGGGTCAAGCGATAACAACATATCGGGCGCGTTATCGTAACGCAGTTGCAACTCCTGCTGCGAGGCGCTCAGCGCCTCGTTGGCGGCACGCAACTCAACGACACGGTCCTTGGCGATCTGCTTCTCCATCGGCCGGAAAATAAAAAACCCCGTCGCCAATAGCATCAACAGCGTGATGCCCCGAATTAGGCTATCGAAATGTATGCTGTGCAGCAAATCCTGCTCGTTTTCACGTTGGTAATGCGTGGCCACCCGGTCGAGTCTGTCGACCATCACCACGAGGTTTTGTTGAATAAACAGGAAATTTGGGTCTAGCTGTATAGCAGCTGAATCAGGCAACAGTAACAGCGCCTGAATACTTTCTATGTAGTCATCCAGCCAACCGTTCGCGGCATTGGGTGGATTGAAGTAGAGTTCGGCAAGCGGCGCTGAAAGTTCGCCAAAATCATTCAGCAGCAATCTCCGCGCGTGCTCCAATTGCCCAACGGTATCGATCAGTTGCGCCCTTAAACGTTGTCGTTCTGCGGGATCGGTCACATAGGCAAGCGCGTTGGTCACGGTGCCAACCCGCTCCACCAACATGCGTTGGCGCCCGGCCAGATTGACTTTGAGCGCGTCGTTCCTAAGCCGCTCGATGTTGTCGGACCACACCAGGTAACCGATCCAGGTCACCAGCGCCAGGAGCACCAGCGCAAGCACATAGGAGGCACGAATATAATTAAAGGTGAAGTTTTTTATTTTTTTTGACCAATAGGTTTTTAGGAAAACACTACGCCAGCACCTGTGGACCCGGCGCGACCGGCGATCACACCCGCAAGGATACAACGCCTAAAGCGTGCATTTGGATACGGAAAACTACTTAGCCGCGCGGGTTAAATAATCATTGATATCAAAGGTTTGAAGTATAACCGCCCCCGATCACCGGGAACCCGCTGCCGGGTCGCTTGAAATGCGGGATACAACTCTTTAAAGTCCGGCTGTTAGTCCATTATCAACATGTGCTTAACAAGATACATCAACCCAGCGGTTTCTATGAACGGGGATAGTTCTTCCAAGCTATTGAGGGTTAGCGCAGGCTACCTGATACTCGCGGCCCTCTGGCTGGCGGTATCCGAGTGGATGCTCGCATTGTGGATTGCAGACCAGGTTTTGTTGCCGCAGCTCCAGCAGCTGATGCGGTGGCTGTTGATTCCGCTGACGGCGCTGCTGTTTTACTTCTCGGTCAGATACTTCAGCGGCAGAACCGCAGGCGAGACGGCATATCCGGTTGAATTCAAAGGCTTGCTGCAGAGTATTCTCAACAACTCCAGTGGCATGGCAATTACCGTCAAAGACCGGCAGGGCCGCTACCTGCTGGTAAACCGGGAATGCGAACAAATCGTTCAGAGACCTACGGCCGAGATAATCGGCAAGCGCATCTCGGACTTTTTTTCCGAAGAAATTACCCAGCAGGCCCTGGATGTCGACAACCGGGCGATACTCACCAAGCAACCCCAGGAAGTGGACATGGAAGTGGAAACCCCTTTGGGGGTCCGGTTTTTCCACAGCTTTGTTTTTCCCCTATTCGATGACAATAATGACGTCTACGCACTGTGCGGAATCAGTCACGATATTACCGATATCAAAGCCACTGAGGAGCAACTGCGCAAGAGCGAGGAATTATTTCGCCGCATCGTTGAACACGCGCCCATCGGAATTATAACGGCCGACCAGGACGGCAATATATTGGGCGCCAACCCCGAACTAAGCCGTATGCTTGGCTATTCAAGGGATGAGTTTGTCAATCGGCATTACACCCACTTTATCGCCCCGGAACACGTGGAGCGGTCGCTACAAAACCGCGCAAAACTGATGGCTGGCGAGATACCCGTGGGCGAACTGGAAAGAAAGGTGCGGCACAAGGACGGGCACTATATATCCGTCCATCAGCGCAGTGAGGTGGTCAGAGATGCATCAGGCAACCCGATAATGACGGTCAGTCAAGTGGAGGACATCACTGAACGCAAACGCTATGAAGCGGAGTTGCAAGCCGCTCGGCTCAAAGCCGAATCCGCGTCAGCCACCAAATCGCGGTTTCTGGCCACCGCCAGCCACGACCTGCGCCAACCGCTTCAGTCGCTGACCATGCTGAACAATGCGTTACTGAGAACCGTCGACAACAGCAATGCCAGACGAATGCTGGAGATGCAGAGCAATTCGCTGGCCGACATGACCTGGCTTCTCAATTCACTGCTGGATACCGTAAAACTCGAATCGGGAAAAGTGGAATTGATGATTCAGGATGTTCTGGTTCAACCGCTGTTGGAGCGTTTATTGGAAGAGTTCAAAGAAGAGGCCAGCCAACAGCACCTGGCTATGAAGATCGACGCGGACGAAGCCGATATTGCGCTAACCGACCCGGATCTTCTGGCACAGCTATTGCGCAACCTCATTTCTAACGCGATTCGCTACACGGAAAGCGGTTATGTGGCGTTGGCGTGCCGGCGCCAAAATGACCGGCTAAATATCACCGTGGAAGATTCAGGCATCGGAATTCCGGAAGAGGAACTCAACCTAATATTCGAAGAGTTCCATCAAGTGAGCCCCAAGCCCCACAGGCTCCGCCGCGGTTTGGGCCTGGG
>JANQKW010000413.1 GCA_028280905.1 Porticoccaceae bacterium
CCCAGGCATTGCGCTCATAGGTAATGACGGCCGCCAAGTCAACCTCCGACAACTGCCCGCCAAACGCCTGCATGGCCGTTCCCGGAACACCGTTCACCACGGATTCCAGGTGGCCCTCCATGGGGCCCAGCGCCACCGGACTGCCTTTCAGCCCCGGGAATACGCCGGGAATACCTTCCCCGTTCGCCATATGGCAGGCCGCACAACTGCTGTTGTAAACAGTTTCTCCCTGCGCCATCAATTCCTCAAAGCTAAAGCTTTTTTCCGTCAGCTCCCGCAATGCGGCAGCCTCGGCCTTTTTCTCCCCAATCCAGCTATTGTATTCTTCTTTTTCTACGACATTGACAACAACCGGCATAAAGGCGTGGTCCTTGCCACAGAGTTCCGCGCACTCGCCCCGGTAAACACCGGTTTTTTCAACATAGGCCCAGGTTTCATTGATAAACCCAGGTATGGCGTCTTTCTTCACGCCGAAATCAGGCACCCACCACGCGTGGATAACGTCGTTGGCGGTCACCAGAAAGCGGACTTTGGTATTAACCGGGATGACAAGCGGTTGGGAAACTTCCTGGAGGTAGTACTGCCCTTTTTCCTCTCGGTTGTAAATCTGGTCCTCGGGCGTGGACAGCACACTCATAAACTCAACGCCTTCACCGAGGTACTCATACTGCCATTTCCACTGATATCCGGTGATTTTGATATCCAACTCCGCATCCGCGGTATCGTAGACATTGAGTATGGTTCTGGTTGCGGGATAGGCCATTACCGCCAGTAGCAGAAAGGGGATCACCGTCCAGATGACCTCGGCTTTAGTGTTTTCGTGGAAATTTGCGGCAACCGCACCCCGTGACTTCCGGTGCGCAAACATGCTGTAAAACATCACACCGAACACCCCGATGCCGATCACCACGCAGATCCAGAAGATGATCATGTGGATGTCGTAAATCTGCTGACTGACCGGCGTTACACCTTTGGGCATATTCACAGCCCAACGCTGAGATTCCTCCGCGCTCACGGTACCGACAACCGACAACAACGCGCTGGAAAGCACAAGCACGAGAAGCTTACCCTCTCTTCTCAACATCGCCCTTTCTCCAAATATAATTAGTTTTTATGCAATCCCGACCTACCCTGTATCAGGTCAAGTGCGACAAAATGCCGCGGGAGTATAGCAAAAACCCGGTATTATCCTCTATCAAAAATTAACGTATATGGCGATATTTGTTGTATTTATTTCGAAACCAAGCGTTTAAATTCGCTGCTAAAATACACAAGAAGGTCTTCTCGATAGCCCTTCCAATGACGGCCGCCAGCCTCAGCGTCCCGTTGCTCGGAATAGTGGATACCGCTATCCTCGGGCACCTGGAACACCTCCGCTTTCTGGCCGCCGTAGCCGCCGGGAGCACTGTCATGACCATGATCTATTGGCTGTTCGCTTTCCTGCGAATGGGCAATACGGGTTTGACGGCGCAGGCCTGGGGACGCCGCGACTGGCAAGCTTGTCGGGAATACCTGTTTCAGTCGCTGCTGTTGGCGCTGCTGCTTGGCATACTGCTCATCGTCGCACAGAAACCACTGGTTTTACTGGCTATTCAATTAATAAAACCCTCCGAGCAAGCGTCTCAGCTAGCCATGGCCTACTGCCAAATAAGGATTTTTTCCGCACCCGCAACGCTATGCACCTACGCGACGCTCGGCTGGCTGCTGGGAATTCAGCGCGCCAGGGATGCCCTGGCGATAATGTTGATTGTCAATCTGGTCAACATTGCCCTCGATTTCGTATTTATCTTGGGCCTTGGCCTCAACAGTGAGGGCGCAGCCTGGGCATCATTTTCCGCCGAGTGGATCGGGTTGGGCGCCGCCCTGATGCTGACGCGCCGGCAACTTAAAAAGCTGCCGGGCACCCCTAACTACAGCGCGTTACTGGTGGCGGAAAAATACCGTTCATTCTTTACCGTTAACCGGCACCTTTTCGTTCGCACCGCTTTCTTGTTATTCAGCATGACGTTTTTTACCGCTCAGGGGGCCAGGTTCGGCGATGATATCCTGGCTGCAAATGCCATCCTTATGCAACTGCTACTAGCGGTGGCGTTTACCCAGGACGGTTTCGCCCACGCAGCAGAAACCCTCGCCGGCCACGCGATCGGCGCCAAAAATCGCAACCAGTTTTACGCTGTTTGCATCCTGGTAACCCTCTGGGGCGCAGCGATATCCGGCGTGGCAACGCTGTTGTATTGGCTATATCCCGAGCAGATTATCGGCGTTTTCACCGACTTAACACAGGTGTTCAACAATGCGCTCACCTATTGGCACTGGTTGGTGGCACTGCCAATGGCAGGGCTATTGTGCTTTATGGCCGACGGGATATTTATCGGCGGCAACAAAACGCGAGCGATGCAAAACACCATGGCGTTCGCCACCCTGGGAGTATTCCTACCCTGCTGGTATCTTACCCGGCACTGGGGCAACCACGGTTTGTGGTTTGCCTATTTGATGTTTTTGTTGACGCGCAGTCTACTGATGACCGCAATGTTTTTCTATATCGATCGTTCCAAAAACTGGCTGGCCTCGGACAGCTAAAACCGGCTCGGAGTGGTATCGCTGGCTGATGCGCTTTGCTTTGAATAACATCCTTTTATATAAACAGATGTTCTTTGCCTTTTGCTGGTCATTGACTAGTTTTCATGTATGGACACAGTTACTATCCGTCTGGCCATATCGTCAGCCAAGCTTCACGAGAAAGCAACCGGCGAGCTGGCGAGTCAATTGGCTCTGAAAGCAAACCAGTTACACCACTCGATTGAATTACCACCGCAGCATATCGTCCCGGTACTGTTGAATTTTATTCTTCGCTATGTCGATCACGTCCCGGAATTCATGGAGGCCGTGGAAGCGATTGCCGATGAAGCCGGCTTAGGTGACTACTTGGAGCCGATACTGGCCATCACCCAGGAGTTCTTTGTTCAACCGCCCGAGCTGTTGAATGGGCACGAGGGGCTCAACGCCATTATGGTTGAAGCTTATCTGGCGCATCGGTTTATCGAGGAAATTAATGACCGCTTTGTGTCCCGTTACGGTAGCACCCTGATGCCAATGGACATGACCCGCTCGAATCTGATCATCCACCACCTGATTGGCGAGCCCTTTGCCAATCAACTGGATGAGGCTATCCACCTGATTGTCGATCACCTGGAACAGCAGGAGGATGTTTTCTCCAGCGCACCCTTCCTGCGCTTCTTTAATAGCGCCGATGATCAGGACTGGTCAGATCGGCTCAACCAATGGCCCTGCCTGGTAGACATGCTGTCGCTAAATTTTTCTCTGAACAAGATCGCCTCCAGGATTGTTGTTCATTAGTAGGCTGTCGAAGAACGGGGTTGTCATTTGGAGACGCTGCTGTCCGGAATAATTTAGTCCTACTTTTCCGGGTCAGCGGCGGTTGTGATCGGGTAAGGGTTTCGGAACACGCTGTGAATACCTCCCTGTAAGCTCGACGCCGGCTTGACCGCCAAGGATGGCGGAAATGCCGATATTGCAGGAGCAAAT
>JANQKW010000056.1 GCA_028280905.1 Porticoccaceae bacterium
TGGTCAGGGAAAAATCCACCCACTCCTGGGCGGTACTGGGCTGCGGGTCGCTGATCGGAAAGTTTGCCTTCAGTCCCGCCAGTTGCTGATGGTGTTGGCCGGTCAGGACTTGCAGCGACTCAAAGGCGATATCCAGCGCGCTTTGCGCTTCTAGGGTATTGACCCTGGCGTTATCGAAAACCGATTGCGCCTCGTGGACATCGGTAATGGGGAGCAGCCCCACTTCAAAGCGCTCCCGGGTCTGTTGCAGTTGCCGTTCAATAGCCTTTTGCTCGGCAACGGCGGTTTCCAGATTTTCATTGGCGCGCAACACGTCAAAGTAGGCAGTGGCCACGCGGGTGATCTGCTCCTGACGCGCCGCGCCGAATTCGCTCTCAGCTTGTTTGCCAATCTGCTGGCCGCTGCGAAATTCAAACCAGGCGGGCAGGTCGAAAATGGCTTGGCTCAGTGTTACGCCATAGTCCTCGGTATCCGTTTCATCGGTTCCGTCCTGACCACCTACAAGGCCACCTATTGTGAACTGTCGCGAGCCTTCAGTTTCCCTAGAGGTGTATTCACCATTGGCAACGATATTCGGCAACAGTGCGCCGCGTGCAATATTCTTGGTCTCACTGTCGGCTAAATAGGCGGCTCGAGCGGCTCTTAACTGCGCATCATTCTGCAGCGCCAGCGTGTAGATATCCGACAGAGTGTCAGCAGCTACATTGGTTGACACAACCGACCAAAAAAGTAAATGGGTTATTCGTCTTCTTAATTGCATGCTTAATCCGACTCCGTTTCGTTGACGCGGCATTCTAGCAAACTTCGCAGAGGCTGTTGCATTTTAAGGCGTAAAAGAATGTAAGTGGCCATTTTAGGGCAAAGTCCTGAAATGGCCATCCCGGACTTGATCCGGGATGCAGAATAAATTTGCCGTTCTTTTCAAGGCCGAGGCGACCGCAATTGGGAAAGGGTTTCGGGACTCGCCGTAAATACATCCCTGTAGGCTCCGCACCGACATCCCTGTCGGTGAGGGTCCCGAAACCCTTTCCCAATCCCGGTCTTAAGTCTTACTTAAGGAATGTTAAATAGAGGTTCTTTCATAAATAGTACAGCGGTGCGCTTGAAGAATTGGCTGTGGGTAAACCTTTGGGGACCGTCACCCGCAGGCCAGAAATTGTTCCCGACAATTTACTGCATTTCCTCCATCCCTGGAGGTCAGATGCGGGTGTCGAGCGTACAGGGATGTATTCACCGCGTGTCTCCAAAGGTTTACCCTCAGCTAATTCGCCACCTAACTGAAGTAAGTACATTGCCTTAAACTGACCTTTTTGTTAACTGTTTAAACGTTTTTCCCCGGTTCCGCTGTGCTAGAGTTAAGCCATGATTAATTAGGGATGTAACCAGTATGACATTTTCACACCAGGACGTTGAGGTGTTGGAACGCAAGCAAGTCTTCCGGGGTTTTTTCCGAATGGAAGAAGTGACTTTGCGGCACCGCACTTTTGCGGGGGGTTGGACCAAACCCTTCAAAAGAGAGTTGTTTATTCGCGGCGATGCCGTGGGTGTGCTGCTGCACGACCCTATCAATCGCCTGGTCGGCATGGTGGAACAATTTCGGGTTGGCGCGCTGAGGGAGCCGGAAACCCCCTGGTTGTTTGAATTGGTGGCCGGCATGGTGGAACCTGGCGAAACCCCCGAGCAGGTGGCGCGAAGGGAGCTGTTGGAAGAGGCGGGAATTGAGTCCTGCGAGCTGGAACTCATCTGTGACTACCTGGTGAGCCCGGGGGGCTGCGACGAAAGGCTACACCTTTTCTACGGTGTAACCGATTTGTCCGAGGCGGGCGGCCGTTTTGGCCTCGGCAGTGAGCAGGAAGACATATTTTTGCATATCCTTAGTGAAGAGGACGCGTTCAAAGCTTTTGCAGCCGGTCGTTTTAATAACGCGGCCGCAATGATAGCATTGTTGTGGTTGCAAAAACGCTGTGAGAGGGATTAGCCAAGATTAGTGCACAGGTAGACAATTTCGTGGAAATAGGGCCAAAAATAGCCGAAAAATACGTATTTGTGATGAGTTCATCAGACAATGACAGCAAGAAAAAGATATAAAGTAGACCTCAGGCGGTACATGGCTGAATGCGATGCAAACTATGTGCGGTTAATCAGGCTTTTTCCCGATTTTCAAAGTAGTGAAAATCGCAAAATTGCTCTGGGTAGTGACGGCATAAGGATACTTGAGTTCAAGGTTCAGGAACGCACCCGCTACACAACGCTGATTGACGTGACCGAGCACCCAAGCGAAGCTGGAAAAAAGACATGGTTCTCCTCTCCGGTGCTCAAGGTTCGTTTGTATCACGACGCCAAGTCCGCCGAGGTGGTCAGCTTTGAAGGCTATAGGAAGCCGGTTCCAAAATGTGATTACCCGAATCCACGGATGCATCAGCGGGATGAGAAGGCTCAATGGAATCACTTTTTGGGGGAATGGCTATCCCATTGCTTCGAGCAGGGGCACAGTACCGAAAAGGTATTCGAGTTGGCTCCTGGCTAGCGGAAGGTATCAATACAACCCGCTGGAAGCTGTAGACGAATTGGGGCATTAGATACTGGAGACAGGATGCATACACAGCCGGGCGTTCATCATTTGAAACACACCAGCGACAGGATCAGGTTGGTACAGCTCTCGGATCCCCATCTGGGAGCGGATAGAAACTATATTCAAGCCGGAATCAACACCTACAAAAGTCTTGAACAAGCGGTGTGCCAGGTGGTTGCCGAAAATCCTGTATTGGACCTGGTCGTTGCGACAGGTGATATCTCCTGTGATGCCCATGCACAATCCTATCGATTGTTCGCCCAACTATTGGGTGACAAACGGGTGCCCTATGCCTGGCTGCCCGGCAACCACGACGATATTGACGTGATGCAACGCAACCTCAAGGCAGTGCCGTTCCGCAGTCGAATTGATATAGGCGATTGGACGCTGATCCTTCTCAAAACCGGTGTTTACAATCAGGTGTACGGTGAACTCAGCCAGCAGGAGCTGCGCGATCTGGCCTATTATCTGGAAGAGGCGAGCGGCAGGCATGTGGTCATTTTCACCCATCATCCGGCAACCAAAATCGGCAGTCGCTGGATCGACAAGCAGCGCATAGTCAATGCCGATCAACTGGCCGAAGTCGCCGCCAGCTATGGCAATGTAAAAGCGATTTTTTCCGGTCACGTCCACCAGGTGTTCCATGGTCACTGGCAAGGTATCGATGTCTATACGTCGCCCTCCACCTGCTTTCAATTCGCCAGCGGCAGCAAGGATTTCAGCATCACCGAGGAACCGCCCGGTTACCGCTGGTTGGATCTGTTCAAGAACGGCCGATTGGAAACCGGCGTGGCCAGCGTCGCTATGGCCGACCAGACCGCGGACAAATACTGTATGGGTTACTAGTACGCCTTCAAGGTGATAATGACGGATGCAGTTGGCGTGTCAGCGGTCATGGCAAGGCGCGTCTCGCCGGGAATGGCCCCCCCCTTGCCGAGAGGCGCAACGCCGTCCATGGGCGCTGACAGGCCAACCCGAAGGGCGTTGCTGTGGTGTCCCGCCACCGCGTTGCAGCCCTGGCAAAGGGAACCACCATTCGCGGCGGGCTGCGCCTTGTGGCGAAACACCACAACAACGCTGCATCCATCATTATCACCTTGA
>JANQKW010000128.1 GCA_028280905.1 Porticoccaceae bacterium
GAACGTCTTTTGAGACTCGCTGTGAATACATCCCTGTAAGCTCCGCGTCGACATCCCTGTCGACGAGGGTCTCAAAAGACGTTCCTAGACACCCGCTAATGCAGGTGCCAACAGCTTCACGCATGACTATTTGCCGAGTTTTTCTGTAGCTAACCCTCTCAGTTTACGCACCACCGTAAGCGGCCGTCTGAAGACAGTGTTTGAGACCCTCACCGGCAGGGAAGCCGGTGCGGAGCTTACAGGGATGTATTCACAGCGCGTCTCAAACACTGTCTTCAGATGGCCGCGGAAATGTGGCACCAGCCCAAGAAAAAAAACGTCTCTTATTAGCAAGAACCTGCTTCTAAGCTCTTATCGGAACCTACTACAGAAGATACCGGACCAAATGCAAGCCAATACCATTTACGTCGACGTTTTATGGTTTTTCCGCTGCCACTAAGTCCCCGTCCAAACGGTTAACCACATCCAGGATAAGGCTGGCAGTCAGTTGCGAACGCTCTACTGTGCCGACGAAAATGCCATCGCTATCAACCACTGGCAAGCTGTCGACACGCAAGCTATCCATTTGCGCTAACACGTCCCGCTTGCTCATTTCACGTTCCACGGATTGATCTGCCCCTATAAAGCCGGGCAATGCGCGTAGCTGGCCTCGCGAATCGGTATCCGCACGGTTTAGCCAATCGGCAAACGCACGGTAGGCGGAATCACTGTTGGTGCGGAAGTAAACAGCCAGATCCAGCGCGTTATAGATGCCGAACAGCTTGCCGTTTTCGTCTTTCAGAATCAGGTACTGCAGGTAGGAACTCGCGTACAACGCATCGAAATACTTTTTAATGGCTGGGCCGTAATAACCCCCGTGGCCAAGGCGGAACACCAGCGCCTCGGTTTTCCTCTCCACAAGCGCCGGTATTTCACCTACCCCGCTCTTGGAAGCCATCTCCAGCATATTGACGACTTCGTCTACGTCCGGGGCACTCTTGATATCGATTTGCCGCTCGATGGCAGCGCCTGCGGCATCGGCAAATAATTCTGAAAAATCCGCCTTGATACCGAAAGCGTCCAGCACTTTCAATTTTCCACTGACCAGCAGTACAAACAACAGCGGCAGAATAATCAAAACCAGGTCAATGGTCCTCAACTCATATCTCTCGCCGAAATGCGCGCGCAGATAAACCGACAGCGCCAACAGCCCGAACCCCAACAATAACAACAGAACGACATGCCACTTTTCCATAGTAATCTCCTTGTCTTTTTATAATTAGCCCGGCGGTGAAAGAGATGCAGCGCTTACTGCACCGCCGCCCCTATCTATAGCATAGTTGCGACAAACTTCCAGCTGCCCACGCTGGCGGAGAGCCATATGGACTACACTAAACAGAGACAAAGTAATCCGGGCCGCGCGGGGCGGCGTATTCCTTTGACATCAGATTAGCCGTGCCACGCGGTGGCGGGAGTAATAAACCATGAGTCATCTATCCATCAACCAGCTTAAAGCACGCGAGCCCATCGATAAAATCAAAATTCATTCCCTGGAAGGCGGCATCTACATAGCAACGGTTTATTTTGACGGCGCGGAACACACCATTGCCGATGATCACGGGAAACCGTTGAAGGCGCATTGCCTTTCTGAAATGAAGGAACTGTTGAAACGCGTTAACTATCGTACCGCCGAACTCCACCATCGCAGCGCCTACGACGAAATGGTAGGGCTGGAACAGAACACCGCTGACGCTATGGTGCTGGATATCACCGCGGCAAAGCACTAGCACAGCACCACCCGTCTCCCATCTCTCATCTTGCGTCTCTCAAAACTAACACTTGACTTTTAAGACGACCGGTCATATTATTTCGCCATGAGCAAAGGCGAGGCAAAAAAAGACTTCCTGCTGTGCCGCGGCCTGGAGGTAATGAAAGCCAAGGGTTACAACGGCACCAGCGTAAAGGATATCGTTGACGCGGCCGGGGTCCCCAAGGGGTCTTTTTACAACTATTTCGACAGCAAGGAGGCGTTTGCCGTCGAGGCGATTGAAAAGGTTGCCGCGGACAGTTATCGGGATTCCCTAGCCCTGCTGGGAGATCAGCAGGTACCGCCGCTGGAAAGGCTACAGCGGTTTTTTCTGGCAAATGCCGAAAGCGCCTGTGCGGAAGAGTTTAAGGTGGGTTGTTTTCTCGGCAATATGTGTCAGGAGATGGCGAGCAACTGCGAGGCTATTCGCGTTACCACAAACAAGGCGCTCGGCAACACCACATCGCTGATAGACAAGGTTTTAACACAGGCGCAACAGCAGGGTGGTATCGACAAGCAGACGGATACCAAAGCCATGTCGGAATTCCTGTTCAACGCCTGGGAAGGCGCTTTGATCCGCATGAAAGCATCGAAAAGCCGCGCGCCACTCGACGCTTTCCTGGCAATGCTGCCGGCGGTATACAACGCTTGACGGGATAATTAACGGTCGGCTTTAACAGCTGGACATTGTTGATACGGAGCAGAGCTCCGTTTTTAATCGAGCAAAAACAAGACGACCGGTCATATATTTTAACGCGATTATTAGATTCGCATGACAGTAACCAAGTAAAAACCTAGAGAGGATAGAACCATGAGTCACCACACACCCCAAGCCACCAACGACGCCAGATTTTTAACCGACGTAGTCCAGGCGGATAAACCGGTTCTGGTGGATTTCTGGGCCGATTGGTGCGGCCCCTGCCGGGCCATTGCGCCGATCTTGGACCAACTCGCCGATGAATATGGCGATCAGGTCGTTGTTAAAAAGCTCGATGCGGACCAAAACCCGGAAGCCATATCAGCGTATGGCATTCGATCAATTCCGACATTGATGCTGTTCAAAGACGGCAAACCGGTAGAAACCCTGACCGGTGTCCAGTCCCGCGGCGCAATCAAATCCACGCTCGACCGCCATCTGAATGGATAGTGAGCAAAGCAACGTAAAGGAGATAAATCCGATGATTGAACTACTTACGGCCGCCACCCCCAACGGCCACAAAATATCCATAGCCCTTGAGGAACTGCAGTTGCCCTACCGGGCGCGCCGCATCGACCTGGGCAAGCTCGAACAAAAACAGCCCGCGTTTCTCAAGCTCAACCCCAACGGGAGGATCCCGGTGATTATCGACCGTGACAATGATGATTTCGTGGTGTTCGAGTCGGGCGCGATACTGCTCTACCTGGCCGAACACAGCGGTCAACTGCTTCCCGAGGACGCCAAGCGTAGATCCGAGGTTACGCAGTGGCTGATGTTCCAAATGGGCGGCCTGGGCCCGATGATGGGGCAGGCCAATGTTTTTCACCGCTATGCCGAGCAGCGTATTGAATACGCGATCAAGCGCTACCAAAATGAAAGCCATCGGTTATTGGAGGTGCTCAACAGTCGCCTAGAAGACCGTGAATTCCTAGTTGACGACTATTCGATTGCCGATATCGCAAACTTTACCTGGGCGCGTATACATGACTGGAGCGGCGTAAATATCGATGACCTGG
>JANQKW010000200.1 GCA_028280905.1 Porticoccaceae bacterium
GCTGTGAATACCTCCCTGGTCGCAATTGCTCCCGGCAATTCGCGACATTTCCTCCGTCCCTGGAGGTCATAAGCTCCGCGTCGACATCTGACCTCCAAGAATGGAGGACCAAAAGTAGGCGCCCTGAGGCGAATGCAGAAAATCGTCTGGAACGATTTCTGCCCTGTCGACGAGGGTCTCAAACATAGTTCCCAGACGCCCGCTCAGGCAGGTGCTACTTGTGACGCCCTGAGTCCCGACAGGGGAGGTTTGTGCGGGACCAATCAGGCCGTCGCTCTAAGTTTGCAAAATTGTCGGGGTAGTCGCGAGGACGTGTTTGAGCGACAGCGAGTTACGCAGCGCCGGCAATTTTGCAAACTTAACGGCCGGTCACGGATAAACCTCCCCTGGCGGGACGGGATGCTGGCACCGACCTAATTTTCAGCATCGCATCACTCGTAACGCAACACTTCCGCCGGCTGCGTATTAGCGGCATTCCAGGCGGGGTAAAGCGTTGCTATCAGGTTTAACGCGATACCGATCGATCCTATCCACAGCAGATCACTCCAAACCAATTGCACAGGCAAATAGTCGATAGGATAGACTTCCGTATCGAAAAACTGCCGACCCAACACGGTTTCCAACCAGCCCGCGATTTCCGTCGCATTCAACGCGACAACCGCACCTAACAACAATCCCACCCCAGTGCCTATAATGCCGATCAGCGCACCCTGGGTAATGACGATGCCCAGAACTTCCAGGCGCGTGGCACCCAGCGTCTTAAGGATGGCAATAGCGGCGCGCTTGTCCAGTACCGTCATCACCAGCATCGAGACCACATTGAACACCGCAATGGCGATAATCAAAAACACCAGCAGCGACACCAGATTGCGGGACATTTTTATCGCGTGGTAAAGATTGCCGTGACTTTGCAGCCAATCAGTAAAGCTAAAGCCCATCGGCAGCATCCGCAGCAGTTCATAACCGGTGCTTCTGGCAGCGAAAATATCGGCTATTTTCAGTTGCAGCCCCTGCACGGGGTTGTTCAGTCCGATGGCGTCGGCCACCAGCTCCAAGTCACCCACCACAAGACTGTGGTCCAGTTCGGTGTGGGTACTGAACACACCGGCTACCTCAAAGGTCCTGGCCCTTGGCGCGCGATGGAAACCGAACGAGCCCTCCGGCGCCAGTAGCAGGGTTACGCGATCGCCCGCCTCAACCCCGAGTTTGCCGGCAATGCCGGAGGTGATAAAAAGCCCACGATTCTCCCGTTGGCCCTGCGGGATAAACCCCGCGGCAAAGGCATTCCCCACCTCGGCCAGGCGCTGCCCCTCCACAATGACCGGATAGGCCTCGCCGCGCACCGTTAGCATCCCCTGCGCCTTGTTAAAGGCGGCAACCACTTGCACTTGATCGTGCCGCCGGATAGTTGCCTCCACCTCCCGCCAGTCCGCTTCCGGGTCCTGACTCAGCAGGCGGATATGCGGTATTGCCGAGAGTATCCGCGCCTCCATTTCACGGTCGAAGCCGTTCATCACCGATACCACCACTACCAGCAGGGTAATCCCCAGCACCAGGCCGGTGATCGCCAGACCGGAGATAAACGAGGTGAGGCGATTGCCGCTACCGCTGGAGAAGTGGCGGTAGCCTACCAGGGTGACAAACGGTTTCATTGGCCGGGTTCCGCCATCTGCAGGTCAAGCCTGCCGTCGGATAACCGCATAACGCGGTCCATGCGGGACGCCACCCGGTCGTCGTGGGTGACCACGATAAAACTGATATGGAATGCCTCATTCAACTCGTCCAGCAGGTTCAACACTGTCTCCGCGGTGTGCGGATCCAGGTTGCCGGTGGGCTCATCCATCAATACCGCCGACGGCTTGTTCACCAGCGCCCTGGCAATGGCCACCCGCTGCCGCTCACCGCCGGAGAGTTGATTGGGCCTATGGCCGCTACGCTTTTCCAGGCCCACGGCGGATAACAATTCAGTCGCCCTGTCGAGCGCCTGTTTGCGGGGTATACCGCTGATCAGCAGCGGCATGGCGACATTCTCGGCGGCGCTGAACTCATCCAGCAGGTGGTGGAACTGATAGACAAACCCCAAGTGGCGATTGCGCCAGCGGGCCCGCTGCGATTCATTCATCGGTCCCAACTCGCTGCCAGATACGGCGACGGTTCCGGCACTGGGATCATCCAGCCCGCCTAGCATATTCAGCAGGGTGGTTTTGCCCGACCCGGAGGCACCCACAATACTGACCCGCTCCCCCTTGCCAACGGAAAAATTGACATCCTGCAACACGATAAGTGGCTCATCTGCCTGTTGGTAGTGCTTGCTGAGCCGGGTGCAGGTCAACACCTCACGCTCAGCGGTCATAGCGCAACGCCTCCGCGGGCAGCACCTGGCCGGCGCGAAACGCCGGATAGAGCGTCGCCAGGACGCTCAGCACCAGGCCCAACACGGAGATGGCAACAACGTCCTGCCACATAATCTGCGAGGGCATTTTGCTAATAAAATAGACATTCGGATCAAACACATAGAACCCCAGCAATTCCTCCAGCGCCAACACTATGTCTCCGATAAACCAGGCCAGCAGGCATCCCAGTAATACGCCAACCAACACCCCCGCGACGCCTATGGCGCTTCCCTGAACCAAAAAAATTCTGAAAATAGCCGGCGCGTCGGCACCTTGGGTTTTCAACACGGCGATATCCTTGCGTTTGTCCGTGACCAGCAACACCAGGCTGGCGATGATATTAAACGCCGCCACTGCTATTATCGCCGACAGCAACAGAGCCACCACAACTTTCTCCGTTCTGATCGCCTGAAAAAGATTGCCCAGTTGCTTGTCCCAACTGACCAGCTTCAGGTTATCCGGCAAGCCGTCGACAATGCCGGGCAGCGCAGCGGCCAGCGACAAGGGTTCGTGCACCCGGAACCGCAACCCCTCCACCCCGTTGCCGGTGCGGTAGATCTTCTGGGCGTCGCGATAGTGGATAAACGCCATGCCGTCATCCACCTGCGCGCCCACCTGGAACACCCCCACTACCCGAAACCGCTTAAAGCGCGGGAACACCCCGGCTGGGGTAACGTTTAAACTGGGCAGCGACAACATCACTTCACTGCCGCGAACTACCCCGAGTGAACGGGCCAACAGATTGCCCAGCACAATGCCAAATTCCCCGGGCCGCAAATCCGCCAGTTCGCCCAGCAGCATATGCCGATCAATGCCGGTTATGGCGCCCTCCAGCGCCGGCGCTATCCCCTGCACCGAAACCCCCCTGCTGTTTTCGCCTACCGATAACAATCCGTACCCGTCAACCACTGGCGCCACCGCGATAACCTCGGGATGCGCCGCGAGTTGCTCCGACACGGCTTGCCAATCCACCTCGTTAGCGTCGAATTCCACCAGGCCGTGGGGTATCACGTTGAGAATACGCTGCCGGATTTCCTGGTTAAAACCGTTCATTACCGAGAGCACCGTAATCAGCGCGATCACTCCCAGTGCCATAGCGCCGAAGGAAAACAGGGAAACTAGTGAGGCGAAACTGTTGCTGCGCCTGCTGCGCAGATAACGCAGCCCGACAAATAAAGGAAAGTTATTAGACATGCGCGGATTAAAACCAAATACTGCAAGGCATACAAGTCAAATGTGCGTGCGCTGCTAAATGTGAACACAGCCAAGCTTTTTAGCAAAATCGGCCACAATTACTTGATTTAATGGCCTACAGGTAGAAAAATGCGGTATGTATACGTCTGGCGACATGATTTAACAAGGAAAAATTATGATAAGAACAGTCTTAGCGACCCTGGTCTGCACAGTAGCTGCGATGACTGCCCAGGCTGAGCAGATTGTTGTTCCGGTGGGACAGCAGGCTGCCTACAACCAAGGCGTGGAGCGCCCCACAAAGGGAACTTCCAAAGCGAGCGTCGAAGCAAAATATGGCGAACCCCTCAGCCGCGAACACGCCGTAGGAGAACCGCCCATTTCATCCTGGGAATACGAGAAGTTCACGGTGTACTTTGAGTATGACCATGTGATTCACTCGGTGCTGAAAGTCGACGAAGGGTTGCTGGACTAATCTTATATTTTTCTATTTTTCCGGGCCTGAGCGGCCGTGATTGGGAAAGGGTTTGTTACCACGATCATAAGGCGGCGGCGAATCGCCAGTGGGGATAGCTTTTAGGGACACGCTGTAAATACTTCCCTGTAAGCTCGACACCCGCTTCCCTGCGGGTGACGGTCCCTAAAAGCTATCCCCACCGTCAATTCTTCAGGCTAACCGACGTCTTCTTAACAAAAGTATTTTTTCTCTTTTAGTAGCACAACGGTGTATGCAAAGGCCGGGGTTGTGAAAGGGTTTCGGGACCCTCACCGGCAGGGATGCCGGTGCGGAGCCTACAGGGATGTATTTACGGCGAGTCCCGAAACCCTTTCACAATTCCGGGCGCATCGGCATCGAAAAGAATAAAGATCAAAAGGATAAAAACAGGGGGCAAGTTAATCTGTCAACAGCCCTTCACTTAACCTCATAAGCCGCGTTGGTCTTCTGCTGTTTGGATTTGTCTTCCAACTCGTCACATTTATCCGGATCACCCCCGCAAAGGTCGCAGGTATAGTCCTCTTCGCCCAGCGCCGGCCCCACCCCCCCGCAGGAGCCCTTCATCGGTTTGCGACCCATCAGCACACCTATCGACATGCCCGCGACAATCAACAACACGATGAAAAATGCTAACAGCAACTCTAACATTAACCTTCTTCTCCCTTGGCAATATAGTCCAAAAACCCGCTGCTTGCCTGCTCCGCAAATCCGTCTCCCTGTTTGACAATAAAATAGGCAGCAAGGTTCTCCCGCTCGGCCAGCGCCAGGGAGGCATCAAAGCCCAGCACCATAAAGGCAGTTGCCAAGGCGTCGGCTTTGGCGGCATTTTCGGCGACCACGGTCACCGACGCCAGGTTGTGGGTGACCGGCCACCCGGTTCTGGGATCAATCGTGTGCGAGTAGCGTACGCCGTCCCTCTCGAAGTAGTTGCGGTAATCCCCGGAGGTAGCGACGCCCACATTGGTCAGGGTTGCAATCAGCTGTACGCCGCCTTGGGCCAGCGTGGGCTTTTCGACGGCGATGCGCCAGGGTTGTCCAGAGCTTTTCAAGCCGGATAACGCCAGCTCGCCGCCGATCTCCACCAGGTAATTGGTGTAACCCCGCTCGGCAATCAACCGGCCCACCCGGTCGGCGGCGTAGCCTTTGGCGACCGCGGAAAAATCGAGGCTAATCGGCTGCCGCTTGGTAAGGCTTCCGCCATCACCTTGGGTGTCGCAGTCCGCCGATAGGGACAGAAAGTTAATCTCCTCGAGCAAACGCTGAATTTGATCCGGCTCAGGAACCTGCTCGCCACCGTTAACGTCGGGCCCAAAACCCCAGAGATTTACCAGCGGGCCCACCGCCGGGTTAAACGCACCGCCGCTCAGCGTATAGACCTCCCTGGAAAGCAACAGCAGCTGGCAAAAGTCACCGGAAACCGAATAGGGAATGTCGACCTGCTGCCGGTTGAACAGGCTGAGTTCGGAATCTTCCAGATAGGTACTCATCAGACTGTTGATGCGCGCCAGCTCCCCCTCTATCAGCTGCGTCATTTCGGCGGGTAAGGAACGGCCGCCGTTGGGGACCACGGTGATATGAAAAGTGGTGCCCATGGTCTGCCCCTGGTAGCGGAA
>JANQKW010000252.1 GCA_028280905.1 Porticoccaceae bacterium
TCCGCTTGTCGGTGGAGCGCGGCAGCATGCCGTACTCCGCGGTCACCCACCCCTGGCCGGAACCCCTTAGGAACCTGGGCACGCCGGATTCGACAGAGGCCGTGCATATGACCCTGGTGTCGCCAAACTCAACCAGTACAGAGCCCTCAGCGTGCTTGTTATAGTTGCGGGTAATCCTCACCAAGCGAAGCTGCTCGGGCCGGCGGCCACTGGGTCTACTCATCGCGATTCCTTAATCAAGAGATTACAAATCAAGCAGCAGGCGCTGCTCAAAAAGAACGCTATTCTACACTGGAAATTTATTTGCTTGCGAACAGCCATGTTAAGATTGCTGACCTTTTCGACAATCAGTTGGGATTTCTATGCCACATAGCATGACCGCCTTTGCCCGAAAGATCCTGCAACCGGATTGGGGTTCCGCCACATGGGAAATACGCTCAGTCAATCACCGCTTTTTGGAAACCGGATTTCGTCTGCCGGAAGCAACCAGAGATATGGAAATGGCGTTGCGAGATCTGATAAGAAAAAAGCTCAGCCGCGGCAAACTGGATATCAGCCTGCAACTTACGCTATCTGATGCGGAGGGAGCCATCGATATTGATCTGGACCTGGCAAAAAAGACCATTGACGCCGCCGCACGCGTAGCCGATCTGCTGCCGCAAAGTACGCCCCTATCACCCCTGGAAATCCTTCGCTGGCCGGGCGTTTTAAAAGAAACTGAAACCGATATGGAAACCGTGAAGAAAGACCTGTTGGCGCTGTTTGAAGCGACGCTCGACCAACTCGTCGAAGGGCGAGAAAGGGAGGGCGAGAAGCTCAAGGCCATTATCATTGACAAGCTCGACGCAATCGGCGTTCAAGTCAGCGCCGTGCGCAAGCTGCTGCCGCAGCTTATCGACGCGCAACGCAATAAAATAGTCGCCCGGCTTGAGGAAGTCACCCAAGACCTGGACAATGACCGCCTCGAGCAGGAGTTGACTTACATCGCCCAGCGAGCCGACGTCGCAGAAGAGTTGGACCGCCTCGATACCCATGTGAGTGAAATCAGGCACACACTTGACCAACCGGAGCCCATGGGCCGGCGCTTGGATTTCCTGCTTCAGGAATTGAATCGGGAAGCCAATACCCTGGCATCGAAATCCCTGGCTGTCGATACCAGCCAATCCGCCGTCGAACTAAAAGTGCTTATCGAACAAATACGAGAACAAATACAGAACCTAGAATAGGCAACGAGCGAATAATGACCCAAACACCCGGCACCCTGTACACCATTTCCGCGCCCTCGGGCGCGGGCAAAACCAGCCTGGTCGCAAAACTGCTACAGACTTGCAATAACCTTTGCGTATCTGTTTCCCACACCACACGCCCGATCCGGGAGGGTGAAATAGAAGGTTCCGACTATCATTTTGTCAGCGAAGCCGACTTTCTGGCGCTTTTAGACGAGAGCGCATTTCTCGAGCACGCAAAAGTATTCAATCACTATTACGGCACATCGCGACGCTGGGTTGATCAGCAGTTGGCAAAGGGCATGGATGTGATCCTCGAAATTGATTGGCAGGGCGCCGCGCAGGTGCGCCGCATTGTGGACGGCTGTGTTGGCATTTTTATCCTTCCGCCATCTATCGCCGCGCTTTCACAGAGGCTTGCCGGCAGGGGCAAGGATTCTCCCGAGGTAATTCAGCACCGGCTGGCGCAGGCGCAATTGGAAATCAGCCACAATGGCGAAGCGGACTACCTGGTAATCAACGACAATTTCGACACTGCGGTGGAGGAGTTGCGTGCGATTATCACCAGCCGGCGATTGAAGACCGTTGGACAACAGCAAAGGAATAGCCAACTGCTGTCAGAGTTATTGTCGTAAGCCTCTGTTTTTAGTAAAATTAGCTTTCACGCGGCGAATGCCGCGTTATTTTTCTCGGGGTAAGATAATCGGCCCTGGTCATAGTTGTTAAACCATTTGCTTGAGAAGCCCGTAGTATCCTTAAAAGGCTCTCGCATCATATTTTTGAAACTGGAATTAAAATGGCACGTATTACTGTTGAAGACTGTCTGGATCACGTTGATAATCGCTTTGAACTGGTGCTGGTCGGCGCCAAACGCGCTCGCCAGCTCTCCATTGGCGGCAAAGAGCCGCTGGTTGAAGTGGGGAACGACAAACCGACCCTGGTGGCATTGCGGGAAATTGAGCAAGGCCTTGTAACCGCGGAGATTCTGGAAGAACAGGAAGCGCCTGACGAGTTCGCAATGGAAGACTTCGACGCCCTGGAAATGCCTCAAAACATCGAGGCGCAACCTGAATAGCGGGGAGCCGGATTGCAAGCCATCGACGCATTGGGCGACAAATTATCCTCCTACCTGGAACCCTCGCACGTAAAGAAAGTTCTTCGCGCCTACGAATTTGCCGATAAGTGTCACCAGGGGCAATATCGGCAAAGTGGCGAACCCTATATCTCCCACCCGGTTGCCGTCACCCACATCCTGGCGGATATGCATCTGGACCACGAAAGCATGATGGCTGCCATGCTCCACGATGTCATTGAAGACACCCATGTCGACAAGAAGCAACTTTCCCGACGCTTTGGCAAACCGGTGGCCGAGTTGGTCGACGGCGTCAGCAAACTCACCGAAATCGAATTTGCGTCTAAAGCCGAACAGCAAGCGGAAAACTTCCAGAAGATGACCCTGGCGATGTCGCGAGACATCAGGGTTATTCTGGTGAAGCTCGCGGACCGGCTTCACAACATGCGCACGCTGGGTGTGCTGCGCCCGGAGAAACGGCGCCGCATCGCGCGCGAAACCCTGGAAATCTATGCACCCATGGCGCAGCGCCTCGGCATGAACGACATGCGCATCGAGTTTGAGGACCTTGGCTTTAACGCCCTCTATCCACTTCGCTACCGGCGCATTCGCGAAGCCATCACCGCCGCCACCGGGCACCGCAAAGAGTTGGTGGCGGAGATAAAGGACGCCGTAGAAGTCCGACTGGAAAGTGAAGATATCAAAGGCAAGGTATTCGGCAGGGAGAAGCACCTGTGGAGCATCTACCAGAAGATGAAAAGCAAGAAGAAGTCGTTCCGGGAAATTATGGATGTGTTCGGCTTTCGGATCGTAGTGGAATCCGTCGAAGACTGCTATCGCGCGCTCGGCGTTATGCACAATCTCTTTAAACCGGTCGCCGGGGAATTCAAGGACTATATCGCCATTCCCAAATCCAACGGCTATCAGTCGCTGCACACGGTTTTAATCGGCATGCACGGCGTACCCATCGAAGTACAGATACGTACCGCCGACATGAACGCGATGGCGGATTTCGGAATCGCCGCCCATTGGCTGTATAAATCGAGTGAAAAAGGGCTGCCGCGCACCGCACGCTGGATTCAAGAACTGCTGGACCTGCAAAAGCACGCCGGCAACTCACTTGAATTTATTGAACATGTGAAAAACGACCTGTTCCCGGACGAGGTATACGTGTTTACGCCAAAGGGCGAGATCATCTCACTACCCAGCGGCGCCACCGCGGTGGATTTTGCCTACGCCGTTCACACTGCGGTGGGCAATCACTGTGTTGCATGCGAAGTAAACGGCCAGATTGCCTCGCTTTCCGAGCCCTTGGAAAGCGGCCAGCGAATCCTGATTCACACCGCCAAACAGGCGCAACCCAACCCGACCTGGCTCGGTTTCGTGGTGACCGCCAAAGCCCGCAGCGCCATCAGGCACTTCCTGAAACACCAACACCACGAAGAATCCGTAGAACTTGGCAAAAGGCTATTGGGAAGGGCGTTGAAGAGTTTCGACGCCAGCTACGCGGATATCCGAAAGTCCTGGATAAAAAGGCTGTTAAAAGAGACGAAAGCGCCGTCTTTCGAGGCTGTGCTGCAGCAAATCGGTCTGGGTAACCGGGTAGCCTACGCGGTCGCCAACCTGATGGTACCACCTTCCAAGCGATTGGAATCACCGCCGCAAAGCTATGACCTGCCGATCATGATCGACCCTTCGGAGAAGATCATTATCAGCTATGGCCGCTGCTGCCGGCCCATCCCCGGAGACCCTATTCTCGGCCACTTCTCCCCCGGAAGAGGCCTGGTGATCCACCGGGAATCCTGCAAAAACCTGGCGGATATTCGAGGCAATGTGGAAAAGTGCATGCCGATTAACTGGTCGCCGTCCAGCAACCGCGACTTCCCCGTCGAAGTAAAGCTGGAAGTTAGCGCGGAAAGGGGTATTATCGCTATCCTGGCTTCCCGCATCACCGAAGCGGAGGCCACTGTTGAACAGATTTCGGTCAACGAGAGGGACGCACATTCCAGTGTTGTGGATCTGACTATCGAAGTCAAAAACCGAAAACACCTGGCCGATGTTATGCGCAAGGTTAGGACTATTCCGCCGGTACTGCGCGTCTATCGGGTAAAAAATTAGGAACCAACCATGATCAACAAAGCGGCTATTCACACCGACAGCGCGCCGGATGCCATAGGCACCTACTCCCAGGCGGTCAAGGTTAACAATACGGTTTATCTGTCGGGCCAGATTCCGTTGGACCCCTCCAGCATGACGCTGGTGGACGGCGGGATAGAAGCGCAAATCAAACGTGTGTTCGACAACCTGACGGCGGTTTGCGAAGCCGCCGGAGGTTCACTGCAGGATATCGTCAAGCTCAATATCTACCTTACCGACCTCAGCCACTTTCCGACCGTTAACGAAATCATGGCCAGCTACTTTAACGCCCCCTATCCGGCGCGCGCCGCCATCGGTATCAGCCAGCTGCCCAAAGACGCGCTGGTGGAAATGGACGGCGTGATGGTTATCTAGCACTCCTTTCATTGCCTCTGAGGTTCGTCGAGAAGCGCCGCGTACCCCTCACGGTAAGTCGGGTATTGGAATACATAGCCGCTCTCTATCAGGCGCCGGCTACTCACCCGCCGGTTGGCTCGGCCCGAAGCGGCGACTGTCTGTTGCCGCTCCACCCCCAACCGCTCGGCCAGCCACGCCTGCACCTCGTACATTGGCACCGGCAACCGGTCCGTTGCAAGGTATAGATCAAACAATGGCGCTCCTTGCAGCTGGCGTTCAATCAGATGCACAAGCACACCGGCGCAGTCCATACTGTGAATCCGGTTACTCCATATAGGCTGATCAGCGCCCACCAGCCGGCCCCGCTTTACCTGCTCCAACAGCCTGTTTCTGCCGGGACCGTAAATGCCGGAAAAACGCACGACAATCGGCTTTATAGGTCCGGATTCGGCTACAGAGGCGATTTTCCGCTCCGCCTCCAACAGCCGTTTGCCGGAAAACGTCTCCGGTTTGGTGGCGCTGCTTTCATCAACCCATTCGCCCCGATGCTGCCCGTAAACACCGGTGCTCGACACCCAGATAACCAAACCCGGCGGACAGGATACTCGCTTCACCGCCGTTGCGAAGCTGGCAGCCGCGGCAACATAGCTGTTTTTGTAACCCTCGTCGGAAAAGGCTTCCGGTGTCATTGATATCACCACAACGTCAAATCGCTGCTCCAACACAGCAGCCAAGCGACTGCTGTCGCGCAAATCCTCGAACACCATAGTCACAGGATCGTTACCCGGGTCCAGGCGGGTGCGGCGCAGCCCAAACAGTTGATAGCCGTTTTGCGACAGCAGCCCGGCCGCGCGGCGGGCAATGTCGCCGTAACCCGCCAACAAAATTTTAAATTGCTTTTTCATAGTTGATTCGATATATCTACTACTTGTATAGGAGCAGCCTTCAATATGACGCTAACCGAACTTCGCTACATTGTCACCCTGGCGCGAAAACAACACTTTGGCCAGGCGGCGGATCAGTGTAACGTCAGCCAGCCGACCCTGAGTATAGCGGTTAAGAAGCTGGAACAGGAATTGGGGGTGGAGTTGTTTGAACGCTCGAAGAACAGCGTCAGGGCGACACCAATTGGCGAGCGTGTAGTCGCCCAAGCCCAACGGGTTCTGGAAGAGTCAGCGTCCATCTATGATATCGCCTCCCAAGGTAAAGACCAGCTTAACAGTCCGCTAAAAGTAGGCGCTATCTTCTCTATCGGCCCCTACTTGTTTCCTCACTTCATTCCCGAACTGCAGCGGCTGGCGCCAGATATGCCGCTAATCGTGGAGGAGGGCTACACGGCAACGCTGCGGCATCGGCTGCGCAATGGCGACGTGGACGTGATTATTGTGGCATTGCCGTTTACCGAACCCGACGTTGTAACACAGCCGCTGTACTCCGAGCCTTTCGTGCTGCTATTGCCGGAGACGCACGATTTGAGCGCCCAGCAAATCATTAACCGCGGGGATCTGCAAGACGAAAATGTGTTACTGCTGGGCACCGGGCACTGTTTCAGGGATCAGGTGCTGGAGTCACTTCCGGAACTCAATCGGGATATCGCCGAAGCCAACGCCGGCATTCGCACTCACACGGAAGGCAGCTCTCTGGAAACGCTTCGCCATATGGTTGCCACCGGGCTTGGGCTTACGGTGCTGCCACAATCCGCGGCGATAAGCAGCGACTACCATGGGTTGACGACCCGGCCATTTGCCGAGCCAAACCCATGCCGCACCGTAGCGCTTGCCTGGCGAGCCAGTTTTCCCCGTCACAAGGCCATTGATACGCTTAGAGACGCGATAAAAAGTAACCCGCTACCCGTCTGCTGACACCCACCGTTTAATGCCATTGCAATCAACGCCCCTCGATAAACTGCCTGTCACGCAACTTAAAGGGGTTGGTGTTCAGCTGAAAGAAAAGTTGGCCGGGCTTGGCATTCAAACCGTGCAGGATATGTTACTTCACCTGCCCTTTCGCTATCAGGACCGCACCCGCGTGGTTCCGATTGGCGCCGCGCAAGCCAATACGGATGTCGTTATTGAAGGGGAGATCCGCGCCGCCGATATCGTCTATGGGCGCCGGCGCAGCCTGCTGTGCCGGCTGCAGGACAACACAGGTACCATCTCGCTGCGCTTTTTCCACTTCAGCAACGCCCAGCGGCAAAACCTCAAGGTGGGCGGCTTGCTGCGCTGCTTCGGGGAAGTGCGCCGCGGCAGCTCCGGCCTGGAATTGATACATCCGGAATACCAATTTCTGGACAAGCGAGCGCCCCGGCCATTGGAACAGCACCTAACGCCCGTCTATCCCACCTCCGAAGGGCTCACCCAGCAGCGTCTGCGCAAGCTGTCGGCACAGGCACTGGCGCTGCTTTCCGAGGGGTCTGTTCGGGAGCTATTGCCGGAAGGCGCTCTCGATGCGTCCCGCTATCCTACTCTTGAGGAGGCTTTGCAGTTTCTCCACAAGCCACCAAAAAACGCGGCGACAGATTTGCTCGCAGCCGGTCAGCATCCCGCACAGCAACGCCTTGCCATCGAAGAACTGCTGGCCCACCGCCTGGGTTTGTTGCAACTCAGGGCACAGAGCCGTCAAAAATCGGCCCCCGTTATCCCACCGTCAGAGTCGCTAAGCCAGCGGTTTATCCGCGAACTTCCGTTTCGGTTAACCCGGGCGCAGCAGCGCGTAGCCGCTCAAATTTCCAGTGACCTGCAGCAACCCCATCCCATGTTAAGATTGCTGCAGGGCGACGTGGGCTCCGGAAAAACCCTGGTAGCCGCGTTGGCGGCCATACAAGCAGCCTCCGGCGGCTACCAGACCGCGGTCATGGCGCCGACTGAAATCCTCGCCGAACAACATCGCGGCAACTTCGCGTCCTGGTTGGCGCCGCTGGGAATAAAGGTCGCCTGGCTGACCGGACGCTTAAAGGGGAAAGCCAGGGAAACACAGCTCAAAGCGATTGAAGACGGCAGTGCGGCTGTGGTTATCGGCACTCACGCATTGTTCCAAGAGCAGGTGATATTCCGCAATCTGGGACTGGCAATTATCGACGAACAGCACCGCTTTGGCGTTCACCAGCGCATGGCGCTGAAAAACAAGCGGCAGGCGGATAACAGCGCCCCCCACCAACTGATTATGACCGCCACGCCTATTCCAAGAACCCTGGCAATGAGTGCTTACGCGGATCTGGATTGCTCCGTAATAGATGAACTGCCGCCTGGCAGAACGCCGGTGAACACGGTAGTCATCAGCAACCAGCGCCGCGAAGAAATTGTCCAGCGAATTCGCAATGCCTGCAGCGAAGGCCAACAAGTCTATTGGGTGTGTACGCTAATTGAGGAATCCGAGGTTCTGGAAGCACAGGCCGCCGAAGCGATTGCGGACGAACTCAAGTTGAGCCTTCCGGAAATAGACATAGGCCTCGTCCACGGCCGCTTGAAGCCCAGCGCCAAAGAGCGGGTCATGAGCGCGTTCGCCGGCGGCGACTTGCAGCTTTTGGTCGCCACTACGGTTATTGAAGTGGGCGTGGACGTGCCGAACGCCAGCCTGATGATTATCGAAAACCCCGAGCGGCTCGGCCTGGCGCAACTCCATCAACTGCGGGGCAGAGTCGGCCGGGGAACCAGGGAGAGCCACTGTGTGCTGCTTTACGGTGCCCCACTGTCAAGCCAGGGTTCCGAGCGACTTAAAATTATGCGCCAGACCAATGACGGCTTTGTGATAGCCGAGAAGGATTTGCAGCTGCGCGGCCCCGGCGAAGTGCTGGGAACCCGGCAGACCGGCGAGTTGGACTTGCGTATTGCCGATCTGCAGCGGGACGCCCACCTGCTTACGCTGGTGAAAACTATCGCCGATGACCTGATGCAACATCACCCCGACAGGGTACAAGCACTTATCGACCGCTGGCTGCGGCATAGGCTGGTTTACGCGGATTCTTAGTTAGCTTTAGGTTTGGCTTGGTGCCAGCATCCCGCGGCCATCTGGGGACAGTGTTTGGGACTCGCTGTGAATACCTCCCTGTAAGCTCCGCGTCGACATCCCTGTCGACGGGGGTCCCAAACACTGCCCCCAGACGCCCGCTTACGTC
>JANQKW010000279.1 GCA_028280905.1 Porticoccaceae bacterium
CCTGCACTGTTCGGTGCTGGCCTTAAAACCTGAGGGGTTCGTGTCGCCTGTTGAGTAATCGATTCTCCCAATCACTTCAACGTCAAATTCCAAAATACCATTGCTACACACCTGCTCTTTGGAAATGGACACCACCGAGATGCCACCAACGGTGTCAAGGCCAACAGTGCTTGTAGCGCAGCCATTTTAACGATTTTTATAATTCGTTATTTTCGAGCTAAGTTCAAAAAATATTCGAATTTACTTGAGATAAGCGCCTGTTTTATAAAGTAACTGACACCGTTAGTCCAATGGAATGCCAAGGCTGGATTAGATGATAGGAGGCAGGCGCAAGATGATGCAGACATTGTTTAGTACGCGGGGGTTGGCCAGGTTGGCGCTATTCGCCGGGCTCTGGTGGCTGTTGGCGAGCGGCAATTTGACCTCGTTGGTGATCGGCCTGCTGGTTATTCCGCTGGCTGCCTATTGCAGTTTGGCAATTGAGCCCGAAACCGGTTCGGGGTTTCGAATAAGCTTGATCGGCGCGGTCCGCTTTGTTCCCTACTTTATTTACCAATCCACCCGCGGCGGTTGGGATACCGCAAAGCGAGCGTTTCTCCCGAGCATGCCGATTCAACCGGCGCTGGTTAGCTACAGGTTGCAACAATTGCCACCCGGCGCGGCGCGGCGATTTTTTTTAAATGTGGTGAGCCTAATGCCCGGTTCCCTGGCCATTGAATTGGATGACGCGGCGGCAGTAGCCAGTTTACACACGTTAAACCGCGCGGGTTTTAGCGTTGCTGAGCTGCGCGAATGCGAAAGGCGGGTGGGTGCGCTGTTTTGCGATACAGAGGCGCCCGCGCAATGACGATTTACCTGGTGAGCGTCGCCACCTTGCTGGTGGTAATTTTATTGGTCGGATTGGCGCGGCTAATACGCGGCCCCTCCAATGCGGACCGGATGCTGGCCGCGCAGCTGTTCGGCACGGTCGGGGTGGGTGTGCTGTTGTTGCTCGCCGAAGCCTATTCTCAAGCGGCATTGCTCGATGCCGCTTTAACGCTGGCGTTGCTGGCGCCCATGACGCTGTTGGCATTCATCCGGTTATCGGGGGCGCGGCAATGAGTGCGTTGGCGTTTGCCACCGTTCTGCTAACCGCGGTAGGCCTGTTTTTTTATATTGCGGGCGTGGTCGGGTTGCTGCGGTTTCCCAATGTCTACTGCCGCCTGCATGCGCTGACCAAGGCTGACAACCTGGGGTTGGGAATGATTGCCCTGGGCCTGTTACTGCAAGTGGACAGCCCGTTCGAAGGGTTGAGGTTGTTGTTGATCTGGATTCTGGTGATGGCCGCCAGCGCGTTCAGCTGCTATCTGGTCGCCAATTACGTAAGGGAGGGCCCGGGAAATGATTGTGATTGATGTGGTGCTGGCTATCGGTGTGCTCGCCTTGGCCTGGACCAGCTTGTCCGGCGAAAATCTGTTCCGCTCAATTGTGTTGTTTGTCAGCTTCGGCTTGTTGGTCACCATGGTTTGGGCGAGGCTCGGAGCGGTGGATGTGGCCATTGCCGAGGCGGCTATCGGCGCCGGGATAACCGGTGCTTTATTGCTGGCCTGTTGGCGGCGATTGCAGGCCTCCCGGCCGGATCCAGGTGGAGGCGCCGCCGATGTTCAATGAACTTGATTCGACCAAACCATTGCCGGTGGGTGTCAGATGGGTCTGCGCGGCGGGCGCAGCCGCGCTGACGTTAACACTTGTCGCCATGGTGTTTTTTGCCGGCGCCCCGGCATCGGGATTGTCCGGTGAGGTGGCAACCAGGTTGCCGCAAAGCGGGGTCGAAAATCCGGTAACGGCGGTGCTGCTTAACTTCCGCAGTTACGACACGCTGCTGGAAATCGCGGTGCTGTTGGTCGTGGTGGTCGCGCTGGTGCCGGCGGGAACGACATCCGCAAATAGCGCAGACTGGTTCACTTCCTTGCGCCTCGGCGCCGTTGACCCCATGTCGGTCGGTTTTGCCGGGTTGTTAGCGCCGATCATTGTGGTGGTGGCCGGTTATTTGTTGTGGGTCGGTGCCTCCCGGCCCGGTGGTGCCTTCCAGGCGGGCGCGCTGCTGGCCGCGACCGGCATTTTGCTGTCATTGATTGCCCGGCAGATGCCGAACTTTTGCCGCCTGCCGGCGAGGCTGCTGTTGGTGGCGGGCTTATTGGTGTTTATCCTGGTGGGATTGATTGTCTCACTGGCAACGGGCGCCTTCTTGCATTTCCCGCAGGACTTTGCGGGGGTTCTGATACTGCTGATAGAGGCGGCGGCCACCTTGTCGATCGCTGCGGCGTTGCTGTTGTTCTACAGCGGCCTCGCGCAAACGGAGCCGGCGCGATGACCCAGGATATGCTGTACAGCATTTGCGGACTGCTGTTATTCGGTATCGGGCTTTACCGGTTGATCGCGGCGCCGCGGATACTGCTGAAAGTGTTGGCGGTGAACATTCAGGGCGTAGGCGTTTTTATGCTGCTGGTGGCTACCGCCTACCCCCATTCCGATCCGGTTCCTCACGCGATGGTGCTTACCGGCATTGTGGTGGCCGTTGCGGCGACTGCCTTGGCGCTCTCGCTGTACTGCCGCATTCATGAATTGCAGGCGGGTTCGGGAACCGAGCCGTGAGTTCACTGCAGCTTGCAAGCCTGTTGCCCTGGTTGGTCAGCCTGCCGCTGCTCGCCGCAATTGTCAGTTTCGTCCTGCCGGGCGGCAGGAGTTGTCGCTGGTTTTGTTCGGCTGCAGCGGCGATTCACCTGTCGATTTCCATGGCATTGTTGCTGCTGATAAAGAGGGGTATGGACGCCGGCGGGGCAGTCTACAATATTGGCGGTTGGGGTGCGCCTTTGGGTATTGACCTGCATGTCGATGGTTTCTCCGCATTGATGATTATGCTAACCAACGGCATCGCATTTATCCTGACCCTCTACGGCGCCGCCTATTTCACAGACACCCGCAAACAGGCGCGGTTTTGGCCTTTGTGGTGGCTGTTGATAACCGCATTGAACTGTCTTTACCTGGCGGCGGATGCGTTCAACATTTACGTGGCGCTGGAAATTATGGGGCTGGCGTCGGTGGCCCTGGTCGCGCTGCAGGGAACAGTGGTTGCCCTGCGGGCGGCGCTTCGATACCTGCTGGCGGGTCTGCTGGGGTCACTGTGTTACCTGCTGGGGGTTGCGCTGCTCTACCGGAGTTACGGTGTGCTGGACCTGGCGGCGCTGGGGCAGCGGGTGCTTTCTGAACCGCTGAGCTGGGCGGCGCTCGGCGTGATTACGGTTGGGCTGCTGTTAAAGACAGCGCTGCTGCCCTTGCACTTTTGGTTGCCCTCGGCCCACGCCAGTGCGCCGGCGCCGGTGAGCGCGGCACTGTCGGCGTTGGTGGTAAAAGCATCATTCTATCTGCTGGTGGTGTTTTGGCTTGAGGTAATGCCCTCAGCGACCAGCTATCATGGGCTACAATTGCTCGGGGCGTTGGGTGCTGCGGCGATAGTTGTTGGATCCTTGCAGGCGATTCGGGCGCAGCGGCTGAAATTGATTGTCGCCTATTCCACGGTGGCGCAATTGGGTTACCTGTTCTTGCTGTTCCCGCTGGTCGGCGAGCCCCTGCATAGCGGCAACAGTTTGGGTGGCGCAGCCATTAGCGCCATCATCTACTTTATTATCGCCCATGCATTTGCCAAGGCCGCGATGTTTCTGTCGGTGGGCAACATTCAACACGTCGTCGGTCACGACAAGCTCACGGGGCTGAATGCTATCGCGCGCTATATGCCGCTCAGCCTGGCGGCGTTCGCGATTGCCGGCGTCAGTCTGATTGGCCTGCCGCCCAGCGGCGGCTTTATCGCGAAATGGCTGCTGTTAAACCTGGCGATCGACAGCGGACAATGGTGGTGGGCGGTTGCCATTCTCGGCGGCGGCCTGTTGGCGGCCGTCTATGTTTTTCGGGTTATCAATTTCGCTTTTAACGACGCCGATAGCCAGCTTGGCGCCGATGGCCTGTTTAACACCCAAGGCGACGGATCGACAGCGGCGCCCAGGCTGCCAAGGATGTTGTCGGCTTGCGCGTTTACCCTGGCGGTGGTGGCGATAGTGCTCGGTTTTACCGCCCCCTGGTTATTGTCGGTGCCCGGCGTATCCTTTCCCGGCGCCGCCGGTTCCTGGGGGCAGCCATGAGCTGGAACAGCCTGCTGCCGTTGCTGATCGTTTTCAGCGCCTTGCTGACCGGGCTTATCATTTTTGGCTTGGATGAGGGCCGTAAGAGACTGCGTATCCAGTTAAATCTTGGCGGTGCGCTGGTGACCTTTGTGCTGATCGGTATTTTAATATCCGGCGTCTATCGGGGTGAAGTCTTCGAAACCCGGATATCTCTGCTGCCGAATATTGACCTGGTGTTGAACGCCGACGCGCTATCGCTGCTGTTCGTCAGCTTGTCCGGCCTGCTGTGGCTGGTTACCACTGTCTATGCCGTGGGCTACCTGGAGAACTCGCCGCACCGCAGTCGATTTTTCGGTTTTTTCAGTCTCTGTGTCTGTGCCACCCTGGGCATAGCGCTGGCCGGAAACCTGGTCAGTTTTTTGATTTTTTATGAGTTGCTGACGCTGGCAACCTACCCCTTGGTGGTGCACCGGGGTACGCCGCAATCTCTCCGGGCCGGCCGCATTTACCTGGGTTATACGCTGTTCGGCGGCGCGCTATTGCTGGCGGGCGTCGCCTGGCTGAAATCGCTGGCGGGGCCGCTGGATTTTACCGCCACCGGCATCCTGGCCGCCATGCCGCACCTGGATCCGGACCAACTCACGCTGATCTTTGTGTTGCTGATTGCCGGCCTGGGTGTCAAAGCCGCGCTGGTGCCGCTGCACGGCTGGTTGCCGGTGGCCATGGTGGCGCCGGCGCCGGTCAGCGCGCTGCTGCATGCGGTGGCCGTGGTCAAGGCCGGCGCTTTTGGTATTGTGCGGGTCGTCTACGATGTATACGGCATAGAGTTTTCACGGGAGCTTGGATTGACGGCCGGGCTGGCCGTTGTCGCTGCCGCCTCTATCGTTTACGGCTCGGTGCGGGCGCTGTTCCAAAATGATTTAAAAAAACGCCTGGCCTACTCCACGATTAGCCAGGTGTCATATATTGCGTTGGGCACGGCAATTGCCGGGCCGCTGGCCACCATCGGCGGGATTGTTCACCTGGTGCACCAGGGTTTGATGAAAATCACCCTGTTTTTCTGTGCCGGGAACCTGGCGGAAACCTTGGGTATTCACAAGATAACGGAAATGAACGGTGTGGCGCGTCGCATGCCCTGGACAATGGCCGCGTTTACCTTGGCCGCGTTGGGCATGATAGGTATACCGCCGATCGCCGGCTTTGTCTCCAAGTGGTATCTGGGTGTTGGCGCCATCGAGGCCGGTGCCTTCTGGGTGATTGGGGTGATGGCGGTAAGCAGTCTGTTAAACGCGGCGTATTTTTTACCGATTATCTATGCCGCCTGGTTTAAATCCCCGGGAACCCTACCCGCCCAAAGCCGTTATATTTCTGTTCAAACCGGCCGCTTGGAAACCCACTGGATGTTATTGGTTCCCGCGTTGATAACCGCCGGTCTGGCGCTGGCGGTGGGCGTGTTTGCGGGCGGAATCGGCAGCCCGTTGAGTTGGGCAAAATTGATTTCCGACAGGGAGTACGCAACTGAGGGCGTGCAGGTGGCGCTGGCGGCCCTGATGCAGGGG
>JANQKW010000205.1 GCA_028280905.1 Porticoccaceae bacterium
CTGCACCACCGCTGCCGTAGGCAAGCTCGGAGGGGATGGCAAATTTGTACTTGGATCCCGCCGGCATCAGCTGCAGACCCTCCGTCCAACCGGGGATAACCTGGTTGAGAGCAAAGCTGGCGGTTTGGTTGCGCTTGTAGGAAGAGTCGAATTCTCTGCCATCGAGCAGCGTGCCGCGGTAGTGAACTTCAACGGTATCCTCCGGCCCGGGGCGGGCACCCTCACCTTCAGTAATGACTTCGTACTGCAACCCCGATTCGGTAACCGTCACCCCTTCACGGGTGGCATTTTCCGCCAGGTAAGCTTTGCCTTCCTCGACGTTGGTTTCTCCCTGGGCTAGCCGCTCAGCCTCGCGCTTTTCGGTACTGGCTTTTTGGAATGTGGACATTTCGGTATTAATCTCTTCCTGGGTCAATTTCAATTCCCGGCCCTCCAGCACATCGGTCAGTCCGGCCATAAACGCATCGGGCTGCAGGTCCACCTTATTGGTCTGCATCTGCCGGGCAAATCCGACCGCAATGCCGTAACTCAGGCGTCGCTCGTGTGATTCCAGGCTGACTTCCGCCGTGGCAGTATTGGCGGGAGCCGCCTGGTCGGTCTGGACGACCTGATCACAGGCCTGCAGGAGTACTACGCCGGCGCTGGCCAGCACAAAGAACAATTTTTTCATCTGGAGTTTCCGCAATCGGGTGAATTGACGCCGCCATGCCATGGATAGATGGGTGCTTGCGGCGCGAAAAGCGCAAGAGTGTACACGTATAGGCGGTAGCAGCGCCACCCCGCTATCGAGTCGTACTATCAGGCATCTGGTAGCGCCGGGCATCCATCGAGTTTTCGATATCGGCGAGTTCCACCTGGCGGGCGTTGTCAACACCCTCCGGCAACTGATCTGACCAATGCGTCTGGCCCTTCTCATCTTCCCAGACATACACTTGCCCTCCGGGGCGCACCGAATCCGGCAGCGGCAATTCCGCCACCAGCCGCTCGGATTTACCGCCCAATCTATCGAAGAATCGAGACACCTGGTTCTTCCAGGATTGGGCGGTCGCCCTCGCCTCACGCAGGGGATCGGTTCCTGTGCCACCTGACTGGTAGACCATAATCAGAAAACCCAACAGCAGACTGATGGTGATTATTTTCAGAAAGGTACCCAGCATATGCGCCCCCGCAGCCTCTTCATCGAGTAGAATTTGCAGCCCTATGATTATATTCAAGAATATCAGCCTCAGGAGAGGCGGGAAACTGCTGCTTGAAGCGGCCGATACCACCATCCAGCCGGGTCAGCATATTGCGCTGATCGGTGCCAACGGCTCGGGTAAATCCAGCCTGCTGTCGGTGTTGCTGGGAGAGCTCACCCTGGACGGCGGCGAGGTGGCCGGCGTCGGCGGCATGCGAATTGCCCACATGGCCCAGGAAGTGGTAGCGTCCGGTGAATCCGCCGCCGACTATGTGCTGGCCGGGGACAGCGAACTGGCGACGATCGTTCGCGAGTTGCGCCTGGCTCAGCAGCAGGAAGACTATAGTCGGGCTGCCACATTGCACGCCAAACTGGACGAAGCCGGGGGATACGATGCCGAAAGCCGGGTTGAGCGGCTGCTCGCCGGACTGGGGTTTTCGGCGGGCGACGGCGGACGCGCGGTCAGTGATTTCTCCGGCGGCTGGCGCATCCGCCTCAACCTGGCGCAAGCGCTGATGACGCCTTCAGAATTGTTACTCCTGGACGAGCCCACCAACCACCTGGACCTGGACGCCACACTTTGGCTGCAGCAGTGGCTGGCGGCTTACCCGGGTACCCTGTTGATGATCTCCCACGACCGCGACTTTATCGATGGCAGCTGCAGCCGGGTGCTGCAAATCGAACAGCGCCGGCTCAACAGCTATAAAGGCAGCTACTCAGATTTCGAGCGTCAACGTGCCGAACGGCTGGCAAACGAACAGGCTCTATTTGAAAAACAACAGCAGCGAATGCGCCAGATCGAGGGGTTTGTCGCCCGCTTTCGCTACAAGGCGAGTAAGGCGCGCCAAGCACAAAGCCGACTGAAAGAACTGGAACGCATGCAACTCACAGCCCCCGCCCACCTTGACTCACCATTTGGTTTTCAATTTCCCCAGCCGGAACGGGCCAGCGACCCCCTGTTGAGACTCGACCAAGCCGAACTTGGCTACGGCGACACACCGGTGTTAAACCAGGTCAACCTGCAACTTCGACCGGGTTCCCGCTACGGACTTTTGGGCCGTAATGGCAGCGGCAAATCAACCCTGCTCAAATCCCTGGTAGGGAAACTGCCCCTGATCAAGGGCGATCGCGAACTCGGGAAAAACTGCCAGATCGGCTACTTCGACCAGCGCCTCCAACTGTTGCTGGTCGAAGTAGCCGATCTGGCAGTTTTTCC
>JANQKW010000311.1 GCA_028280905.1 Porticoccaceae bacterium
TTTTTCAGGAATTCGATGCAGCGGGCGTCGTCTTCCGGCCAGTTATCGCCGTCGGAGGCCTGCGAACAGTAGATGTTCCACTCACTGGCTGGGTAGCGATCCGCGATAATCTCACTGGTCAATTCCAGCGCGCTGGACACCACGGTGCCGCCGGTTTCGCGGGAGTAGAAGAAGCGCTCTTCGTCCACCTCCTCCGCGCGGGTGTGGTGGCGGATAAACACCACGTCGGTCTTTTCGTAGTTTCGCTCCAGGAATAAATAAAGCAGGATAAAAAAGCGCTTGGCCAAATCCTTGGTGGTTTGATCCATCGAGCCTGAAACATCCATCAGGCAAAACATCACCGCTTTCGACTGGGGAACCGGTTGCTCCTCCTGGCGGTGGTAGCGGATATCCAGGTCGTCCAGATACGGGATGCGGGCCAGTTGCTGGCGCAGCTCGTCGATGCGGGCCTCGATGTCCTTATACATGGGGTTGTCTTGGTCCGGGAATTCCTCGAGGCTCGCCTCCAGTTCACGCAGCTCGCGGCGCTTGCCGGCGCCCAGCGCAATTCGCCTGGCGGTGGCCGAGCGCATCGAGCGGATAATGCTGATATTGGACGGCGTGCCCTCGGTGCTGAAGCCGGCCCGGACATGCTGGAACTCGTCGCTGCCGGTCAGTATGCGCTTGCTGAGGTTGGGCAGCACCATGTCCTCGAACAGAAAATCCAGAAACTCGTCGCGGCTCAGCTCAAAGACGAAATCGTCCAGCCCCTCGCCCTGGTTGCTGGCCTCGCCGCCGCCTCCGCCGCCGGCCCCGCCTTCCGGGCGTTTGATCTTGTCGCCGGGGGTAAACTCCCGGTTGCCCGGCAGCACGCCGTAATAGCGGCCGCCCTTGCCGTGCTGAAAAACCGGCTCGCGGGTGTCCTTGGCGGGAATGCCCACCTTCTCGCCGCCCTCGGTATCCGTGATACTGCGGTCGGCGATGGTTTTCTCCACAGCGCCTTTGATCTGAGAGCGATAGCGTTGAATAAATCGTTGTCGATTAACCGCACTCTTGTTCTTGCTATTTAGACGCCTGTCGATAAAGAAACTCATTGAGATTTCCTGACCCTCAGGTACCACTCAGACAGCAGGCGTACCTGTTTCTCGGTGTAGCCGTGGGCCACCATCCGCTGCAGGAATTCCTGGTGTTTTTTCTGGTCGTCAGCGGACGCCTTGGCGTTGAAGGAAATGACCGGCAGCAGGTCCTCGGTGCTGGCGAACATTTTTTTCTCGATAACCGTGCGCAGTTTTTCGTAGCTGGTCCAGGCCGGGTTGTTGCCCTCGTTATTGGCTCGGGCGCGCAGCACAAAGTTGACGATCTCGCTGCGGAAATCCTTGGGATTGCTGATGCCCGCCGGCTTCTCGATTTTTTCCAGTTCGTCGTTCAGTGAAGAGCGGTTGAGAATTTCGCCGGTTTCCGGATCGCGGTATTCCTGGTCCTGAACCCAGAAATCCGCGTAGGTGACATAGCGGTCGAACAGGTTCTGGCCGTACTCGGAGTAGGACTCCAGGTAGGCGGTCTGAATTTCCTTGCCGATAAACTGCACATACTCCGGCGCCATGAACTCCTTGATGTAGGTGAGGTATTGGTCGTGCACCTCCTGCGGGAACTGCTCCTGTTCAATCGAGTTTTCCAGCACATACAGCAGGTGCACCGGGTTGGCGGCCACCTCGGTGGGGTCGAAGTTAAACACCTTGGACAGCACCTTAAAGGCAAACCGGGTGGAAAGGCCGGTCATGCCCTCGTCTACGCCGGCGGTGTCTTTATACTCCTGCAGCGACTTGGCCTTGGGGTCGCGGTCCTTGAGATTCTCGCCGTTGTAGATCCGCATTTTCGAGTAGATGCTGGAGTTTTCCGGCTCTTTGATGCGGGACAAAATACTGAACTCAGCAAGCATATTTAAGGTGTCCGGCGCGCAGGGCGCTTCACACAGCGAGCTGTTTCGCAACAGCTTCTCGTAAATTTTGATCTCTTCGCTAACGCGCAAGCAATAGGGCACCTTGACGATATACACCCGGTCGATAAAGGCTTCGTTGTTGCGGTTGTTCTTAAACGTCTGCCATTCCGATTCGTTGGAGTGCGCCAGCACGATGCCGGAAAACGGAATCGCGCCGATATTTTCAGTGCCGTTGTAGGTGCCTTCCTGGGTGGCCGACAGCAGCGGGTGCAACACCTTGATCGGCGCCTTGAACATCTCCACAAATTCCATAATGCCCTGGTTGGCGCGGGACAGCCCGCCGGAATAGCTATAGGCGTCCGGGTCGTGCTGGTTAAAGTGCTCCAGCTTGCGGATATCGACTTTGCCTACCAGCGATGAAATATCCTGGTTGTTTTCGTCGCCCGGCTCGGTTTTGGAAATGGCGATCTGGTCGAGCACCGACGGCCAGATTTTCTGCACCCGGAACTGGCTGATATCGCCCTGGTATTCATGCAGGCGCTTGGCCGCCCAGGGAGACATCACGGATTTCAGGTAGCGTTGCGGAATGCCGTATTCGTCTTCCAGAATATGGGCATCCTCGGTGGGGCTAAACAGGCTCAGCGGCGACTCGAATACCGGTGAGTCCTTAATAATATAGATGGGTTGTTTCTGCATCAGGGCTTTCAGCGCCTCGGCCAGCGACGACTTGCCGCCGCCCACCGGACCCAGCAGATACAGGATTTGCTTGCGCTCTTCCAGGCCCTGCGCCGCGTGCCGGAAAAAGCTGACAATATTTTCGATGCACTCTTCCATGCCGTAAAAGTCGCTAAACGCGTCGTACTGCTTGATCATCTTATTGGAAAAGATGCGGCTTAAGCGGGGGTCCTTTGACGTATCGATAAGCTGGCTCTCGCCAATGCCCAGCAGCATCCGCTCCGCTGCGGTGGCATAGGCGCTTGAATCGCTTTTACACAGCTCCAGATACTCGTGTAGGCTATATTCCTCCAATTGTTGCGATTCATAACGTTCTTGAAACTGGTTAAAAATGGTCATGTGACACCTCCTACTTGATAGTTTAGACAAGCAAACGGAAAAAGTTGCCAACCATTCGTAAAATTATGTTGGAATGTCCAAAAAATTGCGGAGTTGAGACTCAGGTAACAGCGCGTTGCGGGTGAAGCCGCCAAAGAATAACGGTGAGCCCGCGGAGGGTCATCTGGGTGCGGCTGATGACCGAGGTTAACAAGCCCATCTCGGTGGGTATTGAAGAGAAGCGAAAAACGAAAAGTTTTCCTAGCAACTAAAAAGAATAACAAGAGTTTTGTTATTCCATAAAGGTTTAAGTCCCTGAAGAAGCATTTACTTTTTTTCACGGTCGGTGGCGAATCGCCTGGGGAAGTGCCTTTGCAGACACGCGGTGAATACGTCCCTGTACGCTCGACACCCGCTTCCCTGCGGGTGACGGTCTGCAA
>JANQKW010000338.1 GCA_028280905.1 Porticoccaceae bacterium
ATAATGATGTCGCACCCGCGAATCCCGGCCGCCATAATAGCGCTTAAGCCCACCGCCCCGGCACCGAAGACAATGATTGAGGACCCGTGCTGTGCGTCCAGCGCGTTCATCACCGCGCCGGCACCGGTTTGGATCCCGCAACCCAGCGGAGCCAACAGGTCCAACGGGACTTCCGGGCTCACCTTAATAGCGTTGCGCTGGTTGGCAATGGCATGGTCGGCAAAGCTCGACTGACCAAAGAAATTGCCGTTTAGCCGGTTGTGGCGATCACTGAGAAGGGTTGGCGTACCGTCCCCGCGACCGCCGGAGAGATTGTTGGCAAATGCGTTTTCGCAATGGCTCGGTTTACCTTTTTCGCACTGGGGGCAAGCCATACAGGGCAGCATCGAAAGCACCACATGATCACCCACCGCTAAACCGGTAACCCGCGACCCCACATCAGCAACCACACCCGCCCCTTCATGGCCCAGCACATGGGGAAATTCAATCGGCAGGTTCTGATCGCGGCAGGCGATATCCGTATGGCAAACACCCACCGCGGCAATTTTTACCAGAACTTCGTCCGGTCTCAACTGATCGAGAAACGCTTCTTCAGACTGAAATTTCGCACCCTTTTTCGGTACGACCATCGCATTGATCGGTTTTGACATGGTGGTTCCGTGGAGCTGTCATCGATTATCAACCTAGTACTTCCTGTGTTTAATGCTCTCCTGCTGACGCTTTGCTTTAATCCATTTATTCCATCGCTCAGTAATCCAAGTGAAGTTTTTACCCCAAAAACGGGGATCGACATCCAGCGCGCGTTGGGCATTTTTATAGGAGCCCATTTCAAGGTGATGGCGCAAGAAGTCGTTTTCAATCGGCATGTAATCCGCAGGAATCAGGTTGTACTGCAGCTCACACCATTTGGCCGCGCTTTTAAGCACATCCTTGTCCGTTAACATGCAGATGAGCAGTTCATTGGCTTGGTCTTGTCTAGGCCCCTTGGGTATTAGCCACCAGTCGGTGACGACAACCGCCGTTGCCGGGTTGGCCTGCAATAGAGAATCCTCCGGCAGAACACCGGGGCTCAGGTCCTCCGAAGCCCTTAAAACCCGGCGATTCCAAACCGCGCCCATTACCACTTCGCCTTCCACCAGCGGTTTATGGGATTGGTAACTCGCACCCCACCAGGCAACATCAGTTCCAAAGCGATCGAACATCGCCAGCGCATCGTCCACCTGTTTTTCGATCTGTTCTTTGGTAAGCGAAGGGTCATATAACTCATTCTGAACATCCCGTCCCATCGCCAGCAACGCAACTTCGATTTGGCCGTGTGGCATGTAGCGAACGCAACGCTTGCCGGGAATGTTCTTCACATCAAAGAAGTCCGCCCAGCTTGGCATGGCATCTTCGCCGAGGATGTCTTTGCGCCAGGCCACCAGATAGGCGAACTGATCGGCGGGAACCGTCCGCGCGAATTGCAGGTGATCGGGTATAGTGGGAATGTTTCTGTCCGGATATTCGGCGAAGACCTGCTCGCCGCCGTCAATAAAACAGGCCTCATCCATCACTTGGCGCAGGTCCCATTCGTTTGTTCCGTTGCGAATCTGTTCCGCCCACTGGGCGTATTGACCCAGTGTTTTAAACGTACGAATGCCCGGGTCGTATATTGAGTACTCCTTCAAATCAAAGCCGCATTTTTCTGCCGCTGGCTTTAACCAAAACTCGGTCAGGTCGTATGAATAAGCCGTGCCGAAGGAGACAACATCCAGTTCAACTGTTGACATGATTTTCCCTCCAGGATTGCCCTTATCTCTACGCCAGAGGCAGGATTTCCCGCCCATGCGCCTTGAACATCTGCAATTCCAGCCCCACAGGTTTGCCGTACTTGCTAGGCTTAGGCAGGCGGCTAGTCAACACTTCGCCGGCAAAACACATCTCCTGCAGATAGCGCTGGGTCTTGTTGTCCATTTCCGGCAACCGCGCCTTTACCGGCTTCAACAACCGGGAAGCCTCGTCCAACCACTCGCTGCCGCGATCCGGCAGCTCAAAGAAATCGGCGATTTTTTCCAGGTGGGATTTCGGATCCGCCGCGACCTCCTCGAAGGCAACTTCCATATAGTTTTGCGGCGCAACATACTGCAAGGTGCGATAATTTTGCGCCAGAATGGATATCCAGATGCGTACCAACACCGGGTACAGTTCGTGATCTTCCTTGTTAAGACGCGTCAATATCGGATCCGACTCTTCCGGCGCGCTACATTCCACTGCGACCTTGAATTCTTCCTCGGATAGCGGATCGACCAAGATAGAAGCAAGCATTCGAAACCAAGGGTGTGAACACATCGACAACACAGTTTCCGGGCCGGATCGGTGAATCTGCAAAACCCGCGCGTTCGGAAATACTTCCAAATCAAAATTACCCGCTGCCGAGGCTTCGATAGGAATCGGACGCCCGGTTTTTTCGGCGATCATCTTAAAGAGCTTGGGATAGTGTACGCGCAGCGGCGCGGTAGGCTGTTGCTTCGCCCAATCAATAATTTCCTCGTACAGTTTTTCCGGCTCATCGGTAAGATAAGGCAGCGCGCCCAGCAACAACGCGGGCTTACTCCAGTAGGCTTGTTGCTTTTCCTGATCCGAAAGCTTGTACAGCACTTCTTGCAAAGTGCCGCCGCGCTGAAGGAACAGAATCAGCGGATGTAAATCGCCGCTTAAAATGGTGGCCAATCCTGCACCGCTCACCTCGCCCTTGTACACGGAACGAAAATCGATAAACGCCAGGAACTCACGCAACACGCAGGCATCCGGGTGATGCATCAGCATCCGCGAAAGAATCGTGGAGCCGCAACGGCCGGTTCCGGTAATAATATTGGTTACTTCACTCATCGTAATTGCCTCATCTACTCCCCACCTCTGGGCTTAGCAACGGGGTGATTGAGCGAGGGTTGCCCGTTAGCAACCCCGTCTTCGCTGTCAATAATCGATCAGGTGATAGGCGATACCGCCTGAGGTTCGTTGTTTCCGATACCATCGATCTCAACCACGCGACCGTCGTTAAAGGTAAAGGTACCTTTCACCGCCTGCACTGCGGTGAAGAATGTGAACACCCACCCCTGGATGCCCGACGCCAGATACTCCGGATCCCAGTTACCGGTGCGTTTGATCGGCTTGGCGATGGCCTCCAAGGACAGTTCCAACGTGCCCTCGTCCGTTTCACAAACGGCCGTTTGCCTCACCGGAATAAAGCGCATGTGCTCAGGCGACCAGGCCAACTCTTCGTTATGGAATTTACAAGAGGTGCAGTGAATATGTTTGTCTTCTTTGGGCAGGTACAGCGTGCCCCACTCCCAGTGGTAATCACCGCTCATTTCGTAGCGGCTGATCAGCGCTTTCATGTTGTCGTCGTGGATCCAGACCCAATCCATATAGCGCCAGTCCATCCAGTCCATTTTTTTGATCCAGACGTGCTCTACAACGGATATACCATTGTCGATCACCATTTCTTTCCCTTCGTAATTCAGCTTCCCTTGCGTTTCGCAGAGCTCCTCCGTACCACGAATAGTCATCTCCATGGCCCAGGGCGCGTCGTAGTGTTCCTTGTTGCCCCACCAGAATGCAGGCGCCTTGGGCTCCATCACAATATCGACATCGATAGGCTTGGATCGCGCGCTGATAACCTTTGTGCCGTCAGGCTTGTAGATAAAATTAACACCGTTTTCCGCGGGTCCCAGCGCGACACGCAGGCTGCCATCCTCCTGGTCTTCGAAGATGATGTCTTCAAAGTTATAACGTTGAATGGTCCCGCCCTCGCCAAAGAAGTGCTCCAGCTCTATATCGCCGGGCTGGATTTCTTTATAGTGGGTAAACGGCGTACGGCTTGAAGACTCCAAACTCGCCAGCGCTTCGTTGACCTTGTCCACCATTTCAAACTTACCGCCAACCAGCGTCACATAGGCCACCGGATATTTGCCGGTAAGAAGAATGGATACCAGCAGCGTGTAGTATTTACCCTCATGCTGGAAGATAGTCTTGTTGTACCAGTCGACCCACAGGTCTTTTGCCGGCGTGACGTCATCCGTCGAATATGCGTCGTATCGATACTGGTTAACAGGTAATGCAAAATTAGGCATTGCGTTCTCCTACTTTGTGATTCTGTCCAAATTTAAAAAGGTCAATCCGTCAGGACTTCCGTCACCAGGGTTTCCGGATGTCCTTCAATAAACAGCCCCAGCTTGGTCCACTCATTGTTAAAGTGGACGGTTCTGCCATGAGCAACCATGGCCCCTTCGTCGGGGTACTCTTCGTAAATTACATATTCGCTCGGATCATTCTTTGATTTGCCAAGGCTGTATTTGAGCAGGTTCGGCTCGTTCGCTTTAACATGTTTATAGAATCTTGCGTGAACCGACTCAAAAGTTTCATTCGTTTCCTCAAGGATTCTAAGCCTTGTTATCCTAGCTATTGCCATGAAAAAACACCCTTTTCTGCATGATTTTCTTGAGAATTTCCGGCCTAGCCCCAGCTGAGGCCGGACTGACCACCCAACAAATTCGCGCTTTTCATTTAAACATGTTAATATTTTAACGCTGTTAAATTATTTTGCAAGAAAAAATTGCCCGCAAAAGCAAGCGCGGATAAACAAATGTCGAATAAACGAATAAAAAATAAGGCTAAACGTCGCTCCCAAATTGTTCGCGAGGCGCGAAAACTCCTGTCTGACAAAGACGCGGATAGCTTCAGCCTGCGAAACCTGGCGGATGCCGCCGGGGTGACCGTGCCTACGATATACAATCTGGTGGGAAGCAAGGCGGATTTGCTGTCGGAGCTTTATATGGGCTTTGTCGATCGCCTGGAGGCGGCAGTATCCGATTCAGGCGACGCGCTGGAAGCGGTGGAGAACATAGTTGGCATTACCCTCGATATTTCTCACCGGGACCCGCAAATCAGCCGAGCGGCGCTGATCTCCCTCGATTATTTACACCGCAGCCATGAACACTTGCCGCTAATGAGGCTGGCAGCACGGCGCGCGATGAACCTGGTAATTAACGCTGTACAGCTGGCCGCGGACGAAGGATTGCTCGAGGGCGATATCCCGGTGGAGCTTATCTCGTCCCAGATAGTACGCATTCACGGCAGTGTCTCGCTGGATTGGGCATTCAGACGATGCAGCGAGGAGGACTATCGACGCAGGGCACTGCTGGGCACATACCTGGCGCTTGCGGCTGACGCCAACCCCGTTTTTAAGCACAGGCTACTAACCAGAATTACCGGCTTGAGAGAAGACCTTACCAACCTCGCCGAATCGCTCTAATCACTTTGCGGGGGTTAGCTGCTGCAACGGCACGGCTTTTGTCGACAGCTGTCAGATTACATTCTTCTACGCAGAATTCATCTTTACAATTTAAACGCGTTATTATTATAATAATCAAGCAGAAAGACTCATATTAAAGGCTATTTTAGTCTAAATATCGATTAATTTTGACTGAAGAATCCTACTATGATTTCTATTTGTTAAATAAAAATACATTGCTGACAGGCACACCCGATGTCGATAACTCACACTCTACCCGATTCCGAATCCCTCGCCAGCCGCTGCGCGGCGGACGGGGAATTTTGTATGGCCGCCCGCTTCTGGAGCGGCGAATTAAAGCTGGCGATTGCCGACCGGACGATCCGTTTAGCGGTTGATAACGGCGAGGTAAACGCCGCTGCCGCTGAGACACACAACAGTGGCGCGGACGAGCTGATAGTCATAGCCGGCCCGATGGAAACCTGGGAAAAATTTCTGGCGCCCGTACCCGAACGGCTTTACACGGAACTGCTGGAACTCGCCTATTCCGACAAGCTCACAATCGAAGCGAACCCCATTCGGTTGGCGCAATACTATCCGGCCATCGCTCGCGTGATAGAGCTGTTGAGGGCGCCGACGGATACCGAAGACCCGACAATCGATGAAAGCGGCGATACCCCACGATATGACACGCCGGTCGGCCGCTATATTCACCTGGAACTCGACGATCACGACTACCGCATCTACTACGAAGAAGCAGGCCGAGGTATTCCCCTGCTTATGCAGCACACGGCAGGCGCCCATGGTACCCAGTACCGGCACCTCTTCGAAAACAGGCAAATCACCGACAACTTCCGCTTAATCGCCTACGACCTGCCCTTTCACGGCAAATCCATCCCTCCGGTTACTAAACAATGGTGGACGGAGGAATATCGGCTATCACCGGAATTTGCTCGGGCTTTGCCGATCGAACTGGCGAACGCGCTGGAGCTGGAGAATCCGATATTTATGGGCTGTTCGGTGGGCGGCATGCTGGCGCTGGACCTGGCCTATCACCACCCAGAGGCGTTCCATTCGGTTATCTCCCTGGAGGGAGCGATTAAGGTAGGCCACCAGGATTTCAGCAACTATGCGTTGGTCTGGCACCCGCAAATCTCCAACGAATTTAAGGCTCGGGCCATGAATGGCGCCATGTCGCCAACGTCGCCGGAGCGCTACCGAAGGGAAACCATGCAGATTTACGCAGCGGGCTGGCCGCCGGCCTTTTACGGCGACCTGCATTACTACCTGGAGGGGTACGACCTAACCGGCAAGGCGCAGGATATCGATACCGAACAGTGCGGTGTTTACATCCTGTCCGGTAAGTACGACATCTCCGGCACCACCGAACTCGCCATTGAGGCTCACCAGGCCATTAAAGGTTCGGAACTCAGCATTATGGAAAACATGGGCCACTTCCCGATGAGTGAAAACCCGCTGAGATTTATTGAGTATCTGTTGCCGGTGCTGGACAAGATTAAAAGCCATTACCCCAACGTCCCGTAACGGCAACACCAAGCCGATCCGGAGAACCGGGAAAACGAATATGATTAAGAGCAAATTTAGTAAGAAGCATACCGCTGAACAGGTAACGGAGGGTATCGACCTGTCCGGCAAAACCGTGGTAATCACCGGAATCAACTCGGGTATCGGAAAGGAGACTTTTCGGGTTCTTGCAAAACGGGGCGCGCATATTATCGGCACCGGACGCACTCTGGAAAAAGCAGTGGAAGCATGCAACCAGGTAGGGGGGGACACCACGCCACTGGCCTGTGAACTCAGCGACCTAAAATCGGTAAAGGCCTGCGCCGATGCCGTCAAAGCCACCGGCAAACCAATCGATATTCTGATTTGCAACGCAGGCATGTCGGTTACTGACCTGCAGGTCATCGACGGCCTGGAAATCCAGTTCCTGGCGAATCATATGGGCCACTTTCTGTTAATCCGTCAACTGCTTGATCAAATCAAGGCTGCCGAAGCCGGTCGTATCGTCATGTTGTCGAGTGATGCCATCAAAATGTCGCCCAAGTCAGGCATCGACTTCGACAACCTGGACGGCGGCAAGGGCTTTAAATTCGGGCAGTTTTACGGCCAGTCAAAGCTCGCCAACCTGCTAACTGCCGTGGCGCTTACCAATCAACTCGAGGGTACTGCCGCGACGGCCAATGCCGTGCATCCCGGCGTGATCAATACCGGGCTAACCCGGCATGGCACCGGCGCAATAGGCTGGTTTCTGAAAAGCGCTTTGTTTGAATGGATTGTCAACAACCTGATGGGTGGCAAATCCGTTGAACAGGGCGCGTCTACCGAGTGCTACGTGGCAACGTCACCAGACCTCGACGGCATCAGCGGCAAATACTTTGCCGACAACAATCAAGAGCAACCGCCGTTTAAAGTCGATCCCGCCGTGGTCAACCGGCTGTGGGAGTACTCCGAAAACTACATCACACCCTACGTTTAGCATGCGGGAGAATTGCGATGAAAGATTTAAAAGATAAAGTGGCCGTTGTCACCGGCGGCGCCAGCGGTATTGGCTTGGGTATAGGGCGAGCACTAGCCACGGAGGGCTGCCATGTTGTGGTTGCAGATGTGAATCTCGCTGCCGCGGAGAAAGCGGCTCGGGAACTGGCCGACACAGGTGTCAGAACCATTTCGGTTGCCTGCGATGTCACCAAGCAAGCCGATATCGACAAACTGTGCGAGCAGGCCTGGGCCAGCTTCGGCCATGTGGACCTGCTTTTCAATAACGCCGGCGTTATGCCGGAGCTGCAGTCGCTAGCTGATACCGACGAAAAGAATTTGCGATGGGTGTTCGAGGTCAACCTGTTCGGCGCCTGGAATGTGTGCCAGGCGTTCACCCGCAGATTTATCGCCCAGGGCACGCCTGCGCATATCGTCAACACGGGTTCGGAAAACAGTATCGCTTCACCGGTACCCATGACGGCGTCCTACAACGCTACCAAGCATGCGGTTCTGGGGTTTTCAGGAATACTGCGAATGGAACTGCCCGAGTTTATTCAAGTGAGCGTGCTCTGCCCCGGCGCTGTATCCACCAATATCGCCACCAGCACTGAACAACGTCCCGACGAGTTTGGCGGGCCGGTATCAAGCCCACTGGGAGGAGAAGAAATGCCCGGCATGGACCCGGATGAAATCGGCCGACATACGGTGGAGCGCGTCAAACACGGCGACTTTTTTATTATCACCCACGCCTGTGTGCGCTATATGGTCGAAGAGCGCTACACCGAACTGCTGGCAGCCTTTGATAAACAGGCCCCCTGGTACGAGGGCTGCGAATCACTGGATACCCGAAGAATGTTTGAGGAGGCCATCAAGGCGCAACTTAAGGAGCAACCATGAAAATTACCGCCGCCCTGGCCCTGGAGCCCGGCCAGCCGCTCTCTATCGAGGAACTGGAAATTTCGGAGGACCTAGGGCCACACGAAGTGCTGGTCAAAAATGTCGCCTCGGGTATCTGCCACTCCGATATCGCAATGCGCGATCTACCCGAGGATTTCAGCCTGGTTCCCGGATTTGATTTTATGCCGAAGCCCATTGTGCTCGGTCATGAGGGATCCGGCATCGTACAAAAGGTGGGAAGCCAGGTCACCAATCTGAAACCCGGCGATCACGTGGTGATGAGCTTTCACTACGACGGCACCTGCCTCAACTGCCAGCAGAAAAAACACCAGTATTGCGACAGCTTTATGCAGAGCAACCTGTCCGGCCTTCGGGTCGACGGCACCTCCGCGGTGAGTTCGGACAAGCACGACAAGGTCTATGCCAGCTACCACCAGCAATCGTCCTTTGCCACCTACTCCATCGCCACGGATCACAATGCGATTAAAGTCCCGAAGGATTTGCCGTTGGAGCTACTCGGACCCCTGGGCTGTGGTTTTATGACCGGTGCCGGCGCGGTTATCAATCGCCTTAAACCCAAGCCGGGCTCCAGCTTTGCCGTGTTCGGCGCCGGTCCTTTGGGCTTTGCCGCCATGTATATGGCCAAACAGGCCGGATGCTCAACTATTATCGCGGTTGACCTGCACGCATCTCGGTTGGAACTGGCCAAAGAGTTTGGCGCCACCCATACGGTTAATGCCAGCGACGTGGCGGATTCCATTGCCGCGATTCGCGAGATCTGTCCGCTGGGTGCCGACTACTGCTACGAAGCGGCAGGTTCCGCCTTGGTGATGAGCCAAGCGGTGGAGGCGACCGCGCCGGGTGGCCACTGCGTGATCTCCGGGGTGGTGCTCGACCCGGAAGCAAAAGTTTCGTTTTCCCCCGCGCCATTTGAGGCGGGAAAAACCCTGAGCGGAATTACCATGGGCGATGCCGATCTACCGGGAACCATCGGCAAATTGGTCGAGGCGGTGCAGTCCGGTGATTTCCCAATCGAAAAACTTGTCACCTATTACGATTTTAAGGACATCAACCAAGCCATGGAGGACTCGGAGAAAGGCGTCTCACTAAAATGCATCCTGAGGATGCCTCAGTAGGGGTACACGGGCAAATGGAGCTTATCGACCACTTCTCGGCGAGTACTTACGCAAAGCAAATCGAGAAAGCAGGCTAACTAAACGCCGCTCCGAGATTATGCAATATCGCGGCGGTACAGTGTTTTGAGCTATCGGATTCCGTGGCGATTAAATGAAAGCCGTGGAAAGCGCCCGGGTAGACGTGCAATGCCGTGGGCACGCCGGCCTTCATTAGCCGCTGCGCGTAAACTAGATTCTCTTCAAGGAATAAATCCAATTCCGCGGCGACCATAAGCGTTGGCGGCAAATTGCTTAAATCCATTGCCCTAAACGGCGCTGCGCAGTGGGGCACTTTATCCCCGCCGAATAAATCTCCGAGATAAGACCGCCAGCCAAACAGATTGTTTGCCCTGCTCCAAACGACAGTATCCGGATGCGCGTCATCCACCTGAAGCACATTGGCATCGTCAATCATCGGGTAAACCAATAGCTGGAAACAGAATGGCAGACCCCCATTGTCGCGCACTTTCAGTGCAAGGGCCGCTGACAATCCCCCACCGGCACTGTTGCCCCCTACCGCCACTTTCCCGGCATCTATATTTAACGCTGCACCCCCTCCTCGCAACCAGTTAAGCGCGGCATAACAGTCATTCGGCGCAGCGGGATATTTATGCTCCGGGGCTAGTCGGTACTCCACCGAGGCCACAACACACCGCAGTTCTTTGCACAGGGTATTGCACCAGCCTTCATCCTGACCGGCGTGGCCGGACACCAAACCACCGCCGTGAATCCATAGAATCGCCGGCATCTGGCCACCGGCACCCACCGGCCGGTACAACCTCACCGGCAGCTCCGGATTATCCGGTGGACCCGGTACGATTAAATCGGTCGCCAGAACCGCCGGCTCCGGCGGAAGTTGCGCGAGCGTCTGTTCAGTCAACAGGTTGTGTGTTGCGCGCGCGCCCTTCAGGTCACTAAAGTCAAGCGCGCCGCCAAGCACTTCCATCAGGTTGTCAAAGTGCCGTTTCAGTTGTGGATCAACGGGGTTGAAAACATACATGTATACTTGCCCTAAATGAAAACTAATTTAAGCGTGTTAATACATAGAACTAGCCAATTTACAGTAGGCTGAAATCAGCCATCGGCGGATAGAATCAACCAATAACTTGAACATGTTAATATTATAAATTATACTCGAATACCTCTCAAGGAGGCTAATTGACTGTCTCCGACCTGCAGATTAAACCACCGCAGCCATCGCTGCCGGAGGGCCTAACAGCGTGTCGCTTATCTATAACAAAAAGGGGCATATCGCCTATATCACATTGAACAGACCGGAGGTTCACAATGCCCTGAACGCGGAAATGATCGTCGGGCTTGTCAATGCCTGGAAGGACTATCGGGACGACCCGGATATGCGCTGCGCCATCCTGACCGGGGCCGGCGAGAAAACCTTCTGCTCGGGCGCGGATCTGGCAACCCTGACCACCCTATTCAATGGCACCCGGCAACCCCGGAGTGACGCCGAGGAACGCATTCTCAGTGAACCGGATTTGCCCGGCCATGCGATGTTGCGGGACTTTGAAATTCACAAGCCCATTGTCGCCGCCGTGAACGGGTCAGCTATCGCCGGAGGCATGGAGTTCCTGCACGCCACCGATATTCGAGTGTCCTGCCGCCACGCCAAATACGGCCTCACCGAAGTGAAATGGGCCACCATGGCCGCCGGGGGCTCGACCGCCAGGCTGCCCCGCCAGCTGCCCTATGTAAAGGCCATGGAATTGCTGCTAACCGCCGAACTTATCTCCGCGGAACAGGCATTGCAGATCGGCTATTTAAACAAGGTGGTCGATACCGCGGAGCTTATGCCGGAAGCCGAGCGCTACGCCAACGCCGTTATCAAGAACGGTCCCTTTGCGGTGGCTGCAACCAAACGATCGGTATTGCAAGGTTTAGAGTTAACGGTGAGTGAAGCTCTGGCGTTGGAATCCGAGATAAACAAACAAGTGATGGCTACCGAGGACGCCAGAGAGGGTCCAAGGGCTTTTAAGGAAAAGCGGGAACCCAATTTCACTGGCCGTTAACCCAGCCAATAGCTGACACCAAACAAACACCATTAGACGGACAAAGATAAACGACATGCATTTTTCCCAGAACCTGAAATATTACGCCACCCTTTTGTTGACCACCTTATACTGCCTGTCGTCCCCGTCGATAGCTGAACAGGATAAATGGTACCCGTCACGCTTTGGCGCGGAAGATACGCTGGGCGCGATTAACTTTTTGTCTCCCGAGAAAACTCTCCAGGCCGTTGAACTGGTCAGGGAAGGCAAGACCTACAGCCTCGGCGTTGCAACGGGAAAACATTCCCCCACCATGTCGCATCGTCGATTTGACCTTACGGTTGTGTCGTTTCCGCCCATCGGGGACGAACAAATCACGGGTAACGATGATCTCTTCTCCGGCTGGATGGGTACCGGATCGCAGATCGATGGGTTGGGTCACGTCGGCTACGCCAATCGCTACTACAACGGCATTCGCGGAGAAGAATTCATCCGCGTCACCGGCCTGACCAAGTTTGGGATCGACAAGCTGCCGCCCATCGTCACCCGCGGCGTGCTGCTGGACATGGCCAAGTACTTTGATATGGAGATGCTCCCCGAAGGCAAGGCAATTGATGGCAACGACCTAAAGGCCGCGGCGAAATCCCAGGGCATCAACATTCAGCAGGGCGATGTGGTGCTGCTGCATACCGGCTGGATGAATCTGGCGGGCGTGGATAACGACAGGTTTATGTCCGGCGAGCCGGGGATTAATACCGACGGCGCGACGTATTTGGCTGAACTGGGTGTCGTGGCGATCGGTTCGGACACCTGGGCGGTAGAGGTCAAACCTAGCAGGGAAAAACAGGCGGTACATCCGCTGTTGATCGCGAAATATGGCGTCTACCTGCTGGAAAACATGGACACCCGCCAGCTCGCGGCGGACGGCGCCTATGAGTTTCTCTTTGTACTCGGGCAACCGAAGTTTGAAGGCGCGGTGCAGGCAATTATCAATCCCGTGGCAATCCGGTGAGGTAAAACCCAATGACAACTATCGCGGATAAATTGCGCGCCCGGGGCAGACACCCAAATGTGCTGATAACGGGTGTGTCAACCGGGATGGGCTATGACAGCGTCGGGGATCTGATCAACGAGGGCTTTGTGGTGTTCGGCAGCGTCAGGAAAGAAGCCGATGCGAAACGACTGCAAGCGGATTTCGGTGATAATTTTCACCCGCTTATTTTTGATGTGGTCGACGAACAGGCCGTTACGCGGGTCGTTTCAGTTGTGGAGCAACAACTGGACGGCGAAGGGCTCTGCTGCCTGGTCAACAATGCCGGTATTGGGGTGCTGGGCCCTTTGCAGCATCTCAGCATCGATGAAGTGAAGTTTCAGTTTGAGGTAAACACCTTTGGCCCCCTGCGGGTTATCCAGGCGTTTTTGCCGCTCCTCGGCGCACAGCTGCCGCACCAGTATCCGCCGGGAAAAATTATCAATATTTCCTCGGTATCCGGCCTATTTGCCGCGGCCTTCGTCGGCGCTTACGCCATGTCCAAATTTGCCCTGGAGGCGATGACGGATTCGCTGCGGCGTGAACTCTGTAGTTACGATATCGACGTGATGTCGATTCAACCCGGCGCCATCGCCACCGAGATTATCGGCAAAGCAGAAGGCGTTGACCCGCGCTTCCTGGAAACCGATTACGGACCGATTCTGCAAGACTGGGACAAGCGTGTTGCGCAAACCGACAAAAATGCCCTGCCGGGTTCAGCCATTTCAGAGGCTATCCTGCATTGCATTATCGAAGACAAACCCGCAGTGCGTCACCTTGTTGCGAAACGGGAGGCGTTGATCCGCAGTTGGCTCGAGGCATCTGAAAGGGATTTGGACCAAATACTCGCCGGAAAATACAAGGCAAAAGTGATGGCCGCAAAGGGGGAAATGGAATGACCAACACCTCCCCAACCAGCACCATCGCGGAACTAATCCAAGGATACACCTTTGAAACACTGCCAAAGGACGTAGTCCATGTGGCCAAATTGGCCATTTTGGATACCTTGGGCTGTGCTGTGCGAGGCTCTTCGGAAACCCTGACCAAAATTCTCGGCGAAGAACTTTTCAATGTAACAGTAGCCGGCAAAGACCTTATACCCGGCCAACTGCCTGGCGGCAAACCGTTCGATCTGGCAATGCTCTACGGCGCGTCCTCCCACGCGATCGACTACGACGACGCCCACCCGGAGTTCTTCGGCCATCTGGGCGTGGTTGTGGTCAGCGCTATTTCTTCACTCGTTCCCTTTGTAAACATATCCGGAATACAAGCCATTGCCGCAATAGTGACCGGATACGAGATAGGCGTGAGGATCAACCGGCTGCTGAATCAACAACACTACATCAAGGGCTTTCATACCACTGGAACCGTAGGCGTGTTAGCCGCCGCCGCGGCAAGCGGCAAAATTCTCAATTTGAATACCGAGCAGACCAAGGCCGCGTTGGGGCTGGCGGCAACGCAGGCCGCCGGCATCAAGGCGACCTTCGGCACCATGTCAAAACCTTATAACGCGGGCCACGCGGCAGCTTGCGGCGTTCACTCCGCAAGACTGGCCGAAAAAGGATTTACCGC
>JANQKW010000376.1 GCA_028280905.1 Porticoccaceae bacterium
GCGGGTTGGGAACCACATGACCGTTGGTTGAGTCGATATAGCCCATTGCCGTACCACAGTCTTCCCGCGACAAGGTGCTCACAACCTGGTGCCAGACCACATCCGTGATTTTAACGTCATAGCGCTGCGGGTGGTCGCCGTCGTGGGTAAAGAAATCTTCAATGATCGCCTCTGAACCCGGCGCGACCATCGCCCGCACCACAATCTCGGGATAGGAGCGAATCGGCCGCAACACCACTTTCGCCCCCAGACTGTAAAGCCTATCCCGGTTGTCGTCATCCACGCATTCCACGAAAGTTCGGTCCACAACATTGAGTTCGCTGAGGCGATGCACAACATCGAAGGTAACGCTGTCCACCGAGCGGTCGTATTCATTCTGCGCCAGCACCAGAATATGCTTGGCCGATTGCACATTGACATGGTGTAGGTCGTCAAAGTGATTGGGGGTACCGCGGTAGTGGCGCACGCCCATTTCCTGAAGACTGGTTGGCAACCCATCCTTGAAGCTGGTGGTAAGTATCTGGATAGGCGTTTGCTTGTACTCCCTTAATTCGCGAATTTGGGTAATAATCCGGCGGAAGTATATTTCGGCGTTGTAGGCAGGCGAGTTTAGTATCAGGATATGATTACGCATGTTCCAGTCCCATTTTCCTTCGTTGATGCGCTCGCGGCGGGCAATTCGGTAATCCACATAGTCACTGGCGACCTGTGCGAGCAAAAAAATACCGCCGATATACAGCAACACTACGGTGGACGCCCGCCCCATAAAAGTGGAAGCGGAGTAATCGCCGTAACCAACGGTGGTAATGGTGGTGACGCTGAGCCAGATGGCATCGGGGAAGCTGATATCCTCGAAGTACATCATAGCCAAGGAGTGAACGGTGAGAAGACACCACAGGGTGACGCCGAACATAGCAATGCGGCGGATAATGTTCATTTCGTTATGAAATAACCCGCCACCGGTCAGGAAATTCCACCGTGTCGAAATTGCAGCGAAGAGTACATGTAACATTATCTGGCGAATCCTGTTACAACACCGTCAACTACGCAAAAGTATAGTCACCTCAAGTAGTTGAGACAAATGCGTTAAACCCAGCGCCGGCCGGCAACCTCGCTCGAATGGACGGCGGCGACTATAGACTTTTGAAAAACGGGCTCTTATTCTTACGCCAACACATCATAACAAACGGTCGTACCATGGATTTCGACACCATTGAGACACTGGGGAAAATTGCCGGGATAGCAGGTATTGCCTTCGGTGTATTGCTATTTACCTTTCGGGGCGTTCTGCAAAAAAACATCTTTCCCAAGCTGGATCAGCGGCAGGGATTCGTTCTGATACGCAATATGATTATCGCCGCCAGCCTACTGGCGGCGCTGGGTCTGGGGGCCTGGATTTACGTCGAAACCCAGAAAACCCAGGATACCTTGCGAAAAAGCGTTGTTGCCAAAAGCATCGTGGGCGTTGTCCAGGATGAAAACGGCGCCGCGATTGCCAATGTCAAAATTGAGGTTACCCAGTTCCCCAATATCCTGGATTACTCCGACCACAGCGGCAAGTTTGTGATTACCGTGAGCGGCAAGGCCACCGAATACATCGACCTTATCCTAAAGCACAAGAACTATGAGGTAACCCGCAAGAAGGTTAAGGTGAATTATGCGTCCACTGACAGTGAAATAGCATTGGACCCCCTGAGCTTGAAGGCCATCCGCAGCGCAACGCCCGAACCGCAACAACCCGTTCAGCAGCCGCGGAACACTAACCGAAATGTGAACACCGGTAGCCAGCCCACCTATAGCCCTTCACAGCCAGAAGTGAGTACTCGCCCATCAGGCGCAACCATTAACCTGGTGTACGCGGGGGACAGTTACGGTTGCACGCTGGACATCAATATCAACGTGGCGGGACAATCCATCCGACCTACCGGCAACAGCGTATTGCTGCACAATGTGCCAACCGGCGATCAGGACTATTCGGTGACCGGCAGGATCAGTTGTGGCACCTTTGGTTTTTGCGACGCCTCGGGCAGTGATGAAATCTATGTCGAGGACAACGCCACCTATTACGTTATGTGGCAAAACCAGGCGTTTACCGGCCTCTGTGATATCGGACTGGTTAGCCAGGAAGAATTCAATGCGATTAGGGGGTTTTGAGCTGGCCTAACCCGAAAATCGAAGGTGCTGCCAATACGACGGCCTGCCGATTGGAGCCCGCGCAGCCAGCCGCTATAGGGTTTAAAATTATGACCTGGACCGCGGCAAGGTGTTTTTCAGGGAAAACTCAAAAACATCAATGAGTTTGCCCTGCACCCGGTACTGTAAAAAGGCGGTATTGTTCAGCGCGGTTCTCCAGATAACGGTGATCTGCTCGCTATTGCTGATGCCGGTCTTGCACCAACTGGCAAAATGCTCGCAATTATTAAAGGTAATCTGGAACCTGTCCTCCCCCAGCCGGCTTTCCGCGCGGGCAATGACTGCGTCCTCCGAGAGATCCAAATCCTTGGCGGACAGGCCGCGCAGTTTGTCCATAAACCGATTAAATCCGAGTGATGCGGCGTCGACCACGCCATCGAGGCTGTCGAGGGACTTTTCAAAGGCGTCGTAATTTCTGATGGAAAGGTCGTCGCCCTTGAGGAATTTTTCCATTGGCGTGCGTGATATCAGCGGCGAATCCAGCCAGGTCTCCCGGTCGTAATGGATTACCGTGCCGTCCCCGCAGTCGATGCCGTGGTGGTCCCACAAGCCATGCCAGCGCTTGACATAGATATGGTCTCCGCGCGCCATAATATTTTACCTGCAACCCTAGGGCCGCAAATCATAGCATGTGCGCGGTTGGGGTTGGAGTGCTTCCGTCCCGACAGATGGAACAGGCTTTCGCGAGGTTTGCCGGTTATTCCACCGGGCTCTTAAAGCCGCTTGGCTTAACGGTAATCACGGAGGAGTTTATCGATTGCAGGATCGTCTCCGCGGTATTGCCGATAAACAGCCCCGGAATGCCGCTGCGCCCGACAGTTCCCATCACAACCGTATCAATGCCCTGTCGCTCGACAAACTCGGGAATACACTGATCGGGGCTCCCCTTAACCAGGTTTCCATCGATAGCGACTGAGTCATAGCGCTGCATAAGCTGTTGAAGCCGCTGCTGGTAGACTTCTCCCTCCGACTTCAACATGGCTGCAATTTTTTTGTCCGACACCTTTAAAAAGGCGCTGTTGCGAAGGGCGTCTTCACCATACAGCTTCCAGCAAGAAAGCAAATATAGCCGGCTGTTCTGCCAAATCGCCAGCGAACTGGCCAAATCCATAATCAGCGTATTTAACACCCGTCCTTCATCCTCTGACTCCATCGCCAGATCAACCGCCGCCAGAATATTCTGCGACTGCGGCAGGTGTCCCGGCTTCAAAATCCAGACCGGGCAGGGACATTTCCGCATCAAGTGAAAATCATCGCCGCCGAAAATGTTGGCGCTATTGTCGGCAACCTTGATCACCAGGTCATGTCCGCTATAGATGACTTGGCGGATAACCTCAACGAAACAGCGGCCGGCCAACACCTCTACCACAACCTGAAGACCTTCCGTCTCCAGGATATCGGCCACCTTTTGCAGCTGCTCTTTCCGTTGGGCGATCATTAGGTCGGTCAGCTCCTGGGCGTTGACGATTCCCTGATACTGTTTAGCCGTTTGCTGCGGCGGCTCAATAATGTCCAGCAATGTCAGGCGGCCGCCATTTCGCCTGGCCAAGTCGGCGCCACTGGCGAGCGCGGGGTTTATCTCCGCATAGACATCTCCCTGTGCTACGACAAGAACTGTTTTAAAACGCTTCATGGTGTATTTCTCCTATCTGATAAAAATCGTTGCCAAAACACCGAACAAAACCGCGATAAAAACAAGCCCCGGGCTGTGCCATTCCGCCATTGCGCCCGGCAGCCGCTTAACCCACCCGACTTCTCGATACTTGACCGCATCCAACAGACTGAAAACCCCTTTAGAAAGCGAACGCTGGGGGTCGGAATTTTCAAAAGTAAAAAATGCGGCGAACCGAGATTTCAGTGCATCATGTTGTTTGGCTTGCCCGGCGAAATTTGCCGCCAACCTGTCGATCCAACGCAGGCTAACGGCGTAGAGAACCAACCCGGCCAACAGCGGCCAGGTAGTCATCCAGAGTGCCTCCGGCGCAAGCAACAGAGACAAAAACTGCTCCGCTTCCGGCAACCAGTAAAGACCGGCGCAGGATGCCAGTAGCAGCAGCCCATAGGGTATAAACAACAGGTAATCGTTTTGATTCGCTTCTGCTGGCGGTAACTGCTTTAAAAGGTGCGCGAACCTGGCCATTAACAGGGACGTTCCGACCGCCGTCACGGGTAACAGGTAATAGAACCAGGCAATATCCGATACGGCGCTTTTCAGCGCCGTCTTGGCGAAAGCGCCGCTGGTAAAAGGCAACCCGGCCAAGGCCAGCGCGGGAAGCAGCAGCGCCAGCCAAAAAAGCATGCGGTAAGGTCCCGCGGAAACCAACCGCGGCGCCAATCCAACCCCTAAGAACAGCGCTCCCTTTGCCAACCCGTGATGCAGGGCATATAACATTAGCGCGGGCAGTAATATCGGCAGAATTGCCGGCGCCAGCAGGCCGGCGCCCACCCCCGCGGCCAGAATTCCCATTTGGCTGACAGTCGAGTATGCCAACAGGGTCTTAGGGTTGCGTTGCACGACACCCGCCAACACGCCGAAGACGGCGCCGCTTACTCCCAACACCAGCATTGCTAACCCCCAACTTTCATAGGGGTTGCCGACGGTTGGCTGCGCTAACGGCAATACCCGCAACCAACCAAGCAGGCCCGCCTTAACCATAATGCCGCTCAATACCGCGCTGGCCGGAACCGGCGCTGCGGGATGGGCGAGGGGCAACCAGACATGCAGCGGAACCAAACCCGCTTTGATGCCAAATCCGGCAATCACAACTGCCAGCACCCAGCCGTTTTGCGGTGTCGCGGCAAGCGCGCTAAAGTTGCTGCTGCCGGCGTTATGCGCAAGCCAGGTAAAGCCGGTGAACAACAGCACTTCGCCCAACACAACCCACCGCATGTAGGATGCCCCCGCGGTGACGGCCTGTTTGCTGCCGGGATGAATAATCAAACCATAGGCGGACAAGCTCATTAACGTAAAGAAGGTGATGAAGCCATAGGCATCCAGCGACAGGATTAATCCGAAGTTACCGCCCATAGCCAGCAGGAAGAACAGAAAAAAGCGTTCGCCGGCGGCGTCCTTGCGCAAGTAATAACGCCCGTAAAGTCCGGCGACGAACCACAGCAGAGCAGCCAACAGCAGGAATACCCGCCCCAGACCGTCAAGGCCTATAACGCTGCCAAAAAACAACCAGGGGACGAAATTGTCACCCGCCGGGGGTAACAGGGCGGCCAATAGCGCGGGCAGCGCGGCATAGGGCGCCAGGCGCGCGCAACCCGCCCGCAGTTTTTGGAATGCCAGCCCGGCAAGCCCCAGCAGCACCGGTGTGGCTATCGCCAAAAGATACGCCGGCCCCTGCATCAGGGCCGCCAGCGCCACCTGCACGCCCTCAGT
>JANQKW010000016.1 GCA_028280905.1 Porticoccaceae bacterium
ACTGCGCAACCTGAAAACCGGCAGGGTCTGGGAAAGAACCTTCAAATCGGGCGACACCCTGGAAGGCGCGGACGTAATCGACAAAGACATGGAATATCTTTACAGCGACGGCGAGCACTACCACTTTATGGAACCGGACACCTTTGAGCAGCACCAGGCGGACGCAACGGCGGTCGGCGACGCCGCCCAGTGGCTCAAGGAGCAGGACACCTGCGTGGTCACCCTGTACAACGGCGCTCCCCTTTCGGTCACGCCTCCCAACCACGTTGAACTGGAAATTGTGGAAACCGACCCGGGCTTGCGCGGCGACACCGCCCAGGGCGGCACCAAGCCCGCCAAGCTGAGCACCGGCGCGGTGGTTAAAGTACCCCTATTCCTTAACCAGGGCGAAGTGGTGCGGGTGGACACCCGCAACGGCGAGTACCTGGGAAGGGCCAAGGATTAACAACGCCCGCAGCGTTCACCATGACTGACTGGCGGCCGACAGCTAACCTGGCTGCGCTGCAAAGGCGGTCACAGCTGTTGGCGGCGATCCGCAGTTACTTTGTCGGCAACGCCCTGGAAGCGGAAGTTCCCAGCCTGGGGGCAGCCGGCGTAACCGATCCCAATATCGATAACATCCCGGCGGCCGTCGGGGGCGCCCCGGCCTTTTTACAGAGTTCCCCGGAGTACTTTCTAAAACGGCTGCTGGCCTCTGGCAGCGGGGATCTCTACTATCTCGGCAAGGCCTTTCGAGACGGCGAATCCGGGTCGAGACACAACGCTGAATTCACCCTTCTCGAGTGGTATCGCCGGGATTGGGACGAACAGCAGCTGGCCGACGAGGTGATACGTTTAGTCTCCATGCTGGCGCAACCCTCCGCTCCCCAGGTCAACCGCTTCCACTACGGCGATATCTTCCGGCAGATCACCGGCGTCAATCCACACAGCGCCGCGCTCAGCGAACTTCGGCAACTCGCCGCGGATATCTCCGGCAGCGACTTTAGCGGCGAACCCCGAAGCACCTGCCTGGATCTGATATTCAGCCTGGCGGTCGAGCCCCGGCTTCCAACCGGCCTGACACTGATAGACAGTTACCCCGCATGTCAATGCGCGCTGGCGAAACTCGACAAGGATGCCCAGGGCAATAGCATAGCCAGGCGCTTTGAAGCCTTTATCGACGGCCTGGAGATCGCCAACGGTTACTGGGAGTTGACTGATGCGGACGAACTGCTAACGCGTTTTACAGAAGATATCTCACTGCGCAACACGGCGGGCAAAAAAACCATGGTCATCGACCGCAAGTTGGTTTCGTCGCTGCAACACGGGCTGCCCGAATGCGCCGGCGTAGCCTTGGGGGTAGACCGCCTGTTGATGTATCTTTTGGGCGCCGACAATATCAGGGATGTGCTGGCATTTCCGTTAGATGCCGAGTTGTCTGATTTAGGGCCTGTTAACACTAATGGAACCGACCCTGTTGTGATTAAAAAAGTGCCAATCTAGGCGCGAGGAGTGTAGTTTAGTGAGTCTAAATGAACGACGAGCAACGCACAGTGGCGCTTTTTTAGCCACAACCCGAAGGGCAGGACCACTTTTCCGCCCAGCGGCGTTATCAATCGCTTATGTAGAGCGACTACACGTCGCTCTTTCTGCCTTGCTGGTCGAAAAAGTGGTCGACTGCAGGGACGATTCCATTAGTGTTAACAGGCCCTAGGAGAAACCGATGAACCCCAGCTTTAAACCCGGCAACAATATAGCCATCAAGGTCCCCAGCCACGAGTTCGATGCGACTGTCGCCTTCTACCGGGATGTTTTGGGTTTTACGCAAAAGCAAGTCCCGTCGCCGGACAACTTTCAATCCGTGGCGTTTGAATTTGGCGACAAGACTTTATGGGTCGATAAAATCGCCGGCATCAGCCAGGCGGAGATATGGCTGGAAGTGCTAGCCGACGATATTGAAAACGCCGAACGCTACCTGGCGCAGTCGGGGTGCGCGAGGCGTGATGAAATAGAACCCTTGCCCGATGATTTCAAAGGCTTCTGGATAAGCAGCCCGGCTAATATTATTCACCTTGTTACTAGGTAAAGAGATACCAAGTAAAGAGATACCAGGTAGAAAGTCGCAAGGTGAAAAGCTACCGGACAAAACAGCCGGTCGCTAGCCCGAATATTGCGCCAGTTGACGAAAATTTAACGCCGGACCGGGTCAATTTGAGAGCGCTCGCAACCGGCAGTCGCAGTGGTTCTGCGGCAGAGGGAGCATGTGCACTCAAACTGGTCCGGAACTCGTTAAAATTCGGCAACTGGCGCAATATTCGGGCTAAGGGCAGCAGCCGTTCAATCCGTGGTCCATCAGTTCAGACGGCGCGGGCACTTCGACCTTGCCCACCACCTCCGCCGGCACGCCGGCTACAATAGAGTGGGGCGGCACCGACTTGAGCACCACGCTGGCAGCGGCGACCTTTGAACCACTGCCAATCTCTATGTTGCCCAGAATCTTCGCGCCGGGACCAATCAGCACGCCGCAGCGAATTTTAGGGTGGCGGTCTCCCGACTCCTTGCCGGTGCCGCCCAGGGTCACGGACTGCATGATAGACACGCAATCTTCCACCACCGCCGTCTCGCCAATCACCAGTCCGTGGCCGTGGTCGAACATAATGCCCTTGCCAATCCGCGCGGCCGGATGAATATCGATAGCCAACAGCGCCGAGATTCGACTTTGCAACATCAACGCCATGGACTTCTTGCCCTGATGCCACAACCAGCTGGCCGCACGCCAGGCCTGCAACGCATGGAAGCCCTTGTAATAAAGGAACGGCGTACTCAATTTATCGCAGGCCGAATCCCGGTCGAAGTAGGCTTGCACATCCCAACTGATTTGCTCGGCAATCTCCGAATTGCTGGCAAAAGCGTCGTCAAACACTTCCCGCAACAACAGCGCCGGCGCGGTATCACAGGTGAGTTTGTTCGCCAAGTGAAAGCTCAATGCCGACGTCAGGGTTTCGTGGTTGAGCACCGTGGTGTGCAAAAAGCTTCCCAGCACCGGCTCGGTCTCGGCGATTTCCGCCGCCTCTTCCCGAATCTGCTGCCAGATGGAGTTTTGGATATTAGCCATAATTGGTCCAGTCATACTTTTCTAGTTTGGTGGCGAATCGCCTGCGGAGGTGTCTTTGCAGACACGCGGTGAATACGTCCCTGTACGCTCGACACCCGC
>JANQKW010000219.1 GCA_028280905.1 Porticoccaceae bacterium
CACTATACCGGCGCCAACTGGGGGCGCGACTGCGCCATTGACAGAGTTGCGGACATCCGCAACGTGGTTGCCGGAGACCCGAGCCCCGACGGCAAGGGCGTTCTCGATATCAAACGGGGTATAGAGGTTGGCCATATCTTCCAACTGGGCACTAAATACAGCGACGCCATGGGCGCCAAGGTGCTGGATGAAAAAGGCCGGGAACAAACCATGATGATGGGCTGCTACGGCATAGGCGTCAGCCGCGTGGTGGCCGCGGCTATTGAACAGAACCACGATGAGCGCGGCATTGTCTGGCCGCCCGCGCTGGCGCCCTTTCAGCTTGCACTGGTGCCAATCAATATGCATAAATCCGAACAGGTCCGCAAAACCTGTAACGATTTGTATACCAAACTGGTTGATCAAGGCTACGATGTGCTCTATATGGACGAGGAAAAAGCCCGGCTAGGGGTGATGCTGTCGGATATCGAGCTGATGGGGATACCCTGCCAGCTTATTGTTGGCGACCGGGGTCTGGAACAGGGAACAATAGAGGTAAAACAGCGCAAAACAGGAGATAAACAGGATATCCCTCTGGCGGATTTGGACAGCTATTTACAGTCCATCCACTGAGGGCTTTCAGCTTACGGACATGACGACCTCACTTTTCATCCGCCGATCGCTTCCCGCGCTGCTGCCGCTTGCTGCAAGCCTGCTGCTGTTTTCCGCTATCCAGAGTTACAGCGAAACGCTGGCGGACCAGTCTCTGCTGCGCCAGCTAAAGGCAGCCGTCTCGGACCCCGGCAGCTTCCAGGACCGCTATGACGCCGAAGTCTGGCTGCTCGCCAAGTCAAACCACCTGAAGCGCTTTGTGCCGGACAGCCAAAAGCGGCTGTCCCTGTTGAAGGCCATTCACCGGGAAGCGACACGGGCGGGCCTGGACCCGGAAGTGGTGTTGGCGGTTATTGAAATAGAGAGCCATTTTGATCCCTATGCGGTCTCACGGGCCGGCGCTCAGGGCATTATGCAGGTGATGCCGTTCTGGAAAAACGAGATCGGCCGCCCCGATGACAACCTGATCGACACGGTCACCAACCTCCGCTACGGTTGCACCATTCTGAAGTACTACCTGGATAAGGAGCAGGGCCGGTTGGCTGATGCGTTGGCACGCTACAACGGCAGTTACGGGGAGTACTGGTACGCGGAAAAGGTGCTGGTGGCATGGGAAAAACGCTGGCGTTAAGCGCTTTGTCCCCAGTGCGGGAGCTGGGCTTGGCGTACAGTGTTTCAAAACACGCCGTAAACCCATCCCTGGGGGCTCGACGTCGGCACCCCTGCCGACGACGGTTTTGAAACACTGTACCCCAATCCCCCCGTAACCGAGCCTCCAAGGACGGGTTTTCAGCGCGTCTAGCTCCTTACGACAAAGCCCGCTGTCTGCATTGTTTGCCCGTGACGCTACGAGCGGTCGTCTGGGAACAGTGTTTGAGACCCTCGTCGACAGGGACGTCGACGCGGAGCTTACACGGATGTATTCACAGCGAGTCTCAAACACTGTTCCCAGATGGCCGCGGGAAATTGGCACCACCCTAATCTACCGTACCCGAACTGCCCATAAATTGGCATACTGTCAACTGCCAACGCCCATGCCCGTGTAATTTTTGAGAAACAGGTATCGGTTATACTGGCAACCTATTGTTAGCATTGCTCACTCTCGACCACTCAACTGAACGGGTACAGCCATGTTTGAGAAACAAAAGAACGACAAGCCAAACCAATCGCCAGGAGAAGACTTTGTTAATACCGGAAATTCCGGATTTGCCAAGCCAGCTGCCGGCGGCACATCGGTAATCGGTTCCTCGATCACCATCAAGGGCGATATCAACGGTGAGGAAGACCTGGTTATTGCAGGCCGGGTCACCGGCAATGTCACCTTGAGCTCCAATGAAGTCACCGTTAGCAGCGGCGGAAGCGTGAACGCCGACATCACCGCCAAAGTGGTGAAAATTGAGGGCGAGGTAAAAGGCGATTTGTCCGGTAATGAAAAGGTTGTTATCTCCAAAACCGGCAAAGTGCAGGGCAATATTGTCGCACCTCGGGTAACGCTGGAAGATGGCGCCAAATTCAAGGGCAGCATTGATATGGACCCGGGCGCCAACGCCACAATCGAGCTGGCGGCGGTCAAGTCATCCGGTAAAACGGATGAGCCGGACAAGTCTCCCTCAGCGGTTAAAAGCGGCTAATTGCAGCGCCGGGCGATCAGTCGCGTTCGGCATCAGACCAAATGCGCTGCGGCAATCTGATCTAGCGGATTGCGGCAATATTAACCCGGCAAGCGTTTAGGCCAGGTTAATAGTAGAGTAGTATGCGCGCTATGGTATCCACGCTACAGAGCAAATTGTTTTCGTCTCTTTTCGAGCGGCGCGACGAGAGTGACCACTTGACGGTGTTCGATATAGGGCCCGCCACACCGGAAACCGTAAGCTTCTTTTCCCAGTTCAAGTGCCGGCTGATATTCGCTGACCTGTTCTCGGAGCCGCTGCCGCAAAAAGCCGATGATGAAGAGGAATCAGACGAAGCATTTCAGGCGCGTTTTACTGCTTTACTGAACTTGCCCGCCGGCACGCAACTCGATATCTGCCTGTTCTGGGATTTTCTCAACTATCTGGAACGGGATTCGCTGGCGGCTTTCAGCGCCGCGCTGCAACCCTATATTCACAAGGACACCCGCGCCCACGGTTTCGGCGTGATCAACTCGCGGACAACGCTGGACAACTGCCAGTATGGTATTCAGTCGAGCGATACGCTATCGAGCCGGCCACGCGCCGAGCAACAACTGCCCTACTATCCACACCCGCAGCAGGAGCTGAACCAAGCGCTCGAGTGTTTCAACATTAGCAAAGGCGTGCTGATGACCGACGGCAGACTGGAGATTCTGTTAAGGCCCGAGGGATGAGAGATGAGAGACAACCATCCCTCATTCTACGGCATACCGTCAAATTCGGCGGCGTCCTCTTTTGCCGGCGGCAACAGGTCTTCCCGCTGAATATTCAGCGTCAGCAGCACATTGGCCGCCACATAGATGGAAGAGTAGGTTCCCACCAGCACACCGGCGATCAAGGCTATCGAAAAGTTGTGGATTAACTGACCGCCCACCACAAACAGCGCCAATAACACCATCATGGTGGTAAAGGAAGTGACCAAGGTCCGCCCCAGGGTCTGGGTCAGGGATTCGTTAACCACATCCAGGGAACTGCCTTTGCGAATAAGCCGGAAGTTTTCGCGAATTCTGTCGGACACCACAATAGTGTCGTTCAGCGAGTAACCGATCACCGCCAGTAGCGCCGCCAGCACGGTGAGGTCAAACTCCAGGCCGACGACGGAAAAGAAACCCAGCGTAATAATCACATCGTGGGCCAGTGCCGCTACCGCGCCTATGGAGAACTTGTACTGAAAGCGAATCGCCACATACAGCATCACCACCAGCAGCGCCGCCAGCAGACCGAGTCCACCCTCATCACGCAGTTCCTCCCCCACCTGCGGCCCCACGTAATCGATACGACGCAACTCTACCCCTTCGCCCACAACCTGTATTATTCGCTCATCCAGGTCGAGTTGCTCACTTTCGGAACCTTCCGATGCGTTTTCATTGGCGGCGGTTTTCGGGTTTTCCTGCAGCTTGACCAGAATATCCGTTTCCGCACCAAAATTTACCACCACCGGGTTGTTAAACCCCGCCTCTGCAAGCTGATTGCGGATATCCTGGGGGTTCACCGGGCTGGGATAGCCTAATTCAATCTGCGTGCCGCCGGTGAAATCCAACCCAAACACCAGTCCTTTGGTAGCCAGCGAATAAACAGACCCCAGTAATAACAACAGCGAAAAGACAGTCGCCAACCGGCGCTGCCCCATAAAGTTAATGATTCTTCTATCGCTCATCTTGCGCTATACCCAGAGTTTGTTGACATTGCGGCCGCCGTACACCAGGTTCACCAACGCCCGCGTCCCGACAATTGAAGTAAACATCGAGGTCAAAATACCGATCGACAGGGTTACCGCAAATCCCTGCACCGGACCTGAACCAATCGCATAGAGAATAATCGCCACAATCAGCGTGGTGAGGTTGGCGTCAATAATGGAGACAAACGCCCGATCATAGCCGGCGCTGATCGCCGACTGGGGCGGCAAGCCGTTTTTCAGCTCTTCCCGTATCCGCGAGAAAATCAGCACATTGGCGTCAACCGCCATGCCCACCGTCAATACAATGCCCGCAATACCCGGCAGTGTCAGGGTTGCCGACAACAGCGACATCACCGCCACCAGAATCACCAGGTTTAACCCCAGCGCGATATTGGCGAACAGCCCGAACAGCCGGTAGTAAACCAGCATAAAAATCAACACCAGCGCCATGCCGATAGTCACCGACTTAACGCCCAACTCGATATTTTCCGCGCCCAGCGAGGGACCTATAGTGCGTTCTTCCACAAAATACATGGGTGCGGCAAGCGCGCCGGCCCGCAATAACAACGCCAGTTCGGAGGACTCCGCCGGGCTGTCGAGGCCGGTGATCCTGAAGGACACCCCGAGCGCGGCCTGTATCGTGGCCAAGCTGATGATTTTCTTCTCGGCGTATTGCACCGGCACCAACTCGGTTTCACCTTCATCGTTGCGGCGGTTTTCCATTCTGGTCTTGTATTCGATAAATAATACACCCAGCCGGCGGCCGATATTCTTGCGCGTCGCCAGGTTCATTTTGCGTCCGCCGTCGCTATCCAGCCGGATATTGACCTGGGGAAAACCGTTTTCGTCAAACGCCGCCTGTGCGCCTGTGACTCTCTCGCCGGAAATCACCACCCGGCTTTCCAACTCACCGGTCAAACCCGAGCCGTCGCGGTAGTCAAAGCGCTCGCGGCCGGTCAGCGCGCCAGGCTCCGCTTCCAGGCGAAATTCCAGGTTGGCCGTTTTGCCGATAATCCGCTTGGCTTCCGCGGTATCCTGAACGCCCGGCAGTTCCACCACGATACGGCTGCCGCCCTGGCGCTGTACGATCGGCTCGGAGACGCCCAGTTCATTTACCCGGTTGCGCAGGGTCGACAGGTTCTGCTGCAACGCGTAATCAACGATCTCATCGATCGCGCTTTCCGACATGGCGGCATTAATGACATAGGTATCCTCGTCCCCCAGGCTTAAATCGCGGATTAGTTCGGAAAATTCCTTGCGCAAAATATCGTTGGCTTGCTCCCGGTCTTGCTCGTTCCTGAATACCGCCTCAATAGAGCCATCGCGCAGCAGGCGCACAGATTTATAGCGGATTTTTTCCTTCCTTAGCGTGCTGCGAACTTCCCGGTGGGTAGTTTCCATTCGCTTGCTGACTGCCGAATCCGTATCCACTTCCATCAGGAAGTGAACGCCGCCACTCAGGTCCAGGCCGAGTTTCATCGGCACCGCACCCAGCGCTTCCAGCCAGCCGGGGGTAGTTGGCGCCAGGTTCAGCGCCACCACGAAGTCTGGCCCCAGCGCCTCCTGCACCAAGCGTTTGGCCGTTAGCTGCTCCTCTCGGTCGCGCAGCCGGATCAACGCGTTACTGCCGGTGGCCTCGCCGCCAAAATATTCGACGCCCTCCCGCTGCAGTGACGCCGTGGCGATATTGAGCACCTCGTCGTCGATAACAGTGGCGCTGCTCTGCCCGGAGAGCTGGATTGCCGGGTCCGGCGCATAGCGGTTGGGCAGCGCGTAGATAACACTGAATGCCAGCACCGCGACAATCAGCAGGTATTTCCAGAGGGGATAACGGTTCATAGGTGAAACTTTGTGTTAAGTTCTGTGGCTTTTGAGCCAGGGTCGCAAAAGT
>JANQKW010000051.1 GCA_028280905.1 Porticoccaceae bacterium
GTTGCACCGGCGCCGGCCCCGATACGGCGGTCCAGATCCATATAGTCGTCCGCCTGCCGCTGCTTTAACAACCGGACTTCGTTGCTCAACTGCTCCACCATTCCCCGCAACTCCATCACCTCGTCCTGCAGTAACTGCAATTTGCCAAACAAATCCGGCCTGGCAACCGGCGGCGGCAGAGAGTCGCCGGGCGCGACCGGCTGGGGCTGTTGCGTCGACGTCGCAGGCTGGCTTCTGTCCTCGACGGGCCCCCTGGCGCTCGCCGAGAACGCAGCGAAAATAAGCAATAGGGAAATAAAGGCTTTCATGGTATTTCTTTAAAACGCTGGGCCGGGTTTGCCGGCCCAGTGTCAATCGCCGGTTAGTTGAGCTCCACGCGTCGGTTCAAACTCCAGGCGCTTTCATTGCTGTCTAGAGCCGCCGGACGCTCTTCGCCATAGCTGATCACATCGATATAGGAACCGTTAACGCCCTCCAGCATCAAGAATTCCTTCACCGCGTTGGCGCGGCGTTCGCCCAGCGCCATATTATATTCCCGGGTTCCCCGCTCATCGGCATGCCCTTCCAAGCGAATTGCGCGAGGATTGTTACGCAGCGATTCGGCGTGAATGCGCAGCGCCGCTGTCGCCTCAGGCTTGAGCACCGACTTGTCAAAATCAAAATAGAATACTGTATCAGCGGAAAGCGCCGGATCTTCATAAGTATCTCCGCTGACGCCGCCGTCGTCCACAACACCGGTTTCCACGGTTTCATCCGGGACGGTCGCCACATCACCGGCTTCGTCCGAAGGCTGTGTGCTGGCACAACCGGCCAGCAGACCGAACAGCATTGCAAAAAGTAAGCTAAGTTTGAGGTTTTGAGTTTTCATTAATTTCTCCTATCTCAGGGGAGCGTTATTGGTTTTCAGTTTAAAAATGGCGACCATGCGGGTTCGCGCACGTCGCCTTGCCTAGCAGGAAGAAGAAACCTCACTCCGGCATCCAGCGAAACAGCAGCCAATACTCCCTTCTTGCCCTGTTTAGTGGCGTACAGGAGCATAGCACCATTTGGAGCTACTGTGGGAGATTCATCCAAATAAGTTTCCGTTAATACCCGAAAATCTCCTGTTTTCAGGTCCTGCGATGCAATATGGAAGTTCCCGTTATTGCGGTGAACCATAACCAGCGTCCGCCCGTCTTGGGCCAACCTGGGCCTGGCGTTGTAATTTCCGGTGAAGGTTAATCGTTCTACCCGGTTATTGGCAACCGTCAATTTGTAGATTTGTGGATTACCGCCCCTATCCGAGGTGAAAATCAGCGATCTGCTGTCCGGCATCCAATTGGGTTCGGTGTCTATCGAGAAATGCCGGGTCAAACGGGTAAATTGACGACTCTGCAGATCGAACATATAGATTTCCGGGTTGCCGTCTTTCGACAACACCAGCGCCAGCTTTTTGCCGTCCGGCGACCAGGAGGGCGCGCCGTTGAGGCCTCTAAAATTGGTCAGCTTTTCCCGCTCGGCGGTAGCCAGCTTCTGCCGGTAGATGGCCGGGCGACCTGACTCAAAGGACACATAGACCAGCTGCTTGGCGTCCGGCGACCAAGCGGGCGACATAATCGGCTCTTTTGATTCCAGCAGCAGGTTCTCGCGAGCGCCGTCGGAGTCCGAAACCATCAGGCGATAGGTGATATTGTCGCCGCTGCCCATGGAGGTAATATAAGCGACCCGGGTAGAGAAGGCGCCGCGAATGCCGGTGATGGCCTCATACACCCTGTCACTGATGTAATGCGCCAAGTCCCTCGCGCGTTTCGCCGGGCCTTTGACCACCTTGGTAAACAGCGTTTTGCCACTGTGCACCTGCAGCAGGCTGAAGGTTATTTCAAACTGGCCCTCGCGCATCACGCTGTTGCCCACCACCAGGTACTCCGCGCCCAGCAGTCGCCAGTCCCGGTAGTAAACTTCCTTGGCGTTGGTCGGAAACGAGAGCATATCGGTATCCGGGATGGGCCTGAAAAGGCCGCTGCGGCGCAGGTCTTCCTGGGTAATCCGGCTGATATTTTCCGGCAACTGGGCACCGCCAAGCGGCACGACTGCGATAGGCGTCGGATCATCCACGCCGTGGGTAATCTCTATGGTCAGCTCAGCCCTCAACAAACCCGGAGCTGCCAATAACAACAAGCAACCGTAGCCAAATAGTTTTTTTAACACGCGTTATTTACCCTTTTCTTCTTTCCACCGCCCTACAACCTCAGGTCGTCGGGGGAGAATACTAACCTTAATCGCCGGAAATTTCTTTCAAAAACATCGGGCGGCACTTCCCGCAGGCGTTCGAATCGCTCCACTTTCCGGACCGCCTGCTCGGCGGACCGATCAAACGCGTCATTGCCGCTGCCCTTGGCAATGGATACGCTTGAAACCTGACCGTTAGGCAGCAGCTGGATAAAAAGTTCCACTTGCATGCCTCTTCTGGCACTCGGCGGCCTGCTCCAATTGTTGGCGATGCGATCGCGGATATAGGCTGAATAGGCGGCGGCGACCTGCGCGTCGGTTTCGTCCTGCAACAGCTCGTCCTCGACCGCCAAGGCCCTGGCGAACTCCTGCTGTCGCGCCCGCTCCTGCTCAGCCTTGCGGGCCGCTTCCCGCTCCCGTTTTAGCTTTTCCTGGCGCTCTCGCTCCGCCTGTTCCTTTTTGCGTCTTTGTTCCGCCAACTTTTGCTCGCGGCGTTTGCGCTCGGCTTCCGCTTTGCGCTTTTGCTCCGCCTTGCGTTTTTGCTCGGCCCGTTGCTTGGCGGCCTGATCAACCACTTTTTTGGCGGGCTTTTTGACCGGTTTAGGCTTGGCTTCCAACTGCAGCAAGGTCGCATTAATGTAGGTGGGCACCACCCTTTTCTTGGGTTCGTCCGGCACCCAGTTACCCGTCACGAAAGCGACCAACCCGGTGTGCAGCAACAGGCTGAACACTACCGCGATCACGTGTGACCCCACCCGCCCGAACAGGATATCGCTAATCAACGGCCGGCCCACAGTGAAGCCGGCTATCGCCGGCGGCCTCGCAGGGTGCGCTGAACACGAGTTTATTCGGGGCCGGCAGCACTAGTTTGCTCCCGGCGGTTCCGTTACCAGGCCGACACTCGGCGCGCCGGCACCCTGCAGCGCGGACATCAGTTGCACCACCGAACCATAGTCCACTTTGCTGTCGCCCCATACCAACACCGGCGTCTGCGGTTGCTGGCGCAGCACCTTGGCGACCTTGTCGACGATGTTGGGGAGCTCGTCTTTCTGGTTCTTGCCGTTGCCCAGGTCCAGAAAGTAACTACCGTCCTCTTTAATAGAGACAATCAGCGGTTCGTCGTCTTTATTCTCCATGGGCGCGGAAGGCGCGTTGGGCAAGTCCACCTTGACGCCCTGCATTAACAGCGGTGCGGTCACCATAAATACAATCAGCAACACCAGCATCACATCAATGTAGGGAACCACATTGATTTCGGCTACCAGCCTGCGTTTCGTTTTCTTTCGTTGCATGGCGATCAGCCGCGTTTGGTCACATGAACCCGACGGTGCAAGATGCTGGAAAACTCGTCGGCGAAGGTTTCGTAATTACTGTAAATCACATCGGCCTTAGCGGAATAACGATTATAGGCGAGCACCGCCGGAATCGCGGCAAACAGCCCCATAGCCGTGGCGATCAGAGCTTCGGAAATACCTGGCGCAACCGTCGCCAAAGTGGCCTGCTGCACATTGGCGAGGCCGCGAAACGCATTCATGATGCCCCACACGGTGCCAAACAGTCCGATATAAGGGCTCACCGACGCCACACTGGCAAGAAACGGCAGGTTGGTGTTCAACTTCTCCTCCTCCCGCGACAACGCCACCCGCATCGAGCGCTCGGCGCCTTCCATAACCGCCTCCGGGTCCGCGTTGCCCTTGTGGGTAAGACGGTCGAATTCGCGGTAACCGGCGCGAAAAATACTCTCCAGGCCGCTGGCCCGAGACGCGCGCGCGCCCGTCTGGGCGTATAGCTGGTTGAGATCCACACCGGACCAGAAAGTCTGTTCAAAACGCCGGAAGGCACTGTTGGCGTTGCGCAGGTAAATCCCGCGCTGCACAATCATAATCCAAGAGGTAATCGAAGCCAGCAACAGCAGTAACATCACGAACTGTACAAGCACTGTTGCATTGGCAATCAACGCCCAAAGTGATAATTGCTCTGCCACCTTTATAACTCCTTATCAAATAGATTCGGTTAATCTTTAGTAGGCTTTTCTCAAAACGGCCAGCATCTCCGCCGGTATCGCCGCAGGCTGGCGGTCATCCTGGCCGATACAGGCTATTCTGACGTCCGCCTCGCACAGCAGTTCACTGTTTCGTAAAACCTGTTGTTCAATATAGAAAGACACTTTGCTGGCCTTCAGCATGCGCGCCGTAGTCACCAGTTGATCATCCAATTCCGCCGGTTTGTGGTAGGTTACCGACAGCGAATGCACCACAAACATCAGCCGATGATCGAAGACCGCCGGTTTGTCGTAACCCAGACTGCGTAGAAATTCGGTCCGCGCCCGCTCCATATACTTCAGGTAGTTGACGTAATAGACAATACCGCCCGCATCTGTATCCTCAATATAGACACGAATAGGCAAACTGAACGACTGCATTATTTTTCCATTAAATCCAGTTGTTCCGTCACCGATTTGGGGCTCTTGAGCCCGAAGATTTCATACGCCTGCCGCGCCGCCATCCGGCCCCTGGGCGTTCGCACCATATACCCCTGTTGAATCAGGTAGGGTTCCAGCACATCTTCGATAGTATCCCTTTCCTCGCTAATCGCCGCGGCCAAGCTGTCCACGCCCACCGGCCCGCCATCGAATTTCTCGATGATCGCCAGTAGCAGGCGGCGGTCCATATGATCAAATCCGTGTTGGTCCACGTTCAACATTTGCAACGCCTGATCCGCTACTTCCGCGGAAATTGTGCCATCGGACTTAACATCCGCGTAATCCCGGGCGCGCCGCAGCAACCGATTGGCAATCCGCGGCGTGCCCCTGGAACGCCGCGCGATTTCAAAGGCGCCCTGGCTGTCTATCGGCACATTCAGAATACCGGCCGATCGCTTGACTATTGAGGTCAATTCCTCGGCGGAATAGAACTCCAAACGCTGCACAATGCCGAACCGGTCGCGCAACGGCGAGGTCAGCAGACCGGCCCTGGTGGTGGCTCCCACCAACGTGAACGGCGGTAGTTCCAGCTTGATTGAGCGGGCCGCCGGACCCTCGCCGATCATGATATCCAGCTGGTAATCCTCCATCACCGGATAGAGCACCTCTTCAACGACCGGACTGAGACGGTGAATTTCGTCAATAAAGAGTACGTCACCCTCTTCAAGGTTGGTCATCAGCGCCGCCAGATCGCCGGCTTTTTCCAATATCGGGCCGGAAGTGGTTTTTAAATCCACTTCCATCTCGTTGGCGATAATATGCGCCAGTGTCGTTTTGCCGAGACCGGGAGGTCCGAAAACCAATGTGTGATCCAGCGGTTCCCCGCGTTTCCTGGCTGCCGGGATAAATATTTCCAATTGCTGCCTAACCTGCTGTTGGCCAACATAGTCAGCGAGGCTTAAGGGGCGGATGGCGCGGTCGAATCGCTCCTCATTTTCCGAGGCTTGGGGGGTTACAAGCCGGTCAGTCTCAATCATGGTGCGTAGGATAGCCGGATGGCGGCGTTTTGTCTTCCCTGAATAGCAATAGTGGCGCCCGTCTCAGTGGAAGTGAGAACCAGTCGACAGTGTACCCTGCAGATCAGCTTATCGGGCGGCTAACGCAAGGCATTTTTTAGCGCGATTTTAATCAGCTCCTGGCTGGTCCGGGCGTCAGCGGCCAGTTTGCTGGCGGCAGCGATCATCTTGCCGGCTTCCTGCGGCTTGTAACCGAGCGCAATTAGGGCGCTTTCCGATTCCTCCTGCAGCGAAACCAGCCCTGCGCTATCCTAA
>JANQKW010000054.1 GCA_028280905.1 Porticoccaceae bacterium
AGCGGTGCGCCTACCGTGGTGATCAACTGGTTGCGCGACCATCCCTGAATATAGCGGTTGTCAGGTTCATACCCGATGCGCCCGGTTAACCTTTGCCAAACCAACCGGTCGACCAATACGTCATAAAGGCTGGCGCCGCTGTCGAAAAACAACCCGGGCCAGTGGTCGCCATCCAATTCGGTATAGAGGAACAGCTTGTTGGAACGCACCCGCGCCGGTGTCAGCAGCAACTCCGGAAGCAGCGTCTCAAACTGCCGGTCATTAAGCAGGCAAATGCGTTGCTCGGGATAATCTATCTGGACAATTTTTCCCAGTAGCGCCTCCAACCCCAGCCTGCCGGCCACCCTGCCGGGCGGCTGGCCAAACAGGTAAAAGGACTGCTGCCCCAGCGCTATATCGCCGATAGACAGCGGCGCCGCGGCGCCTTGATAGCCGGACGGCAATTCCTGTACCGTCAATCCCAGCCGGCGCGCCACCTGCGCCCCATATAAGCCGCTGACATCCGCGCCCGTATCGAATTGCAAATCCACTGATCGCCCGTTAACGCCGGCCGTAATTATCATAGCCGCCCGTTCAATGCCATCGAAATCGGTTACCCAGCGAAAGGGCGCGCAGGCGGCGCTGGCGGCCCACCCGGGCAAAGAGCACAGCAGGGTCATCAGCAAAGCGGCGAACCTGAGCATTGTTTTGTTATCTCCGACTTCACACTTCGTTCAGTTTGCCTAAACTAACTGCCGGCTTCGTGACAACAGTAACATTCTTTGCACGCGACTCGTAAATCAATTCAAAACAACCGGACAATCTGGGTTATAATGGCCGCGACACCTGGGGTGTTTGCCAGTCGACCCAATCCTTGAGCCGATAATACCCGATCGGTGGGTTAGAGTAGGCGCTGTTGTGCATGTCCGCGCGACGGAAAGCCTGAAGCGCCTCTGAGCCTGCCCCCTTGAACCTAACGGTTCAAGGTTACGTCGCCAGCGGCACTTCCGGGGTCATTTCCGATCAATGGCGTTCCAACCGATGAATCTACCTTCCGCCAGGCAAAAACTGCGGCAGCAGCGGCGCGCGCTTTCACATACCGCGCAGCTGACCGCCAGCGATAACCTGACTAGCCTGCTGACCAATCACCCCTGGTTCCGCAACAGCCGTCGCATCGGTTTTTACCTGGCCAACGACGGCGAAATTGACGCGGCCGCCGCCATGACGATTGCAGCGGCGGCCGGCAAAACCTGCTACCTGCCGGTGTTGCATCCACTTAAATTCAACCGGCTGTATTTTGCCAGGCACAACCCCGGCGGGCAGCTGGTGAAAAATCGTTACGGAATTCCCGAGCCGAAAATGTCTTCCGGCGGTGTTTCTCCCAGCTGGTCGCTTAATTTGGTACTATTGCCGTTAGTTGGCTTCGACAGGCGCGGCAACCGGCTGGGCATGGGCGGCGGCTATTACGACCGCACGCTAGCTTTTAAAACTGTTTCTCCGCAGTACGGGCCCAAGCTGATGGGGCTTGCTCACAGCCTCCAGGAACTGGACAATATTCCACGCCAGCATTGGGATATACCGCTGGATGGGATCATCACTGACCGGGAATTCATCGTACCGGGAAAACCCGCTATTTAACTCCCCAATATGCGCAAGACTAAAATTATCTGCACCATAGGGCCGGCTACCGATTCGCCGGAAATGCTCGAACAACTGGCCCATGCCGGGATGAATATCGCCCGGCTAAATATGTCCCACGGCAGCCACGAGAGCTGCGCGAAGATTATTCAGGCGATACAGCAGCTAAATAAAAAAGTCAGCCACCCGGTGGGCGTCTTGCTGGACACCCAGGGCCCGGAAATCAGGACCGGCGACATCAATAACGAGTTGAACCTCCGCGAGGGGGATATCATATCCATCGTCGCCCGCGGCGATGACGATGTGGAGGCCAGCTCGATTAAAATTAATTATGAAGACCTGATTACCGACGTAAAAGTCGGCGACAAAATCACCGTGGACAACGGACTGATCAACCTGGAAGTGCTGAATAAAGAAGACAGGTTGATGCAGTGCAAGGTAATTGACGGCGGCGTGTTAAAGAGCAAGCGCCACGTCAACCTGCCCGGTATCCGAGTCAACCTGCCGGCAATAACCGAAAAGGACAAGCGCGACATCCAGTTCGCCGCCGAGCAGGATATCGACTTTATCGCGCTGTCATTTGTCAGGGACGCGGACGATATTCGACAACTTCGCGAACTGCTGGGTGACAAGGCGGAACAAATTCAGGTAATCGCCAAAATCGAGGACCAGGAGGGCGTTAATAATGTCGATGAGATTATCGGCGAAGCCGATGGCGTGATGGTGGCCAGGGGCGACCTGGGTGTGGAAATCGATATCGAGAAACTGCCTAGAATACAGCGCCGCATTATTCGACAGTGCGCCGTTCACGGTTGCCGTAGCATTGTCGCTACCCATATGCTGGAGTCGATGATCGAAAACCCGATTCCCACCCGCGCCGAAGTAACCGATGTCGCCAACGCAGTTTACGAAGAGGCGGACGCGATTATGCTGTCGGGTGAGACGACCATTGGCAAGTACCCGGTCAAGTGCGTTGAAATTCTCAACCGCATTGCCCGCTCAATTGAAGATACGCGCGGGTTGCAGTTTACCGACGAGTTGATTCTCGACGACCACAAACAGCAGATTGCCGCGGCCGCTGTGAAGTTGGCGGAATCGGTTAGCGCCAAGGCTATTATCGTGCCCACCTCCAGCGGCAGGATGGCGAACTTCGTGACCAACTGTCACCCGCAGGCCTCGATTATATGCGCGTTTACCGAAAGCCATCGCGTTCGCAGAAAGCTGGTTATTAATCGCAACCTGTTAAGCTATCAAATCAAATTCCATCAAGACCCGGAAGATACATTGCGGGATGCGATGAAGATCATGATCGCCCGCAGTGATTTTGAGCCGGGCGATACCGCAGTGGTGATTTCGGACACGCTGAGCGGTAAGGGGTTTGATGCGATTCAGATAAGGCGGCTTGCTGTGGGATAGCACACGGTTGGGTTGGTGCCACTATTCCGCGGCCATCTGGGAACAGTGTTTGAGACTCGCTGTGAACCCATCCCTGGGCGCTCCGCACCGGCATCCCTGCCG
>JANQKW010000098.1 GCA_028280905.1 Porticoccaceae bacterium
TCTCGAGGCGGCAAACCAGGACGCCGCCGTTGAACGACTTAGCGAAAGCGTTTCCTCCCTCAACTTAAAGGGCTTGCGCTGCAATGCTGCGCTGGCCCCGCAAAGCTATTCCATCCTGCTCAGCGAGGTTCCCAAGGTTCCGGAAGATGAATTGCGCGATGCCATGCGTTGGCGCATCAAGGATTTAAGCCCGGTGCCGGTGGACCAGGCGGTGGTGGACGTATTTCGTTTGCCCGAAGACGCCGGCAGTGTCGGCAAGGGAATGGCGTTTACCGTAGTGGCGCAAAAGCAGGCGATTCAGAGCCTGGTGGAACTCGTCGACGCGGCGGGCTTAAAGATAAATGCCATCGATGTGCCTGAGCTTTGCCTGCGCAATATCGCCGACCTGTTTAGCCAGCCCTCCAGGAGTATCGTGATGGCTAGGCTGCTGGAGGAGGGCTCGCATATTACCGCCATTTGCCAGGGCAACATCTACCTCAATCGAAACTTTGCGTTTCGCTACACGGGTGGCGCTATTGCCAGCGAGAAGGCCGAAAGCCTGACGCTTGAGTTGCAGCGATCGGTGGACTATATCCAGCACCAGATGCGTCAGCCTGCTCCTTCGCATATTTTTTTGTTAGGTAACGGCTTGCGGCGCGGCGATATACCTGAGTCCCTGGACGCCAGCTTTGCCGCGGATGTCGGCGTGCTGGATATGGCCGACTGCCTGCCGGTTCCCGCGGGTATTGACGCCACCACCCTCGGCAAGTGTTCGGTTGCGTTGGGCGCCGCGTTGCGCGATTTGGTTCCCGCGGGTGTCTTTAACTCGAAGAAAGGCGGTGAGTCGTGAAGCAGCAGGTCAACCTCTACCGCCCGGAGTTCGACCCGACGCTTCCGTTTCCGGATTTTCGGCATGGCCTTTGGGTGCTCGGGGGCGTCGCGGGATTGCTGCTGCTGATATTGGCGTGGCAGGTATTCCGCCTTTCCCAGGGGGCGGATGATATACAGGACGTTATGGCTAAAGCCGACCGCGCCGCCGCGGAACTCGACGCACTCAAAGCCAAACTGCCGGACGATCGCATGCAGCCGGTGGACCAGCAAATTGCCGAGTTGAACGAGGAATTACTGCGCCTGCGGGAAATCAGGGGCCTGATGGCCGGGCAGGGGATTGGCGAGGCGCTTCCGGGTAACCGCCGCGGTTTTTCGGACCAGTTTCAAGGCTTTTCCCGACAGTATCTGAAAGGTATATCACTGGCCCAGATCAAATTGTTTGATGGGGGCGCCCGCGTTGAATTGCAGGGTTTTGCCGCGCCGCCGGAGCAGGCGCCCAGATACCTGGCAGCGTTGCATGCCGACCGGGCTTTCAAGGAGGTTGTGTTCGGCCCCCTGACCATGCAGCGGGAACCTTCCGGCACTGAGATGGCATTCCAGATCAAGCATCCAAGTGAGGAGGCCGAGTAGTGGAGATGCAACGGCTCAATGATATTGCTGCGCGTTTTGAGGGGCTTGAACTTCGCGAGCGCTGGTTGGTGTTTTTGGCGGCGTTGGTGATCCTCTGGCTGATTGTCGATAGTATCGCCATCGCGCCCGTCGGCAAGACGCTGCAGCGGGAGCAGGCCGAGTTGCGCGCGGCTGAGTCTGAATTGGCCAGTACCCGCCAGCAACTGTCCTCTTTGCAAAGTATTCTTGCAAATGACCCCATGAGCATAAAAATTCAGGAACGCGCCGCGTTGCAACAGCAGGTTTCCGAACTGGAAGATGAATTGTCAGCGTTGACGGGCGGCCTGGTAAAAGCCGAAGCGCTGCCAAAAATTCTCGAGGAGATGCTGTCTCAGGTGGGAAATCTGCAACTGCAGGAACTGGTAACCAAGCCGGCGGAAGCGCAAATGGCGGGCGTCTACAAACACGGTGTAGTACTCAGGCTGACCGGGGGGTTTGTCGAAGTGCTGGAATACCTAAAAGTACTGGAGAACTTGCCCTGGAAATTCTATTGGGAAGCCATTGATTACAGGGTTCAGGAATACCCGAGCGCGGAAGTGGAGATCAATGTCTACACCCTGTCGACGGCAGAGGGCTTGTTTCATGCTTAATAAGGTTGTTGTCCTGACGCTGGCCGCTGCCTGCCAGATGGTGGCGGCTGAGATAGTCGATCCCACCCGCCCGATCGTTTATACCGAGTCGGCAGTCAGGGGGACCGGGAACCTTCGGCTGGAGTCGGTTTTGTTTTCCGGTAACCGCCAGGTGGCGATTGTCAACGGCAGGGTAGTGGGCGTCGGCGATCGGGTCGGCGACGCCAAGGTAGTGCGTATTCATCCCGGTGGTGTGGCTGTCAGACAAGCGGGTGAAACCTGGCTGTTGACATTGCCCAACGCCCGGGTAAAGACCGCCTCGACAAAAAAGTAGCAGGACAATAAAAATGGTAATGAGTTACATTGATATGCGCCAACGGCTGCCGCTCTGCAGGCGAAGGTCGCTGGATCTTGCGTTGCTGGTGGTTTTGCAGGTGTTGATGCTGCCGTCCTGCGCGCGAACCGCGGCGCCGACGCCCGCCGAGAAGGCGATCGATATATTGGAGCAGGCGGCCGCTCCCGCGGCAGCGCCGCAACAGGTGCCGGATGTGGTGGGCCAGGCATTGCTTTCTTCCCCGGCACAGACCACCAAGCTAACCCAGGAAGCCGAACGGTTTGATATATCGGTAAATCAGGTGGCGGCCAGGGCGTTTTTTGTCGGGCTGGTAAAAGACACCGGCCGCAATATCGTGGTGCACCCGCAAGTTCGCGGCGCGATTACGCTGGAGTTAACCGATGTCACGATTGAAGAGGTACTAAAAGTCTGCCGCGATATTTACGGTTACGAATACAAGCTGAAAGACGGCATTTATACGATTTTCCCCAGTGCGTTGCGCACTGAAATCTTCCCGATCAACTACCTGGACGTAAAACGGGTGGGCCTGTCCGATACCAGCGTGCAGGTGGGCAGGATTGAGTCCAGCGGCAGCGGCAACAGCCGCAACAACAATCGCGGCGGCAGCGGCAATAACAACCAAAGCGAAGGTAGCTTGTTGGGCCTGATTGCCGGTGACGAGCAGCGCAAGGGCGGGGCGGATCGTTCAGTGGGCTCCATCCCCGGCGCGCGTATCCAAACCCTGAGCAAAACGGATTTCTGGGGCTCGTTGCAAAAAGCCGTGGTTGCGCTGATTGGCGGGCTCGAGGGCGGCCGCGACGTCACGGTCACACCCCAGGCGGGGCTGGTGATCGTCAAGGCGCTGCCCAATGAATTACAAGGGGTAAGGGAGTTTCTGGAACGCTCATCACTCAGTGTAAAACGCCAGGTGCTGCTGGAAGCCAAGGTGGTGGAAGTGCGCCTTAGCGATGAGTTCAACGCCGGCATCAATTGGAACGCGATTACCGGGCAACTCAACCAATGGCGCAATATCAGCAGTATCGATTCCAGCGGCACCATCACGGTGGATGAATCCCTGGATGACACCTTCTTTTCGGTGCTGCAGGTAAACAGCATCAACGATCTGCTCGACCTGCTGGCGACCCAGGGTAGCGTGCAGGTCTTGTCGAGCCCGAGGATCGCCACTGTCAACAACCAGAAGGCGGTGATTCGAGTGGGTTCCGACGAGTTCTTTGTAACCGGGCTTTCCAGCGATACCACCAGCAGCACCAGCGGCAACAATGTAGTCAACAGCCCGGATATCGAACTCACGCCTTTCTTTAGCGGAATTGCCCTGGATGTCACGCCGCAGATATCCAACGACGGTGAAATCGTGCTGCATATTCATCCGGTGATTACCGAAGTTACCGACCAGGTCAAAGCGGTACAGATAGGCGACCAGACATTTAATTTCCCGTTGGCGTTTCGGGATATTCGCGAATCGGACAGCGTGGTCAAGGCGCAAAGCGGCCAGGTGGTAGTGCTGGGTGGATTGATGCAGGAGATGGAAACGCTGCAAAAGGGCAAGCGACCCGGAATCGGCGATGTGCCGGTGGTGGGGAATGCGCTGTTCCGCACCAAGACGTCGAGAAAAGTGAAAACCGAACTGGTCATATTGTTAAAGCCGACCATTGTCGATCAGGATTTGACCAATCGGGAGTTGCTGGAAAGCCGCGATCGACTCAAGGCGATAGGGGACATTTATCGGGAACAATTTTAGGGGCAAGCAAACGTGTATGAGTCGCATTTCAAGCTGCGCGAAGCGCCTTTTTCGCTGACGCCGGACACGCAGTTTTTTTACAACCGGCAGAGTCACAGCCAGGCGCTGAACACGTTGGTTTTCGCCTTGGAAGAGGGTGAGGGCTTCGTTAAGGTAGTCGGCGAGGTGGGTACCGGCAAAACCATTCTGTGCCGAAAACTGTTGAAGACACTGGATGATAAATTTAAAGCGGCCTATATCCCCAATCCCTACCTAACCCCCGAAGAATTGAAGATCCTGCTGGCGGAGGAAATCGGCGCCGACATAGCGCCGCAAATGCCCGCCCACCGGATTCTGTCGGCTATCAACGACCGGCTGATAGCCCTGGCGCAGCAAGGTCGCCGGGTTGTTATGGTGATTGATGAAGCCCAGGCCATGCCGCGGGAAACGCTAGAGGCGCTGCGGCTGCTCAGCAACCTGGAAACGGAAAAACGCAAACTGCTGCAGGTGGTGTTATTTGGCCAGCCTGAACTGGATACGTTGCTGGATCGACCGGATTTACGCCAGCTGCGGCAGCGAATCGTCTACCAGGAATACCTGCAGCCCTACGACGCAAAAAGCCTTCGCCACTATCTGCATTTCAGGCTGGCCGCGGCCGGCTATCAGCAGGGCACCTTGTTCACCCGTTTCGCGGAGAAACTCCTCTATTTCGCCAGTCGCGGAACACCGCGCTTAATCAACGTATTGGCCCACAAAGCCATGGTGAGCGCCTGGGGCCGCGGCGACGGCCGGGTAACCAGCTACCATGTCGCCAGGGCGGTGTCGGATACCCGGGAGAGCGACTCAGTGGGCAAGTTCCTGTCGTTGCGTTGGTACCTGGTCTGGCCACTGGTGGGCGCCGTGTCGGTGGCGCTGGCGGCGACTCGGCCGCTTTGGCTGGAGGGCCTGCTGTGAGCCTGGTCAATGAAACACTGCAGGAATTGGAGTCTCGCCGGGGCGACGATACTGTATCGCGCTACGCCGCGGTGAATGTCAAGGTTGGCAGGGCTGAAAAACCCAATGGCGCCCGCAAGATGATGGTTGCCGGGATGGCGCTGTTGGCAATCGCCGCAGTTATTTTTCGGTATCAGCAACCCGCAGACTTGAATCACCAGCCGGTCGCGGCTGAACCCGAGGAGCCGGTTGGAACCGTTGGCGCCGAAGTTGTCGCCGGCGAACCGATTGTGGAACTGCTGCCGGAGGCCTTGCCAATCGCAACCGCGACTACTGAGTCGAGCACTGCGGGAGTTCAGGGCGTCGACAGCAGTCCCGATCGGGTAATAAGAGGGCTGTTAGATGCCGGTAACCTTGCGCTTTCCAGGGACAGGCTGATATTGCCGGCGGGTGACAACGCCAGGGACTATTTTCAGCAGGTGTTGGATTTGCTGCCGCGCCAGCCTGAGGCCATGCTGGGGATGAGGGCAATTGCGCGCCGTTATTTCGATTTGGCGCAAGCCCAGCGTGTCGGTGGCGATTCAGTAACGGCGTTGATGCTGGTGGGCCGCGGTTTATCGCTTGAACCGGACAACACCGCGCTATTGGGGTTAAGGGAGGCGCTGTTGTCCGACCACGCTCAAGCCATCGCCGCGCAAACACCCGCCGAGCCAATGGTCGAGCCGGCGCAAAACCATGGTGCAAAACTGATCGTCCAGCCGAGCGATGAGAACCTGGATCTGCGCCGGGCCAATGCGGCGCGCCGCAAGGCTGAAAACGGAGACCTGCAGACGGCCATCGGCGATTTGGAAGCGTTGCGGCGGGACGGGCAACTGGGGCCCGAGGGGACCTCTGTGTTAGCCGACCTCTACCTTCAGGTGCAACAGCCCGAAGCGGCTATAAGGCTGGTGGAGGGACAGGCGGTGCTCCCGTCGGAAACGGCTGCCTATCTGATTGCCCGCTCCCAATTGCAGTCCGGTAATCTGGCGGCCGCCCAGGTTACCCTCGAAGCTCACCGGCCGGTAATAAGCGCCTACCCGGATTACTACTCACTGCTGGCGGGTATTTACCAACAGGGTGGACAAAACCGGCTGGCGGCCACCTTGTACCAGCGGCTGGCCAGCTTGCAGCCGGAGATATTCACCCACTGGCTCGGTTTGGCCGTCAGCCTGGACAACCTGCAGGAAGTGGGCGCGCTATCGGCTTTTCGCCGGGTGTTGCCGATGATTCCCGAGCAGCAGCAGGGGTTGATTGACTATGTTCGCCAGCGCCTGGTCGCGTTGACGCCACGATAGGTAACGAAACCCATGACAGATACCGCAGCCCCGGTCCAACAGCGTATCCGCATCGGCGACCTGCTGGTTGCACAGCAGATTATCACATCCGATCAACTGCAGCAGGCCTTGCAGGAACAAAAGCGCTCCGGTCAAAAGCTGGGGCAGACCCTGGTCGAAATGGGGTTGGTGGACGAAACGTCGCTGTTGGAGATCCTCTCCCGCCAGTTAAATATTCCCTTTATCGATCTCCATCACTACCAGATAGACGCGGAGCAGATACGCGCCCTGCCTGAAACAGTCGCGCGCCGGTTTCGGGTGCTAGTGCTGGGCGAAGAAGACGGCAAGGTGACCCTGGGCATGTCCGACCCCACTGATATCTTCGCGATGGACGAAGTTTCCCGTGTGCTGCAGAAGCCGGTTGCGCCGGCCGCGGTGGTGGAATCGGAACTGCTCAACCTGCTTGACATCACCTACAGCCGCGCGGAGGAAATTGCCAGCCTGGCGCTGGAATTGGACGAAGAACTTCACGAGGCGGCAATCGATTTATCGCACCTGGTCGACGATGTCCCGGAGACCGATGCGCCGGTCGCGCGACTTTTGGAAACCATTTTTGAAGAGGCGTTAAACGTCAAGGCGTCGGATATTCACATTGAACCGGACGAGCATGTGCTGCGCATCCGGCAGCGCATCGACGGTATTTTGTCCGAGCAGGTAATGAATGAAAAGCGGATTGTCGGGGCGCTGGTGGTGCGCTTGAAGCTGCTGGCCGGCCTGGATATTTCCGAAAAGCGCCTGCCCCAGGACGGCAGGTTTAACCTGAAGGTCAAGGACCGCAGCATCGACGTGCGCATGTCCACCATGCCGGTGCAGTGGGGGGAATCCGTGGTATTGCGGCTGCTCAACCACTCCGCGGAAGTTCTGACCATTGAAAACTCCGGAATGCCGGCCCGGATGATCGAGCGGTTCCGCTATTTTCTGCATCGCCCCAACGGGCTGGTGCTGGTGACCGGGCCCACCGGCAGCGGTAAAACCACCACGCTGTACAGCGGGCTGACCGAGTTGAACACTGTTGACCGGAAGATCATTACCGCGGAGGACCCGGTGGAGTACCGCCTGCCGCGGGTCAGCCAGGTGCAGATTAACGATAAAATCGGTTTGACCTTCGCCGGCGTGCTGCGGGCGACATTGCGGCAGGACCCTGACGTGTTGCTGGTGGGGGAGATTCGCGATCGAGAATCGGCCGAAATCGCGATGCGCGCCGCGATGACCGGGCACCTGGTGCTATCTACTCTGCACACCAACGACGCTACCTCCTCGCCATTGCGGATGACCGATATGGGGGTCGACCCCTTCCTAGTTGCCTCCGCGCTAAAGGCGGTTGTCGCCCAGCGATTGCTCCGGCGACTCTGTGAAAAATGCGCCAAGCCCCACGAGCCGGACTCCGGAGAACGACAGTTGATCGAAATGGTTTCCCGGCTGCGGGAGGTTAAAGGCAGCGACTTTCGCCAAGCCGCGGGCTGTCACCACTGTTTTAACACGGGTTATCGCGGCCGGGTCGGCGCCTTTGAGTGGCTGGAGATCAATCGCGAGATGGCGGATTGCCTGCGTGAAAATGACGCCAGGGGATTTATGCAGGCGGTAAACAGCAGCCGAACTTTTCGGCCGCTGAGCGTCAGTGCGATGGATTACGCGGAAAAGGGCATCACCAGCCTTTCCGAAGTGATGCGCGTCTCCGCGCAGCTCGATGATGACAACCCGATGCATGCCGATTCGTAGGAACCTATCTTATGCCTAACTATAAATACAAAGGCAGAAATGTGGAGGGTATCCAGCTCAAGGGGGTGGTCGAGGCCACGTCTACGGACAATGCGCTGTCCCGGTTGGCGGTTCGCGGTATTACGCCTGTTTCTTTGGAGGAAATCACTGGCAGTAGCGATCAGGATATTATGGAGTATTTCCGGCGCCGCAAGAAAGTGGCGGTGGACGAACTGATTATGTTCTGCCGGCAGATGTACACCATTACCCGCTCAGGGATTCCATTGATTCGCAGCGTTCGCGGCATCTCCGCCACGGTGCACAACATCCGCTTTAAAGAAGCCCTGGACGATATCGCCGAACGCCTGGAAACCGGCATGACCTTTTCCACCGCCATGCAACCCCATATCGCGATATTCGGCCCCATGTTCATCAGTATTATCCAGGTGGGGGAAGACAGCGGCCGCCTGGACAGGGCCTTTAAACAACTGGGCGAATACCTGGAGCGTGACCTGGATACCAACCGGCAGATCAAAACAGCGTTGCGCTACCCCAGTTTTGTGCTGATGGCGTTTGTTGTCGCTTTGGCGGTGGTCAATATCTGGGTAATACCGTCGTTTGCCAGCCTGTTTGACCGGTTCGGCGCCGCCCTGCCGCTGCCGACCCGGATTCTGATGGGAATCTCGGAATTTTTTGTGGTGGCCTGGCCCTTTCTGCTGGTGGGCGCGGCGGGCGCCTATTACGGATTTAAACGTTTTATCGCCACTGACGAGGGCGCCGTAAAATGGGGGCGCTTTAAAATTACCATGCCGATTATCGGCGACATCATTAACCGCGCAACCCTGTCCCGTTACTCAAGGGCCGTGGCGCTGATGCTGGAATCCGGGGTGCCTATGAACCGGGCGATGGAGCTGAGCTCCCGGGCGGTAAACAACGACTATATGGCGGAGAAAATTCGCGCTATCCGACAGGGCATAGAGCGGGGAGAGAACCTGCTGGCGACGCATACGTCCAGCGGTATGTTTACGCCGTTGGTGTTGCAGATGATTGCCGTGGGAGAGGAAAGCGGTCGGGTGGACGAGCTACTGGCGGAAGTGGGGGAGTTTTACGAACGGGAGGTGGATTACGACCTGGGCAACCTCACCTCGCGGATTGAGCCCATTATGATCCTGATGATGGCGGGCTTCGCACTGGTGCTGGCGCTGGGAATATTTCTACCGATGTGGAGCCTATACAGTGTGCAGGCCTAGGCCGCGGTCTATGGCGGGCAGGCAACCGGGCTTCGCGTTGCTGGAATTTCTGCTGGTGGTGACGGTGATCGGCATTCTGATGGCAGTTGCGCTCTATTACTTCATCAAACGGGTGGATGAGGCGGAGATGGTGGCGCTCAAGGCCATGTCGAGGAATATGGCGGCCAGCATGGCCATGCTGCGCAACAAGTGGATAGTAGAGGGCCGGCGACAAAGTGACGGCAAACGCTTTGTGATGCTCGACCTGGACAGGGTTTATCTGAACCGGTTTGGCTGGCCGGTCAACACGGATCCGGAGTTGGCGGACGCTGACAGGCAGCAAAGTCCACGGGGCTGCGCGCAACTATGGGACGTGATTATGCAGAACAAAATTCCCGTGACGGTGCAGGGCTATGATCAAAGAGGCGAGCGTGCTTACCATGTGTCGTCGCCGGGAAAAACCCGCTGTCGCTACGAGTTGGCCAATTTTCCACAGCAGCGGCATTACTTTGACTATGTGCTAGCCACCGGCAAGGTTGAGCTATATGGCCAATAAACGGTAAAAACGCGTAAAAAATGGTCAAAAACATGAACTAATCAACAAGTTGGGATGAAAATCTAACCTAGTCTGTTGATTTTTGACATCCCAGTATAAAAAATAGTCGCAGAAGTATGACCAACGCAGTAACGGCAGCGGCTAGCCACATTAACTTAACAACAGCCGTAAGAACCAACAGGAGAAAGCAACAAAATGAACAAGCAACAGGGTTTTACTTTAATCGAATTAATCGCCGTGATGGTGATTCTCGGTATTCTGGCCGCGGTCGCGGTGCCCAGGTTTATCGACCTGTCCGACGCCGCCAGGGACGCCACCGTTAAAGGTATTGCCGGCTCACTGGCCAGCGCTTCGGCCCTAAATCACGCCAATAACATAGCCGACGACGCGGGTCTGGCTACCAGCGCCACGGTGGTAAACGTGGACAGCTGTGAAGACGTCGCGGCGCTGTTGGATGGCGGCGGGCTGCCGGCTGACTACTACATTGAAACAGCGGGAATTTCCGGCGGTGAGGGATCCTTTAAAACCGATTGCACGGTCGCCTACGATTCCAACGGCAACGGCTCATTTACCGGAAGTGACTCGCCCAGCGCCGATTTTACCGCCTATGAGGTTATTCCCTAACG
>JANQKW010000102.1 GCA_028280905.1 Porticoccaceae bacterium
GACGACGGATGTGACGGGCGCGGTTGAGCTGCCGGAGGGCACGGAGATGGTGATGCCGGGTGACAATGTGCAGATGACGGTGACGTTGATCGCGCCGATTGCGATGGAGGATGGTCTGCGTTTTGCGATCAGGGAAGGTGGCCGTACCGTAGGCGCGGGCGTCGTCGCTAAAATTATTGAGTAAGCCGCGAACCTGTGGGGCAACCCACGACATTAAGCCGAGGCGTTTCGGGCGTCTCGGCTTGTGTTGTTTGGCTAAAGGCGCATTTATTTGAAGGCTTGGTCGTTTAAAGTAAATTTGGTTGTTTGATGTTAGGGGCGCCGCAAATCGGGTGCCCATGGGACATAGGCCAGTAGTTCAATTGGTAGAGCACCGGTCTCCAAAACCGGCTGTTGGGGGTTCGAGTCCCTCCTGGCCTGCCACTTAACACAAGGTAAGAGCAATTGGTAAGAAGATGAGTTCGGCTGCCGAGGAAAAACAGTTCCGCTTTGACGGAGTCAAATGGTTGGCGATTGCCGCGCTTCTGGCCGCTACTATTGTGGGTAACTACTACTTTGGTGAGTACCCACTGTTATACCGGGTTGGGGCAATGCTGGTCGCCGCTGTGGTTGTGGCGTTTGTTGCGGTTCAAACCAGCAAGGGCTGGGCGTTCTGGGAGCTATTGAAAGGCGCCAGAAATGAAGCGCGCAGAGTTGTCTGGCCGACTGCGCAGGAGCGCAACCAAACCACGTTGATTGTCCTGCTTGTCGTATTGGTGATGTCGCTGATTCTGTGGGGTCTGGACTCCCTGTTCAGTTGGCTCGCTGTTTTGATTATCGGGTAGAGGGAAGTTCATGTCCAAGCGTTGGTTTGTCGTCCATGCCTATTCTGGCTACGAGAAGAAAGTAGCCGCGGCGCTGAAAGAGCGCGTCGAGCTACACGGCATGGAGAATTTGTTTGGCGAGATCCTGGTTCCGACGGAAGAGGTGGTGGAAATCAAGGGTGGCCAGAAGCGTAAGAGTGAGCGCAAGTTTTTCCCCGGTTACGTGCTGGTGCAGATGGAATTGAGTGATGAAAGCTGGCACCTGGTAAAGGAAACCCCCCGGGTAATGGGGTTTATCGGCGGCAAGGCGGATAAGCCCGCGCCGATTTCAGATAAAGAGGCGGAGCTGATATTACAGCGGGTTCACGATTCTGAAGACAAGCCCAAACCGAAGACCATATTCGAGCCGGGTGAAGTGGTACGGGTGATTGACGGACCCTTTAACGACTTTAACGGGGTTGTGGAAGAGGTGAATTACGAGAAGAGCAAGCTGCGCGTCTCGGTATCCATCTTTGGCCGTTCCACGCCGGTGGAGTTGGAGTTTACCCAGGTAGAGAAGTCTTAAAAAGCATTTTTGGCCGGACGTCGGGCGCTGGATGCCGGCGGCTGGAAAAGTAATGATCGAGGTGGTTGAATCTCGGTCGGGGAGCCGGCGACGGGCGGCGCGAGCAGCCTCGAGGCGTTAACACCCAATTGGAGAAAACTCATGGCAAAGAAAATCGAAGCCTATATCAAGCTTCAGGTGCCTGCTGGCCAGGCAAACCCCAGCCCGCCGGTTGGTCCCGCCTTGGGGCAGCACGGCGTCAATATCATGGAATTCTGTAAAGCGTTTAATGCGCAGACCCAGGGCGTCGAGCCGGGCGCTCCGGTGCCGGTGGTTATCAGCGTTTACAGCGACCGCAGCTTTACGTTTACCATGAAAACGCCGCCCGCGTCGTTTCTGTTGAAAAAAGCGGCCGGTATCAAAAGTGGTAGTGGGCGTCCCAACACGGAGAAAGTGGGTAAAGTCACCCGCGCGCAACTGGAGGAGATCGTCACCGCCAAACAACCGGATTTGACCGCAGCCGATATGGACGCCGCGGTTCGCACCATTGCCGGGTCCGCCCGCGCCATGGGGCTTGATGTGGAGGGCGTGTAAATGGCCAAGCTATCGAAGCGCGTGCGCGCCATACGCGAAAAAGTTGAGCCCTCCAAGCTTTACCCGATGGAGGAAGCCGTGACGCTGTTGAAGGAATTGTCCAGCGTCAAGTTTTCCGAAACTGTCGATGTCTCGGTGAACCTGGGTATCGACCCCCGCAAATCCGACCAGGCCGTGCGCGGTGCTACCACGTTGCCCAATGGCACCGGGAAAGACGTGCGGGTTGCGGTGTTCACCCAGGGCGAAAACGCCGACAAGGCAAAAGATGCCGGCGCCGACCTGGTGGGAATGGACGACCTTGCCGAGCAGGTTAAGGGCGGCGCGATGGACTTTGATGTGGTTATCGCATCGCCTGACGCCATGCGGGTTGTCGGTCAGTTGGGGCAGATCCTTGGGCCCCGCGGCTTGATGCCGAACCCGAAAACCGGCACGGTGACGCCGGACGTGGCCACGGCAGTGAAAAACGCCAAGGCGGGGCAGGTGCGGTTCCGCGCCGATAAGGCCGGCATTGTTCACGGCGGTATTGGCAACGTCAGTTTTGAGGTTGCCGCGCTTAAGGAAAACCTTGAAGCGCTGCTTGTCGATCTTAAAAAGGCTAAGCCGGCAGCGTCCAAGGGTGTGTATCTCAAGAAGGTTACCCTTTCGACAACCATGGGGCCGGGCTTGAGTATTGATCAATCGTCGCTGGAAGTCTGACAGGCTTTCAGGACTATGGGCAACCTGTGTTGTCCAAACAGACTTTGGGGTCCGGGTGCTGTATCTCCGGGCCGTCAAAGACCGTAGGCCCCCGTCCAGCCGCGTTGCAGTAGCGGTGGGGTTAATGCGGTTTTTAGTGCAGTCCCGGTTTTGCGCCGGGGCGGTGGTAAAAAATGCGCCTACGCAGACGGTGAGACCCAATTCAGTAATTCTATACGGAGCACTGGATTTGACCACCGAAAACGGCATCTACCCCGCGGTCGGTTCGACGTGTGGCGGATGTGAAACCCGTTTAGCTCCCGAAGTATGCGGGGCTAATCAAATCCAGGAGATATTCTCGTGGCATTAAATCTCGAAGACAAGAAGGCGATAGTCGCTGAAGTTAACGAGACTGCACTGAATGCGTTGTCACTGGTTATCGCTGATGCTCGCGGCGTCAATGTCGGTGATATGACCGAATTGCGCAGCAAGGCGCGTGAAAACAATGTCAACCTTCGCGTGGTTCGCAATACCCTTGCGAAACGCGCCTTTGAAGGCACGGAGTTTGAGTGTGTGGCTGATGCGCTGTCCGGTCCGTCGCTGTTCGGGTTTTCCATGGAAGATCCGGGTGCTGCGGCGCGCCTGTTCAAGGATTTCGCAAAAGAAAACGAAAACTTTGAAGTCAAGGTGCTTTCCGTCAGCGGCCAGATGTTGGCGAAAGAGCAAATCGACGTGTTGGCCAACCTGCCGACGCTCGACCAGGCGCTCGGCATGCTGGCGAATGTGATGATTGCCCCGGTTACCAAGCTGGTGCGCACTTTCAACGAGGTTCCCTCGAAAGTGACCCGAGTGGTAGCCGCAGTGCGGGATCAAAAGCAAGAGGCCGCGTAAGCGGGCCTGTCGCAAAATTTAACCTATTTTAATCAGGAGATTGAGTCATGGCTCTGTCTAAAGACGATATTTTGAACGCAATTGCCGAGATGAGCGTAATGGAAGTTGTTGAGCTTGTTGAAGCAATGGAAGAGAAATTTGGCGTATCCGCGCAGGCCGCTGTCGCAGTCGCCGCCGCGCCCGCCGCCGGTGGCGAAGCCGCCGCGGCTGAGGAGAAAACCGAGTTTGACATCGTGCTTACCGCTGTTGGTGACAAGAAAGTCAATGTTATTAAAGCGGTACGCGGTATCACCGGCCTTGGCCTCAAAGAGGCGAAGGAGCTGGTTGACGGCGCGCCTTCAACACTGAAGGAAGCTGTTGCTAAGGACGAAGCGGAAGCGGCCAAGAAAGATCTGGAAGAAGCCGGCGCGTCTGTCGAACTTAAATAAGTTTGCAGGCATTGTCGCAAGCCCGCTGTTTTACGGGTGTAATGTTGTAAAACAACGGGTTACGGGCTGACCGACCCGCAGCTTCTAAG
>JANQKW010000057.1 GCA_028280905.1 Porticoccaceae bacterium
TCGTCGTTCATTTAGACTCACTAAACTACACTCCTCGCGCCTAGATTGACACTTTTTTAATCACAACAGGGACTATTCCATTAGTGTTAACAGGCCCTAAGGAAACAACATTATGAGCAGAAAAATCCTGGTGCTCCCAGGTGACGGTATCGGCCCGGAGATTGTCGGCCAAGCGGTGCGGGTCATCGAAACGGTAAACGAAAAATATGGGCTGGATTTGGAATTGAGCCACGGCTTGCTGGGGGGCTGCGCAACTGACGAGTTGGGCAGCCCTTACCCTGACGAGACGTCCAGGCAGGCGGCGGCGGTGGATGCGATATTGCTGGGCGCCGTGGGCGGGCCCAAGTGGGATGACGGGCCGCGTGAACTGCGGCCGGAGCGGGGATTGCTGGCCATCCGCAAAGAGCTGCAGTTGTTTGCCAACTTCCGCCCCGCGATGTTGTACCCGCAGTTGGCCGGCGCTTCCACCCTCAAGCCCGAAGTCGTCGCCGGGCTGGATATTCTGATTGTCCGCGAGTTGACCGGCGGAATCTATTTCGGTGAGCCCCGCGGCATTCGCGAAAATGCCGACGGTGACAGGGAGGGCTACAACACCTATATCTACAGCGAACCCGAGGTGCGCCGCATCGCACATGTGGCGTTCCAGGCAGCGCAAAAGCGCGGCAAAAAGTTGTGTTCCGTGGATAAGTCCAACGTGCTGGAGGCCACTGTGTTGTGGAAAGAGGTGGTCAACCAAGTGGCCGCGGAATACCCGGATGTGGAATTGAGCCATATGTACGTAGACAATGCCGCCATGCAGTTGGTGCGGGCCCCTAAGCAGTTCGACGTAATTGTCACCGGCAATATGTTCGGCGATATCCTGTCCGATTGCGCTTCCATGCTAACCGGCTCCATCGGTATGCTGCCCTCGGCGTCGCTCAACGCCGACAATAAGGGGCTCTACGAACCGGTCCACGGTTCGGCGCCCGACATCGCCGGGCAGGGCGCAGCCAACCCGCTTGCCACCATTCTTTCCGCCGCGATGATGTTTCGCTACTCATTCGGCCTGGGAGAGATTGCCGCCGCTATTGAGTCGGCGGTCGCCGCAGTGCTCGACGACGGGCTTCGCACCGCGGATATCGTCACGGAGGGGGAGACGCCCGTCAGTACTCAACAAGTGGGTGATGCGGTACTCGACAAGTTGAGCAGTTGAAAAACAGCTTTCGCATTTAGCTGTTCGAGCTGACGGCGTTGGTGCGAATAACGGACATCATTACCCGGGTAACTTTTTCTCTCTGAAGTTCGCGAACAATTCGATCATCACACCGCGCAACCACTGGTGAGCAGCTGAGTTGCGGATTCGTTTATGGTAAACCAGATAAAAATCCACTTGAATTTCCGGCGTGTTCGCCATATCCAAAAACGTAAAATTCAGTTGGGAGGATAAGTAATTTAGTATCGAGGGTCCCGGCAGCAGGTAATCGGTTTTGGTGAGGGTATTTAGCGCCGCGGCCAAATTTTCAGTTCTATAAGCAATTGGCCAGTTCTCCATAAAGTCCAGTGTGTGATCATCGCTTTGAAAGATGGCGAATTTTTCCATATCAGCCAGCATCAAAGCTATCCTGGGATAGCTGATTAGTTCTCCCATTAGCACCTTTTTATTAACCAGCGGATGGTGTTTTCCGGCGAGAACTATCGGGCTGTCAGCGAGCAGAAAGTCAGAATAATAGGCGCCGGATAACTCAACAAACTGCGGGCTGAGCACAAAGTCCAGTTCACCCCGCTCAAGGCCCTCCAGTTGGTTTTCGAAATGACTTCGGGTGTTGATAACCATTCCGGGAGCCGTCCTCGACAATTTTTCCAGCAAAACCGGGAGAAAAATCACCTCCAGGCTCTCGACAACGGCTATATTAATTTCACCCTGATAGATGGCCGCATTAAATTCTTCGCGCACGAACAGCGCTGAGGTTTGATTCAAAATCTCCCCGAGTGGCTCCGCCAGAGAAACGGCCAAGGGTGTCGGCACCAGCCCTTTTGAGGCGCGGGTAAATAACGGGTCTTCAAATTTATCGCGCAGTCGTGCCAGCGACTTGCTGATGGCGGATTGGGTTAAAAACAATCTGTCCGCGGCCCGGGAGACATTTCTCTCTTCCAACAGCACCTGCAACGTGACCAACAGGTTGAGGTCGCTTTTTGCCAGCAGCTTGAGGTCCATAAGTCACTTATAATATGAATTTGAATCTCTATATATAAGAATATATTTCATTGGTATTCATACCACAAGTCATAGTATCTTTTTCTCCGTAGCAATCAATAGGATTGGTTATTTAGGAGAATCGAGATGACAACTTTATATGCTCTTTTTATCGGTTTGCTTGCAGCTGTCGCTATCCAGGACCTGACTGACAAATAATCGCTGCTTGGCCGCTGCGCGGCGCCGTTGTTTCAATCAATAACTTCGGGGCTGGCAGCGGAGATGGGCCTGCCCACCACAAGTTTTTCCCTCAAGGCTTCCGCCAACTCGCCGAACGGCGCATCGGCTTCCACGCCAAGGGCGTCGGGAACCTTGCCAAAAAAACAGCGCGCCGCAGCGGCGCTTACAATATCGAAGATGGCCACATCTGTGTAACCCAGCGCTTTTAGCCGTTGTATATCCCGACGGGTGACCAGTGATGAATTTTTTGCCGTCTTGCCCGCCAGTTCCATCATCGCTTTCTCCGCTTCGGATAATGGGCTGTCCGGGTCATTTGTCAGGATCTGCAACACCTCCTCGCCGCTATAAAACTTTCCCAGCAACTTTTTGCAGTGGGCCAGCGCGCAGTAGGAGTTGTCAATCGCCAGCGCGGCGGCCACAGTGATCAGCTCATAGGACCTGGCGTCCATTGTCGCCTTGATGCTGTGTTGCAGATTGGACCAGGCCGACATCAGTTGCGGCCGGTAGCAAAATACCTTGGCGTAATTGGGTAAAAAGCCAAAGCTTCGTTGCTGGCGCAGGTAGAGTTCTCGCACTTCTCCGCTGGCCTCATCGACGGGAATAGTCTTAATAAACGCCATATCGATAACTCTGTTAAGTGTTCGTTTATCAGGCTGATTTACGCGGATGCAGCCACTGGGGTAAAAAGGATTCGGCTTTTTCCGCCAGTTCGTTGCACTCAATGGACAGCGCGTTGAGCTGTTGCACCAGCGCCCCGGAATTAAATGCCTCAAACAACTCGGTACAACCGCCGATATGTTCGCCACCGACAAATATCTGGGGAATGGTGGGTGAGCCGGTGCGCTCGGCGAGCACCGCGCGAATCTTGCCGCCTTTGTCGTCTTCCTGATAGGTCACCGAGTCCAGGTCTACACTCTCGTATTCCACGCCCATCGCCTTGAACAGTTTTCTGACCGCCCAGCAAAACTCGCACCACTCCAACGCAAACATCACTACCTTTTGTTCAGTAATTGTCGCCTCGACAAAGGCCACCGCGTCGGCGTCAAGGTCCGGTTTTTCCGTTGCCGCTGCAGGGCTGGCGGCGGCGGCCTCAAACTGATAGCCCGGCGTGGAGCGCGAGATGGCGATTTCGCCGGCATCCATGTCAACCGGGATAT
>JANQKW010000169.1 GCA_028280905.1 Porticoccaceae bacterium
CGAGTTACCGCAGCGCCGGCAATTTGGCAAACTTAACGGCCGGTCACGGATAAACCTCCCCTGGCGGGACGGGAAGATGGCACCAACCCAAAACGCCCGTTACTGGCACAATACCGCCTGAAAGGCCCCTGTCGGAACCCGCACACAAGATGTCCGGAAAAGTCCGCACCAATACAATTTATTACATTTGATCCGATAGGCGTTACTTCGGCTTTTTGCTACAATCGCCTGCTTTTATCCGCAGCAGTCAATATGGCAGTAAAAGTCAAAATTTGTGGCATCACCTCAGTGACCGACGCCGAAAACGCTGTTGCAGCCGGGGCGGATGCATTGGGGCTAGTGTTCTACTCTTCCAGTCCCCGGGCAGTTTCAATCGACGATGCATCGCAAATCGTCAGCGCGGTCGGTCCCTTTACTACACTCGTGGGGCTTTTTGTAAATGCCGGCGCCGATGAAATAGCGTCGGTGTTGGCGGCAACGCCGCTGAATTTGCTGCAATTCCACGGCGATGAAGACGCGGAGTTTTGCGATGCCGTCGGGCGGCCCTATATCAAGGCCATCCGGATGAAGCCGGGCATGGACGTGCGCCTAGAAATTGCACGCTTTCCCAATGCCCGCGGCATACTGCTGGATGCCTGGAATCCGCAGCAGTATGGGGGTACCGGCAAGATATTTGATTGGTCTGAGGTGCCCACCGATATCAACCGGCCGATTATTGTGGCGGGTGGTCTGACCCCGGATAATGTGGCTTCGGCGGTCGCGGCAACCAATCCCTATGCGGTAGATGTCAGCGGCGGCGTCGAGCTGTCGCCCGGCCGCAAAGCTGCAGATTTGGTAAGGCAATTTGTGAGTAGTGCAAAAAGCGCGTCTTAGATTCTCACTCACGGAGTAAAAGTATGACTGACTTTAGCGCGGACAATCCGTTTAAAAATATGCCTGATAGCACCGGGCACTTTGGCAAGTATGGTGGCAGGTTTGTCTCCGAGACCTTGATCTCAGCGTTGGACGAGCTGGATGCCCTGTATCATCGCTTAAAGGACGATAAGGGCTTCCAGGCGGAGTTCGACAATGAGCTGCATTACTATGTTGGCCGCCCCTCGCCGCTATACTACGCCAAACGTTGGTCCGAAGAAGTGGGCGGTGCGCGCATCTTCTTAAAAAGGGAAGATTTGAACCACACAGGCGCCCACAAGATCAATAACACCATTGGCCAAGCGCTGCTGGCAAAATATTCAGGAAAAACCCGCATTATCGCCGAAACCGGCGCCGGACAGCATGGTGTGGCGAGCGCTACGGTGGCCGCCAGGCTCGGCCTGGAATGCCATGTCTTTATGGGTGAAGAGGATATCCAGCGCCAGGCCTTGAATGTGTATCGGATGAAACTGTTGGGGGCCGAAGTGATTCCGGTCAGTTCGGGGTCCAGAACCCTCAAGGACGCCATGAATGAAGCACTGCGGGACTGGGTCACCAATGTCGACAATACCTTCTACATTATCGGCACCTGTGCCGGCCCGCATCCTTACCCTGAGCTGGTGAGAAACTTTCAATCGGTGATTGGCCGGGAAGCGCGGCTGCAGTGTTTGGAGCAAACCGGCGCGCTACCCGATGCCCTGGTGGCCTGCGTGGGCGGCGGTTCCAACGCCATAGGGCTGTTTCACCCGTTTCTTAACGATACTGAGGTGAAAATGTACGGGGTCGAGGCGGGCGGATACGGCGTTGAAACAGGCAAGCATGCCGCGCCGCTCAACGACGGCATCCCCGGTGTGTTGCACGGTAACCGCACCTATTTAATGGAAGACGAGAACGGCCAGATTATCGAGACTCACTCCATCTCGGCCGGCCTCGATTACCCGGGCGTAGGGCCGGAGCACGCCTGGTTGAAGGATATGGGCCGGGTAGACTATGTGGCGGTGAACGACGATGAAGCGCTCGCGGCGTTTCGTACGCTGAACCGGGTGGAGGGGATTATGCCCGCTCTGGAATCCAGCCACGCGGTGGCTTACGGCGAAAAGCTGGCCAAGCAGATGGACAGCGAGCAGACCCTCATCGTCAATCTCTCCGGCCGCGGTGACAAGGATATTCTCACCGTGGCGGAGCTCGACGGCATTACCCTATAAGAGAGGCCCAGTGAACAGAATCAATCAATGTTTGCAGCGATTACAGGCTGAAGGACGCAAGGCGCTGGTCCCCTATGTGGTCAGCGGCGATCCCGTGCCCGAGGCAACGCTGCCCATTATGCATGCGCTGGTAGCGCAGGGAGCCGACGTGATCGAGTTGGGCATTCCCTTTTCGGATCCCGCGGCGGAAGGACCGGTTATCCAAAAGGGCCATGAAAGGGCGCTGGCCAATCATGTCAGCCTGAAAAGCACGCTGGATCTGGTGAAGGAATTTCGCGCCACCGATTCCAAAACGCCGGTGGTGTTGATGGGCTACGCCAATCCCGTGGAGCGAATGGGCTACGAGAGGTTTATTGAAGAGGCCGGCGATGCCGGCGTCGATGGCGTGCTGACGGTTGATTTGCCCCCCGAAGAGGCGGAGGTATTCAATAGTCTGCTAAGAGCGGCTGAATTGGAAAACATCTTCCTGATAGCGCCCACCACCAGTGATTCCCGAATAGCGCGTATCGCTTCGTTGGCGAGCGGCTATCTCTATTATGTGTCGCTGAAAGGGGTGACGGGAGCCGGGCACCTGGACACCGGCGAGGTTCGTGACAAACTGGTCGAACTCAAGGCTGTAACGGATTTGCCCGTTTTCGTCGGGTTTGGAATTAAAGACAATGCCACGGCGAGCAATATTGCCGCCGTCGCTGACGGTGTTATAGTTGGCAGCGTCTTGGTTAACAAAATTGCCGAACTGGCTGAGTCGGGCGAGCGGGACGGGCGGCGAATTGCCGAGCAAGTATCCGCAATCATTGGCGGGATGCGGCAGGCAATTGATAATCTGTAGGTAACAAGAAGAGGATTATTCTATGAGTTGGCTCGATAAGATTCGCCCCTCAGGACTTTCAACGCCCAGCAATGAACGCTCGAAAAGTGTTCCGGAGGGACTCTGGAAGAAATGCCCGAAATGCAGTGCGCCCCTATACCGCCCGGAATTGGACAAAAACCTGGATGTCTGCCCAAAGTGTGATCACCACATGAGAATCGGCGCCCGGCGGCGGCTGCACATTTTCCTCGATGAGGAGGGTCGCGAAGAATTGGCCAAGGATGTGCAGCCGATAGACAGGCTGAAATTTAAGGACAAGAAAAAGTACCGGGACAGGTTGACCGAGGCGCAAAAAGCGACCGGCGAAGACGATGCAATCGTCGCCATGCGTGGGACCTTGAAAGGCATGCCGGTGGTAACCGCCGCCTTTGAATTCGACTTCCACGGCGGCTCCATGGGATATGTTGTCGGTGAACGCTTTGCCCGCGCCGCCACGATAGCTCTGGAAGAAGATATCCCGCTGATTTGTTTTTCGGCAACAGGCGGCGCCAGGATGCAGGAAGCGCTGATCTCCCTGATGCAGATGGCCAAGACCAGCGCAGTGCTGGAGAGGATGAAGCAGCAGGGAACGCCTTATATTTCCGTTATGACCGACCCGGTGTACGGCGGTGTTTCCGCCAGCCTCGCGATGCTCGGCGACATCAACGCCGCCGAACCCGGCAGTCGGGCCGGTTTTGCCGGGCCGAATATTATTGAGCAAACCATTCGCCAGAAATTGCCACCGGGGTTTCAGCGCGCGGAATTTCTACTTGACCACGGCGCCATCGACATGATTATTCCGCGGGTTGAAATGCGCGACAGGCTCGCCAGTCTTATCGCCAAGCTGACCCGCCAGCCCCAGCCGGAAGACCACGAGCCGTTGGATTCCTAACGCGTCGATACCAGGCGCGCGATGTCCAGATTAAACGATTGGCTGAAGTTACTTGAGACCAGGCACCCCAAGGAAATTGATTTGGGCTTGCGGCGTATTCGGCGGGTGGCTGACAGCTTAGCGCTGCGGAAACCGGCCGGAAAAGTGGTCAGCATAGCCGGAACCAACGGCAAGGGCAGTTGTGTCGCGGCCCTGTATGGTTTGCTGTTGAATGCCGGATTGCGGGTGGCCGCCTATACCTCACCGCACCTAGTGGCGTTTAACGAACGCATTAGTATCAATGGCAGCGATGCCGAAGACCAGGCTATTTGCGACGCATTCGAGCGGATCGAGAACTCCAGGGGTGCGGTTAGCTTGACCTACTTCGAGTTTGCGACGCTCGCGGCGCTGTTGTTAATGGAGTCTGAAGAACTGGATGTGGCGATCCTGGAAGTGGGCCTGGGCGGCAGGCTGGATGCGGTAAACCTGGTGGATGCCGACATTGCCGTGGTTACCAGTATCGCGCTTGACCATCAGGACTGGCTGGGCTCCGATCTCAATGGTATTGCCGGCGAGAAGATTGCCATCGGCAGGGCCGGTAAGCCTTTGATATTCGGTGAAGCGCCAGCGGAAGTCGACGTTGTTAAGCTGTGTAGCCAGCAAGGCGTGCGCCTGCTCAAAATGGAAGAGGATTTCTCCCTGTCCGCAGACGGTTCTTTCCGGTCGAAGAGTTCTGCCGGCCTACAACCGCTGCACGACCGGCTTAACTGGGGAAGCCTGCCGCCGACCAGCGTTGCCTGCGCATTGGAAGCCTGCCAGCAGCTGCAACTGCCTGAAGCCCTGCGTCTGCGTCCGGATGTGCTGAGCGAGCAGGCTGTCCCCGGCCGATTTCAAGAGCTACAGGCGAGGGGAAAATGCTTGGTCCTGGATGTCGCCCATAACCCTGCCGCAGCGGAATACCTGGCGCAAAAGTTGGCCGGGCGTTTTGCCGACACGCCCTTGACGGCGGTATTTGCGGTGATGGCCGATAAGGATATCGAGGGTATCGTCGCGCCATTAAAGCCGCTTGTCCAAAAGTGGTTACTACCGGGCCTGAAGGATGTTCCCCGCGCCGCCGAACCGGCAGAAATTTTGCCATTCCTGTACAATGCACAGCCTGTTGGGTCAGTGTGCGCGGCATTGGATTTGGCGTTGTCTGACAACGGCTGCGGCGCGATTGTCGTCTGCGGGTCTTTTTTTACCGTTGGGCAAGCACTGGAGTGGCTTAGAGCGGGAGGTATTGAGTTTTGAATGATGGCTCCAAACAGCGAATTGTGGGAGCTTTTGTGTTATTGGCGCTGGGCTTGATTTTTTTCCCACTGCTGTTCGATTTTTCCGATCAGCGCCAGGTGGACAAGACCTCGATGATCCCACCTCCGCCCGATATCAAGCCCGCTGTTATTCCAGAGCCCCGCCGGCCCGAGAATATTACGCCGGCTAAGCCGGACAGCGAAATATTCAATCTCGGCAGCGATGACCTCGAGCCAGACGAATCCGCGGCGGATCAGCAGCCATCTCTCGATGAAAACAGTATTCCTGTCGCTTGGGTTATTCAGGTAGCGAGTTTCAAAGAGCAGGCCAAAGCCGCGGATCTGGTCGCCAGGCTCCAGAAGGACAACTACAAGAGCTTTGCACAGCAAGCGGCAACCGATGCGGGGGTTACCTACCGGGTGCTGGTGGGACCTAAAATACGAAAACAGGCGGCATTGGACGAGAAACAGCGGATTGACCGGGACTATGACAGCCAGTCCATTGTATTGAGGTTTAAGCCTTGACATGGGCCGATTGGGCGATTATCGCGATTCTGGCGATATCCTGCCTGGTAAGCGTGGTAAGGGGTTTTGTGAAGGAGGCCATGTCGCTGCTGATTTGGTTTGCCGCAGCGATAATCGCGGTAACCTTTCACGACAATTTGGCGGTTTTGCTGAGCGACACCATAGCAACGCCGTCGCTGCGCTACTTAAGTGCCTGGTCATTGCTGTTTATCGCCGTGCTGATAACCGGCGGGATACTGAACTATCTGTTGGGCAAGTTGGTGGAAGCCACCGGGCTCAGCGGCACGGACCGCCTGTTGGGCATGGTCTTTGGGCTGCTGAGAGGTGCTATTATCATTCTGGTGTTATTGATATTCGCCCAGCAGTTGTTGCCGGTAAGCGAGGATTTGTGGTGGCGAGATTCGGCGCTTATCCCGCATTTCGTGCGTTTTGAGGGATGGGCTCGGGAGACCGGCGCCGCGATTTTTGAATTTTTCAAAGAACTGATCTAAGGGTGATGGGGAGGCTGTTGAGAAGATGTGTGGCATAGTGGGAATTGTCGGCAAGCAGGACGTCAATGTGCAACTTTACGATGCACTCACCGTTCTGCAGCACCGAGGACAGGATGCCGCCGGAATAATGGTTTGCGAGAACGGGCATTTAAGCCAGCGCAAGGATGTGGGCTTGGCGCGAGATGTGTTTCGCGCCAAACACATGGCGCAGTTGACGGGCACCATGGGAATAGGGCATGTCCGCTACCCGACCGCGGGAAGTTCAGGGCCGGCGTTGGCGCAGCCGTTCTACGTGAATTCCCCCTACGGCATTGCCATGGCGCACAACGGCAATCTAACCAATTCGGACAGCTTGTTGGCGCATCTGTTCCAGTCGGATTTGCGGCACGTGAATACCGACTCGGATTCCGAAGTGCTGCTCAATATCTTTGCCCATGAGTTGCAATTGCAGGGTAAATTGGTGCCCAGCCCCAAGGATATTTTTAGCGCGGTAACCCGCGTCCATAAGCGCTGTGTGGGCGCGTATGCGGTGGTGGGAATGATTGCCAATTACGGCATGGTGGCGTTTCGCGACCCCCACGGTATTCGCCCGCTGGTGTTTGGCAAGAAGGAGACCCGGAAAGGCACGGCGTACATGGTGGCCTCGGAGAGTGTCGCGTTAGATGTGCTCGGCTACAAGTTGGTGAGGGATCTGCACCCGGGCGAGGCGATTTACGTCGATATCGCGGGAAATATCAAGATGCAGCAGTGCGCCGGGCAACCCAAGTTGACCCCCTGTATCTTTGAGCATGTTTACTTTGCCCGGCCGGATTCGATTATCGACGATATCTCGGTGTATAAGAGCCGTTTGCGAATGGGTGAAAGGCTGGCCGAAAAAATTCTGCGGGAAAAGCCCGATCACAATATCGACGTGGTGATCCCGATCCCGGACACCAGCCGGGTGGCGGCGCAGGCGATGGCCGAGCGTCTCGGCCTGAAATTCCGGGAAGGCTTTATGAAGAATCGCTATATAGGCCGCACCTTTATTATGCCGGGACAGCAGCAGCGTAAAAAATCAGTCAGGCAGAAGTTGAATCCGGTGAAACTGGAATTCCAGGGTAAAAACGTACTGCTGGTCGACGACTCTATTGTCAGGGGCACCACGTCCCAGCAGATTATCCAGATGGCCCGGGATTCGGGCGCTAAAAAGGTTTATATGGCCTCCGCCGCGCCACCGGTTCGATTTCCCAACGTCTATGGCATCGATATGCCGTCGGCACAGGAGCTTATCGCCCACGGCAGGAGCACCGAGCAAATCGCTGAGCTGATCGGCGCCGACTGGCTGATTTACCAGGACTTGAACGACCTGATCACCAGCGCGCAGGAGGGGAATCCTACGATCAAACAGTTTGACTGCGCGGTGTTTGACGGCAACTATATTACCGGCGACGTCGACCAGGCGTATCTGGATCAACTGGCGGCCGCTCGCAACGACGACGCAAAGACCAGCAGGGACAAGTACAAACAGCAGGACCAGGCCGATGTTATCGGGTTGCACAACACCAGTGTCGGTTGACCGGGTCGCTTGCGCCAGATACTTGGTTAATACACACTAGCGTCCGGAGTAAATCTGGTGAAAGATGCTCAAGGCCGGCAACGGCGAGGTAAGGCAGGAAAATTGGGATACAGAGACTTGGTTTTTTTCTCGACCGGTGGCGAACTGCCTGCGGAGTTGCCTTTGCAGACCGTCACCCGCAGGGAGGCGGGTGTCGAGCGTACACGGATGTATTCACCGCGTGTCTGCAAAGGCAACTCCGCAGGCAGTTCGCCACCGGTCGAGAAAAAAACCAAGTCTCTGTATCCCAATTTTCCTGCCT
>JANQKW010000172.1 GCA_028280905.1 Porticoccaceae bacterium
TTGGCGGCGAGCTGCCGGCGGTGACCATGGCGGAAGAAATACTCACCCCCGGCGAAGGCCAAATCAAAGCCATGATCACCATCGCCGGCAATCCGCTGATCTCCAGCACCAATGTCGCCGAACTGGACAAGGCGTTCCAATCGCTGGCGTTCTACGTGGCCTTCGACTTTTACATCAACGCCACAACTCGCCACGCGGACGTCATTCTGCCGCCGACCAGCCCACTGGAACACGACCATTTCGATATTGTGTTTTTGCGTTTGGCCGTTCGAAATATGGTCCGCTACAATTCACCGGTATTCGAGCCGCCAAACGGCGCAATGCATGACTGGCAAATCTATAACGCCGTCACCGCGAAAATCTGCGAACTCAAAGGCGCCGACCACAGTCCCCTCCCCGCTCCCGATATAATTGTCGGCGCCGGTATCGAAAACGACTTGTACGGCCCCGGGCAAAATCCCGATGTCGCGCTCACCCTGGCAAAGATCAAGGCGGCGCCGCACGGCATTGACCTGGGCCCGCTGCAGCCGGGGTTAAGGAATCGCCTGGCGACGGAAGACGGCTTGATTCACGCCGCGCCACAGCTTTACCTGGACGACCTTGAACGGCTACTTGCCTCGCGAACCGAGGGAGGCACGGACCAACTACTGTTAATCGGTCGGCGTCATGTGCGCAGCAACAACTCCTGGATGCATAACTATCACCGCCTGGTAAAAGGCAAGCCGCGCTGGCAACTGATGATGCACCCGAACGACATGAACGCCAGGGGGATTGAGGATGGCGAAGCCGTCACCATAGAATCCCGGGTCGGTAAAGTCACCACGGTGGTCCAGGCGACGGATGATATTATGCCCGGCGTCGTCAGCCTGCCGCATGGCTGGGGACATCAACTTAAAGGTGTAAAAATGGCGATCGCAGCGCAACAGCAAGGCACCAATTGCAACGCATTGACCGACGACAAATTCTTCGACAAGCTCTGCGCCAACGCCGCGCTAAACGGCGTGCCGGTTAGAGTGACCGCCGCAGCTTCCAACTATTAGCCTGGCAATTGGGAAGCGTAAACACCTTATCATCGAAAATACGTTATACAACTTTACCAACGAGGTAACACACAGTGAGCGACGCTAATAAACAACTGATCAAGGATGTTGTTGAGGGAAAATTAAATATCCTCGACTGCATAACCGACGACGCGCAATGGGTCATGCATGGGCTTGCCGTCTTTAACGGCAGGCGTGAGATTATCGAAAAATTTATGGCGCCGTTCGCCGGCCTGGTCTCGGAGCGCGGCAAAAATATCCTCGATAACCTTGTGGCGGAGGGCGACCAGGTTGTCGCCCAATTCCATGTAGAGGGCCGCAAAGCCTCATCCGGCAAGGATTACAACAATACCTATTGCATTGTCTACGACATTGACGCCGGCAGAATTCACAAGATAACCGAGTATTGCGATACCGCGTTGGTCAGAGACGTGTTCGGCGAGTTCTCCGTTTAGCAGCCTTTTACCGGGTCACCCGGCGATATCTTTCTCAGGGTGTTTAGCAGCGCCTCGGCCTTGTTCCGACCCAATAAATGCGCGACATTGCTGCTGTACTGGATGAGTTAGCCTGAATCAGCTTCTGAGCCCACAACTATGTCCAATAACGCTGAAATATTATTTATCCGCATTTTTCTATAGGTTATTTCCAACAACCCAATGGCTTCCCAGTCTTTCAACACTTTATTAACGCTTTGCCGTGTCACGCCAATCATATTGGCGAGGTCGTCCTGTTTTATCTCCAGCAGATAGGCATCTTCTTGGCCCGCTATTTTTTCGCCGGTGACGATAGCAAAGCTATGCAGCCGACTGGCGACTCGCGCTTCAAGCTTGAGCACTGCGGAATTTTCTAAGTATTTCATAAACCAGAGCAAGCGGCGACTGGTTACCTTTAACAATTCGCTGTTGATTTCAGGATACTGTCCACGCAGTTGATCCAGTCCCTCCGTTTTTAGAAGACCGACACGGGCACTACCCAAGGCTATTGCATTGTGCATGTGCAGGTCACCCGCGGATATCACGGTATCCGAAATCGTGGTAGGCGCTTCGTATATACTGAGTGTTGTCTCTTTACCGCTTTCCGAGAGGGCCGACAACTTAAATCGTCCTTCGACAATTTCGTAGATTCCCCGCGGTTTGTCACCCATGCTATACAACGTCTGCCCGTCGACGAGGTCTATATAGCACATCTCATCTCGCAGCGCGTTTTTCACATGCTCCGGCAATTTATCGATCCAGTTGCGTTCCGGTCGGTGTGGTATTTCGTACATTCCTGGCTGATACCTTATTATGGTTAAAATACGGTCAGCGCCCGGTACTTCCCAACCCCTAGCGCGCCGCTATTTGGTTCAGATCCTCAATCAAGTATAAGCCAAGCTCTAAGACGATCTCCAGTGTCCAGGTAACCCGGGCCAACCGAAAACCTGGCGTTTAACCGCTGCTCTGTTGATAGCTGGCCCAACAGCTAGCGGTTATATTCCATACCTTTCAGCAATGTCTTGCATACATTTATGGATGAATTTCTCGTCCAGATGCGGAATATCCGGTCCTACGGTCGAAGCCTTAACCAGTTGCCTGAAGTTATCCGAGGCCGGCTCGATACTGCCTTCCCCACCGCGCTGTGTTGCAAATGATCCCATGATCTCAAGGGCGGAATGCTGCCTCGCATCTTCCGGCAGGCTCTTCAGCTTCGCCTCGATTCTCTCAAGCCACTCCCGGTAGTTATCAATTCGCGTTATGGCGTATCCCGCTGATTCTATCCAGTTTACGAAAGCATCAAAGTGACAGCCATCAGCCTGGTGATAGTTGTGAATATTAAACGAGCGGAATTCATTGTGTTTGAAATTGGCGGCTGAAACCACTGCCGCAGCTACTACATTCACGGGCGACCCGTCATAGCTATCGTACTGCGGGTTACCTTCACTATCGGCCACATAAAATGACCTGGGGGCCAGGCCGGTTATGGCGATACTGTAAAGGATACGGGTAAAGGTATCCGCATAGTTAATTTCACCCCGGTAGCTTTGGTGAGCCAGCATCATATTGCCCCTGAGTACATTAACGGGCAAACCGAATTGCAGATGGGCTTTTCTCACTAGGATTTCCCCTGCCCACTTGCTGGTGGCATAACCACCGGCGTATCGTTCGTCCTGAACAGGCACGTCATCAAGTGGCAATGCGGTTTCATTGCTTTCGCCGGGACTGGCGGCAGTAAATCGCAGGGTCGCCTCGGTTGAAACGAAGTCGATGGATTTCTTGCGCTCAGTCACGGCGAGTCGGATTATTTCCGCGGTGCCGGCCACGTTGGGGCCAAACAGATGCTCGTAGGCAAGGCGGTGATTGACAAGGGCGCCAACATGAACAATACGATCGACCTCCCCCGCCAGTTTTGCAAACGCATCACCACTCAAACCCAACAGACTTTCACCGATATCACCGGCTATCACCTCAAGGTGATTGGCAGCCAGGGCTTCATAGTGGCTTTTCAGCTCGGGATCACTTTCGGTAAAGATCGCATTCAGGCGCTTGCGGGCGCTGTCATTGTCTTTTGCTCTTATCAGTGCGACTACCTTTCCTCCCTTTGGGGCCAGCCTTTCCATCCACTGCAGAACCACATAGTGACCCAGGAAACCGTTGCCGCCAGTGACAAGAACCGTTTTCTCGTCGTCAACCACTGGTTCCGCCTGTGTCGCGCCGGCCATGGTTTCCGCACCGAGGAATTTTTCCAGCTCCAGCGCATCCGCCCGCAAAACCGTTTCTCCTTCGCCGTGGATGCTGGCAAATGTCGGTTTGATGAAGCTGTCGTCGAGTCGCTCTTCAATCTCCCTCGCCCACTTTCCGACACTGCCGGTAGGACTCAGGATCACATCGGCGCCCAGGGAGACGCCAAAAACATCCTCAATGGAGAGGGAGTAGGTCACTGCCCCCAGCGAGTCGCCACCCAGTTCATTAAAGGTGAGCGATTTATCGGCATCCACGCTCTCAAGCCCGAGGGTGATCTCGGTCAGCTTAACCAGCTTCTCCAGGGTCGAGAGATTTGAGTCAGGGTCCTTGAGCGCTTCGTACTGCTGTTTGCTGGCTTGCTCATGTTCTTCGTATATAGCTTCCAACTGCGGTCCATACTTGACTTTAAGCGCCGGACGAAGGCGTTTACGAACACTCGACAGCAGGCCGTTCGCCTGGCTGAACGGTTCCGTTTCGATAACAAAATCGCGCGGGACCTCAAAGGCTTTCAGGTCGTTTTCCTGCGCGACTCGCTGCATTTCCGCCCTGAGCAGTGTCTTTAATTCCGCTTCGCTATAGCCTTCACCGAGCGCACTCTTTGCGGCTTCCTCATCGGGTACAACAACCGCCAGCACATAGGAGCGCATGGAGTTACCGTAAACATAGATCTGGTGAATAATGGCACTGCCGCTTTCAAAAAATGTTCCCAATGGCCCCACGGCGACGTATTCGCCCTGGGACAACTTCAGCACGTCCTTGCGCCGGTCAATCACTACCAGGTAATCCGGCTCGCGCTCCTCGACGATATCGCCGCTGCGAATATAACCCTCTGCGTCAGTCAGCGCTGCGGTGGCTTCCGGTGCGTGCAGATATCCCTTGACCTGGTATTTGGTTTTAAACAGCAGCTCACCTCTGGGATAGGGTTTATCCGTCTTGAAGTAGCCCAGTTCAGGCACATCATCCAGCTTGTAATCAATGACATTGGGCCGCTGGATGACATTATCCCGAACCAGGCTGCCCGCGCCTGTCTCAGTATTGGAAAACCCTTCACTCAGGTGGATATCAAAACAGTACCTCATAAAATGCCGAACCGCC
>JANQKW010000216.1 GCA_028280905.1 Porticoccaceae bacterium
GGCTATCTAGGAACGTCTTTTGAGACTCGCTGTGAATACGTCCCTGTAAGCTCCGCGTCGACATCCCTGTCGACGAGGGTCTCAAAAGACGTTCCTAGACACCCGCTAATCCCGGTGCTATTCGTCACTGCTTCAAATGCACATACGCCGTAAGCGGCCGTCTGGGGACAGTGTTGAGGCCCTCACCGGCAGGGAAGCCGGTGCGGGGCGCCCAGGGATGGGTTCACCGCGAGTCTCAAACACTGTTCCCAGATGGCCGCGGACTACTGGCACCAAACCAATATTGCCTTGTAGAGTCCACGTCAATACCGCTAATATGTTCAGCTTCTCTATTAGCCACATCGAACGCTTTATGGATCAATCCAACCAAACGATCAAACGAACATTTCCGGTGGGACCGTTGCAGTGCAACTGCACAATCATCGGCGACACCCTATCTAAAAAAGCCCTGGTGATAGACCCGGGTGGCGATGCCGACAAGATCCTAAACCTGCTAGACGAACTGGAATTACAGGTTGTCGCCATCATTCACACCCACGCCCATCTGGATCACATTTTGGCGGCCGGTGAGATTAAAAAGGCCACTGGAGCGCCAATATACCTGCACGACGACGACCGCTTTCTGTGGGACATGGTCGAGCAGCAGTGCCAAATGTTCGGTGTGCCGCCCAAATCGCTTCCCGATCCGGACCAAAAAATTCACGATGGGCAAGACCTGGGCTGTTGCGGTGGTGTAGCGCTGCACACGCCGGGGCACACCCCAGGGTCAGTCAGTTTCTGGTTTGACGATTCCAAAACGCTGATCGCCGGCGACACGCTGTTTCGCGGCAGTATCGGAAGAACGGATTTGCCCGGCGGCAATTTCGAAGAGATTGTCAAATCCATCAGGGAGCGACTTTACACCCTGGACGATGAAGCGGAAGTGATAACCGGGCACGGCCCATCGACAATGATAGGCCTGGAGAAGCAAACCAATATGTTCGTTAAGGCATAGGGAGACCATTTTGAAACAGCAGCTTATAACCATGCTGGAACTGCAGGACGCGATGAACAGCAAAGTAAATGCAGACTGGCGCGAGCAGGGTTTTGAGTGGTATCGCGCCATCTGGACCGAATCCGCTGAGCTGATGGAGCACTATGGCTGGAAGTGGTGGAAAAAACAGCAGCCGGATACCGAACAGGTTAAGCTGGAGTTGGTGGATATCTGGCACTTCGGGTTAAGTATCCTGCTGCTGTCCGGATCGGCCAGCGATTCGCTCGCCGAAAAGATTATAAACTGCTTTAATAAAAACCATCAAGATATTGATTTTAAAAAAGATATAGAGGGATTTACGCTGCAAACCCTGAAAACTGAGGGGTTTGACTGCGAAGGCTTTGCGCGCTTGTTACAGGGTATAGGGATGAGCTTCGATGAGCTCTATGTGCAGTACGTGGGCAAAAATGTACTGAATTTTTTCCGCCAGGATTTCGGTTACCAGGACGGAACCTATCGCAAACAGTGGCAGGGGCGCGAGGACAACGAGCACCTGGTTGAGTTGGTTGCTTCACTTGACCAGCAAAGTAGCAGCTTCAAGGACGATCTCTATCTGGCGCTGAAGGACCGCTATACGGCCCTGAGCGCGTCGTAACAAGCGGCGGGGTAGTTGAGATCAATAGTTGACATGAATAGTGCCTATCTATCAGCAAACAGCAAAAGCCGCGCCGATAGCATGGACTTGGATGGCGGTTTGCTTATAATGATCGGCCGTCTGTTTCGACCAATCCCCAGATAAATGATTACTAAATTAGGAGAATCAAAGTGAAAGCACCTGTACGTGTCGCTGTCACCGGTGCAGCCGGTCAGATTAGTTATTCCCTGCTGTTTCGCATTGCCGCGGGGGAAATGCTGGGTACAGATCAGCCCGTTATTTTGCAAATGTTGGAAATCACGCCGGCGCTGGAAGCACTGAAAGGTGTTGCGATGGAATTGGATGACTGTGCCTTTCCGCTGCTGTCCGGCATGGTGTGTACAGACGATGCCAACCTTGCCTTTAAAGATGCGGATTACGCCCTGCTGGTCGGTGCAAGGCCCCGCGGTCCCGGCATGGAGCGCAAAGACCTATTGGAAGCCAACGCGACTATTTTCTCCGCTCAGGGCAAGGCCATTAACGAGCAGGCTTCCCGCGATATCAAAGTACTGGTGGTGGGCAACCCGGCCAACACCAATGCGCTGATTACCCAGCGCAATGCCCCAGACATTAACCCCCGCCAGTTTACCGCGATGACGCGCCTCGACCACAATCGCGCCATGACGCAACTGGCGCAGAAAACCGACGCCACCATTAACGATGTGACCCAGATGACGATCTGGGGAAATCACTCCGCCACCCAGTACCCGGATCTGCACCATGCCAAAGTCAAGGGCGCCGCTGTGGTTGACCTGGTTGACCAGGCTTGGTACGAGAGTGATTTTATTCCCACCGTTCAGCAGCGCGGCGCGGCGATTATCAATGCCCGTGGCGCATCCAGTGCGGCTTCGGCTGCCAATGCCGCGATTGATCATATGCGCTCCTGGGCGCTGGGTAGTCCCGATGGCGACTGGGTCAGCATGGGGATATACAGCGACGGCAGTTACGGGATCGAGCAAGGGCTTATCTATTCCTACCCCTGCGTTTGCAACAACGGCGACTGGGAGATCGTCCAGGGCCTGGAGATCAATGAATTTTCCAGAGGCAAGATGACAGCCACCGAACAGGAGCTGGCTGAGGAGCGAGACGCGGTATCGCACCTGCTTCCGTAAGCGACTAATCCCGAGACAGAAAAGACGCCGCTGACTAAGTCGGCCGGTTAACGGGGCTCCGGCGGAGTTCCGTTTCTTTTTTAGGTCAATTATTCCCGTTCAAAAAATTCAGCACCGCGTCATTAAATGCCGCCGTCTGGTCCGCGTGCAGCCAGTGCCCGGCATTTTCTAGGGTTGCCAGCCGGTTGCGGGTAAACAGCCGGTCGATATCTGCTCTGTAGGCATCCTTGATATAGTCAGAATTTTCGCCCCGAATGAAAAGCGCCGGCCCGTTGTAGGGTTGTCCGTCGAGCGCCGCCGAGAGCTGTCGCTGGTTGTTGAGCAGCGCGTCCAGGTTCAGCCTCAGGCCATAGGATTTGTCCTGATTGCGCTTCAGGTTTGATAGCAAAAACATTCGCACGCCGGGGTCGTCGATAAAGTGGGCGACGAGTTCATTGGCCTGTTCCCTGGAAGAGATGGCTTTTTTGTCTAAGTGACTCAACGCCTCAAGCACATCGCTGTGGTGAGGTGGGTAATGCATCGGCGCGATATCGGCGACAATCAGCTTAGTTACCCGCTCCGGCTCGGTAAACGCCATTTGCATCGCCACTTTGCCCCCCATGGAGTGTCCCAAAATATGGCATTTGGTGGTGTCGAGGCTTTCCGCCAACCGCAACACATCTGACGCCATGCTGGGGTAATCCATCGTCGGGTGGTGAGGGGAGCGCCCGTGGTTGCGCAGATCGACGGATACAACCTTAAAGTGTTCCGCCAGCGGCCGGGCGACCATGCCCAGGTTTTCACTGGCGCCAAACAGGCCGTGCAACAGTATCACCGGGTAGCCGTCACCCTGGGTTCGATAGAATAGCTTCATAGGCGCATCGCAATTCGCGGAAGGAGTACTAGTCTACCTTGATTTTGGGTGATAAGGCGAAACAGAGTAAAATGCACGTTTTTTACAGCAACTGGACGAAATAATATGAAGTTTGAAGGTACAGAACGCTATGTGGCAACGGAAGACTTGCAGATGGCGGTTAATGCGGCGGTTGTGCTGCAGCGGCCGCTGCTGATTAAGGGCGAACCCGGTACGGGCAAGACTATGTTGGCCGAGGAGGTGGCGTCGGCTTTGGGTAAAAAGCTGATCTCCTGGCATATCAAATCCACCACCAAAGCGCGCCAGGGACTGTATGAGTATGACGCGGTTTCCCGTCTGCGCGATTCCCAACTGGGTGTGGACAAGGTTCACGACATTAACAACTATATCCGCAAGGGTAAGCTGTGGGAGGCGTTTGAAGCCGATGAGCAGGTGGTGCTGTTGATCGATGAAATAGACAAGGCCGACATAGAGTTCCCCAACGACCTGCTGTTGGAGTTGGATCGCATGGAATTCCACGTATACGAGACGAGCGAGCGGGTCGTCGCCAAGCAGCGGCCGATTATCGTGATTACCAGTAACGATGAAAAAGAATTGCCGGACGCTTTTTTGCGCCGTTGTTTTTTCCATTTCATCAATTTCCCCGACCGGCAGACCATGTTGCGGATTATCGACGTTCACTACCCGGGCATTACCAAATCGCTGGTCGACGAGGCGCTGGACATTTTCTTTGAGGTTCGCAAAATTCCCGGCCTGAAGAAAAAACCGTCCACATCCGAACTGGTCGACTGGTTGAAACTGTTGTTGTCCGACGACATTCCCGATGAGATTCTGGCGGACCGCGACCCCACCAAAGCGATACCGCCGCTGTATGGGGCGCTGTTAAAGAACGAGCAGGATGTTCACCTGCTCGAGCGTCTGGCATTTATGGTACGAAGGGAAGCTCGCTAGCGGGCAGGACACTCGATATGCTGACAAATTTTTTCTACGGGCTAAAGAAAGCCGGGATTCCCGTTTCGATACAGGAGTTCATGACACTATTGGAAGCCTTGAAAATGCATATGGCTTTCTGCGACATCAACGACTTTTACCTGTTGGCGCGCGCCAGCCTGGTGAAAGACCAGCGCTACTACGACAGGTTCGACAAGGCCTTTGGCGCCTACTTTGACAAGTTGGAAAGCATCGATGACTTTATTGAGGCCTTGATACCGGAAGAGTGGCTGCGCCAGGAGTTTCAAAAGGAGCTGACCGAAGAGCAGAAGGCGGCGATTAGTTCACTGGGCGGGCTGGAAAAGCTGATTGAGGAATTTAAAAAACGCCTGGAGGAACAAAAGGGCAAACATCACGGCGGCAGCAAATGGATAGGCACCGGTGGCACCTCGCCATTCGGCCACGGCGGTTATAATCCCGAGGGTATGCGCATCGGTGGGGAGGGTCGGCAAGGTCGGGCCATAAAGGTATGGGAAAAGCGCGAGTTTAAAAACCTGGACGATTCCGTCGAACTCGGCACGCGCAACATAAAAA
>JANQKW010000220.1 GCA_028280905.1 Porticoccaceae bacterium
ATGGAACGTCCGGGCACTATTCCATGCCGGTGCCCATGATGAATATTATCAACGGCGGAGAACATGCCGACAACAATGTCGACATCCAGGAGTTTATGATCCAGCCGGTTGGTGCCGACACCTTCGCCGAGGCGCTGCGCCAGGGCGCGGAGATTTTTCACCAGTTGAAAAAGGTGCTGTCGGCGGCCGGCCTGAATACGGCGGTCGGCGATGAGGGCGGTTTTGCGCCGAACCTGCCTTCCAATGAGGCGGCGCTGGAGGTGATTGCCGAGGCCGTGGACAAGGCCGGCTATGGGCTGGGCGACGATATCACACTGGCGCTGGATTGCGCGTCATCGGAGTTCTATAAAAAGGGTAAATACGACCTGGCGGGCGAAGGCAAGGTATATAACGCTGCCGAGTTTGCCGACTATCTGGCGGATTTAAGCAGCAGGTACCCGATTTTGTCCATAGAAGACGGCATGGACGAAAGCGATTGGGAAGGCTGGGCGGAACTCACCCGGAAAATCGGCGACCGGGTGCAATTGGTGGGTGATGATCTGTTCGTCACCAACACGAAAATTCTTCAGCAGGGTATCGACCAAAAGATCGCTAACTCCATTCTTATCAAGTTCAACCAAATAGGTTCGCTAAGTGAAACACTGGATGCCATCAGCATGGCAAAGAATGCCGGCTACACGGCAGTGATTTCACACAGGTCCGGCGAAACGGAGGACACGACCATCGCCGATCTGGCGGTGGCTACCGCCGCGGGCCAGATTAAAACCGGCTCTCTGTGCCGTTCGGACCGGGTGGCCAAGTACAACCGCCTGCTGCGTATTGAGGCCGAACTGGATGCGACGGCGCCCTACCGTGGAAGAGCTGAATTCGAGTAAACCTGTGTTGGCCGACTGGCCACCGCGAGAGGCCGGCGTCTTTTCCGCCGTTAGAATCCGCGTTGCAAGCGAGAAGCGTCAAGCATGCGCTGGATAATGGGTGTGTTGTTAGTGTTGCTCGCCTACCTGCAGGTTCGCTTGTGGGTGGGCGACGGCAGTCTTGCGCAGCAGGCGCAGTTGGAAAACGCGATTGAGCTGCAGCAACAGGAAAACGGGCAGTTGCGCGAGCGGAACGCCGCGCTGGCCCGCGATGTGGAGGCACTCAAGCGCGGCAGCGACGCTATTGAAGAAAAGGCGCGGGAAGATCTGGGTATGGTAAAGGAGGGTGAAACCTTCTACATGGTGGTCGAGTCCGACAGATGAATTGTTGGGTAATAGTCCCCGCGGCGGGCGCCGGGCAGCGGTTTGGCGCCGAGCTGCCCAAACAATACCAGCCGGTGATGGGGAAAACGGTTCTCGAATGGACGCTGGAGCGATTACTGGCGGCGGATCCGCGGGGCCTGGTTGTGGCGCATGCACCTGAGGACCAACGCTGGCGGCAGTTGCCGGTAATGGGTGATCCGCGGGTTCGGACCGTGACGGGAGGCGCAAGCCGGGCCGAGTCGGTGCAGCAGGCGCTGGACGCCCTCACCGGACAGGTCGATGAACAGCAGTGGTTAATGGTTCACGACGCTGCCCGGCCCTGCGTAAGGGTGGCGGACATCCGGCAGCTATATAACACACTCCAGACGCATCCGGTGGGCGGCATTTTGGCGGCTCCGGTAAGTGATACGATAAAAAGGGTGGCGGACGCCAGTATCCACCAGACGGTGGATCGCGAGGGGCTGTGGTCCGCCCTGACGCCACAGATGTTTCGGTTCGGGCTGTTGCGGGATGCCTTGCTGGCGGGGGTGGCCGCCGGAGTCCAGATTACCGACGAGGCCAGCGCGGTGGAAGCGGCGGGTTACGCGCCGGCGGTGGTCGAGGGAAACGCTGACAATATCAAAATTACGCGCCGGGAAGATCTGCCCGTGGCGGAGGCCGTTATTCGCCATCAGCTAGCAACGGAAGGAAGGCAGGCATGAGAATCGGGCAGGGTTATGACGTTCACCGTTTCGGTGAGGGTGATCACCTGGTATTGGGGGGCGTTAAGATTCCCTACCATCAGGGTTTTGTCGCCCATTCCGACGGTGATGTGCTGATTCACGCGCTTTGCGATGCGCTGCTGGGTGCTGCGGCGCTGGGGGACATTGGCCGGCACTTTCCCGATTCCGATGACAGTTACAAGGATATTGACAGCCGCAAGCTGCTGCGCCGCGTTCGCGACCTGCTGTCCCGGGAGGGTTGGGAGATGGGCAACGCTGATTTGACCATTGTTGCCCAGGCGCCCAGAATGCGTGCCCATATCCCCGCGATGGTCGCCAATCTTTGCTGCGACCTGAAGTGCGAAACCGCGCAGGTCAATATAAAGGCTACCACCACCGAGGGCTTGGGTTTTGCCGGTCGCGGCGAGGGAATTGCCTGCTACGCCACAGTGCTAATTAGGAGCCGCTAGTGTCCTTGTCTTCCTTGATAATAACGGAGATAGTCTCGTTAATGCCGCCATTGCGCCAGAAATTCGCCAGCCGTTCCCCTGCCGACGCGGACAGGGGCTGACCTTTACAGAGCAGCAGGCGGCCATCCGTTCGGTAGAGGTCTTCGGCCAGTACCATTTGTTCCGTCAGTTGGGTAACACTGACAGTGACCACCTTGGCTTCAACATTGCGCCTCAGCACGCTGGCCAGCGCTGCCAGCACTTCCGGGTCGTAGCTGCCGGGGCTGCTTTCCAGGCGCGAAAATATCGCCTGCTCTTCCAGACCCGATCGCTCCAGATTGTCGTAATCGATAATGACTTTTAGTAGCCTGGCGCCTATCGGAATATCCTGTTGTTGCAGATTGTCTTCGGGCACCCCGCTGCCGTCATAATTCTTTAATTGATATCTGATTGCCGTGGCCAGGTCCTCGAGGCGCGGTATCTTTTCAACGATGGCTGCGCCGAGTTCCGGATGCCTTTCGAATTGCTGACGCTCTTGTTCGCTGACCGGTTTGGCCAGCAGCACTTTCGATACTATCTCGTCCGGTATCGAGACAGTGCCTATCAGGCTGATCATCGCCAGCGTTTCAAACTCCCAGGTATTGTCAATCCCCAGGGTTTCCGCGCAGGCGCACACCAGCTCCTTGTAAGTCGTGGTGCGACCGAATACCTCCGGCTTCACCAGGGACAGCACCTCGGTGAGGGCCGCGATACTTCCCTTGACGGTACTTTCAAGCAAACTCTTTTCAGCGTTGATCAGCCGATGCTGTTCCAGGGCGGTGTCCACGGACTTGGCCATATTTTCAGGCGAACAGGGTTTGTTCAAGAACCGGAAAATATCGCCCTTGTTTACCGCGTCAATGGCCGTTTGCTGATCGGCATTCCCGGTCAACATAATTCGGACGGTGTCGGGGGTGGTTTCCTTCATCCGCGATAACAGTGTTACGCCATCCATGCCGGGCATCCGCATGTCGGAAACGATGACCGCGAATGGGTCTTCGGGGTTGACCAGAGACAGGGCTTCGTCTCCGCTTGCAGCCGTGGTAATTTGATACAGCTTGCGAAGCGATCGCGAATAGGCTTGCAGAACGTTTGGCTCGTCGTCTACGAACAAGACCTTTTTATTCATTATTCATTATCCAATCCTGTAACGTTAGTCATTCCCTCCCGGTGCTGCAGGTACCCGGCTCATAGTTATACGCTTGCTCTGCTTACAAATATATGAATCACACTACCATTGTGACGAAATTTTGTTGAGATCGGAATGATTAATCCCTGATTTGTGACGCAATTCAATCTATGTGCTGGGCAATAGGGATACTTTATAACTTAGCCGGGTAAAAATACCTAAAACCCGAGCTTGTTTGAAGGCCGGTATAACGAAAAAGTCTCAGAGGACGATGATGAATATAACCGGGGTCTTGAAATATTTAGCGCTTTGCTGCATGCCGGCAACATCGCTTGTTTCCCTGGCGGAGACAGAGTCGCCCGATTATATTTTTGAAGCCGGCCATCCAAGTCTAGCCGTTTGGTTTTCGCTTTGCACGCACAGGAAATAGAATCCGTGGTGATGTATTTGCTAACGTTGAGGGAAGATTAGCCCATGGAAAAAACGACCCGTAAAATAATAGTACCCTTGCTGATTGCTGTGTTCGGCGCACTGGTGACCGGCGCCGTTTACCGCGAGGTATCAGATAATCTGGATGAAAGAAGGCTGTCTGAATTCGAGAATCTAGCCGCCAATATCATTATAAAAATTCAGGACGAAATAAATCTCAGTAAGGCGACGCTGGACGTTTTTGCCCTGGCCGGGAGTTTGGCCGCTGATGAAACCGCCACGCTGAGCGTTCTTGCAGACGAAATAATTTCGGCGGATTTTTTTCTGGAAAGCCTGATAATCAGGGAATTTAACGAACAGGACTATTTGTCGGGAAAGGCAAGGTTCAACACCGCTTTAAGCATCTCGGAAGAAGATGACAGCCAAGGTTGGTCAAGGCACGAAGAAGAGAGTCATTTCCTGAGGGCTTACTACACGCCGCCGCCTTTGGTTGGCGGGGAGAAAATTTACATTCGCGAAGACGGAAATGTCATTCTATACAAGAATTTTGGCACTCACGTCAGCGGCGTCAATAGGTTTTTAGCGGCAAGATTTAATATTGTCGAACACCTCCCTGAAATACTGTTCGATGTGTCGCCTGACTGGTTGGATCTTCACTTGCTGTACAAAAGTGACGAAGAGCTGAAAGATTTTGTCAGTGGAAAAGGGCTTGCGGATATCCGCGCTACTCGCCTCGCCCCCGATTCCGATAAAGGGGAGTATGACTTTTTTGTTCCGGGCGCCATAGACCTTTTTGGTGAAAATATTTCAGTTTTTGTCAGGCCGTCCAGCTCCGCGTATTTTGAGACCAACAATATCGCCAAAAGAGTGATTATTCTGTTCGGTGCGATCGTCACGTTTTTTCTGGCGATGTGGAGCTATATGGTCGAGGCTCGCAGGAAAAAAATCGAGCAATTGATCGAGAAAAGAACCGCTGAGCTGGTACAAGCCAATAATTTGCTCGTTGAAGAGCAAAAGGAAAACGTCCGGTTGCTCGATGAGCTGAAATTATCCCAACAGGAACTCAACAATGTAGCCGATTCCGTAGCGGGCGTGCTTTTTGAATATGACTACTCGCATAGTCGATTCAGTTACGTAAGCCGAAAAATTGAGCAGATACTGGAATTCAGCAAAGGTCAGGCTATGTCGATGGAGAACCCGATCAAGGCTATCTGCCTGCCGGAGGACTATGCGCTGTTGGCCGACTCTTTGAAGGCGTCTGCAGCAACGGCGGAAGTGAGCAATATTGAGTTCAGAGCAGTAACGGGTCAGGGTAAAAAAATCTGGTTGCGCAGCATCAGTACCCCTGTTTTTCACGACAACGGGGAAGTGAGGTTTAATGGCGTGTTACTGGACATCACCGAATTCAAGTTGATGGCCAAGGAGCGCAGCGAGATGGAATCGCAGTTGCGCCAAGCGCAAAAAATGGAGGCGGTGGGGCAACTGGCCGCTGGGATCGCTCACGAAATCAATACGCCGGCCCAGTTTGTAGGCGACAATATTCACTACCTCAACGATTCTTTTGACGATATCAGCCGGTTGTGGAAAAAATGCGCCGAACTGCTCGATAAAATTCCCTCGGACAGCGAGCTTCACCAGGAAGGTCAGGATGTCAGGACGTTCTCCGAGGAAATAGATATGGAATTCCTAGACACCGACATTCCGCAATCCCTCAATCAATCGCTGGACGGGGTTAAACGAATTGCGGAAATCGTCGGGGCTATGAAGGAGTTTTCCCATCCGGGCAGCAAAGAAAAAGAATTGATCGATCTTAACAAGGCGATAAATAACACCGTTACCGTTGCCCGGAATGAATGGAAATACGTGGCCGAGGTCGACACAAACTTTTCTGAGGAGTTGCCCTTCGTGGCTGTATTCCCCGGAGAGTTTAACCAGGTGATTCTCAATATGATCGTAAACGCGGCCCACGCGATCACCGAGAAGTATGGTGACCAGGGTGATAAGGGATCGATTGCCATCAGTACGCAGAAAGCAGGAGGTTCGGTGCTGGTTTCCATCACCGATGACGGCAACGGTATTCCTAAGGAAAACCAGGAGAAAATCTTTGACCCGTTTTTCACCACAAAAGAAGTTGGCAAGGGCACCGGGCAGGGGCTTTCCCTGGCGTTTAGAACTATCGTGGAAGGTCACCAGGGAACTATTTCCGTGGACAGTGAAGAGGGACAGGGAACGACATTTACTATCAAATTGCCAGTAGAAGTGGAGTAGGGCGCGGGAAAATCTGCGGAGAGTACTGTAGCCGTTTTAAATTTTGAAAGGAGAGCATGATGCGAGATGTAACGTTAGAGCAACAGCTTGAGGAAAAGCAAAAGGTGCTTTTTGTGGATGATGAGCCGGGTATCATCGAAGGCTTTAAACGCATTCTTCGGAGATACCGCGATCAGTGGGAACTTGACTTCGCCCACAGTGGCGATCACGCCATGGATATGCTCGCGCAAAAAGACTATGACATCGTTATTTCCGACATGCGCATGCCGGGTATGCACGGCGTGGAACTGCTAGAGAGAATCAAGGAAAACTTCCCGGAAGTGCTGAGAATAGTGGTGTCGGGCCACGCGGATATGGAACTGGTCCTGGAAAGCACACGCGTCGCCCATCAGTTTATCGCCAAACCGGTGGATTCGGACGTGCTGCTGGGAAAAATAGAGCGTTCCCTGGCGTTGCGAATGCTGCTGCGGGACAAGAAAATGCGCGAGCTGGCGGCGTCGGTTGGCAAAATGCCGACATTGCCGGGAATTTATGAGGAGCTGGTTGCCTGTATTCGGGAGGACAGGGTTTCCCTGTCAGAGATTGGCAACATTGTCGCGAAAGACCCAGCGATGTCGGCAAAGATGTTGCAAATGGTTAATTCGGCCTTCTTTGGTCTGGCGCGCGAAGTGCTTTCCCCGGCCGACGCGGCATCTATTCTCGGTATAGACACCATCAAACAACTGGTGTTGGTAATAAAGGTTTTTGAATCTTTCAAGGATAAAAAGGTGGACGGCTCGCTTATTTCCGGCTATCTCGACAAGTCGCAGCGCATTGCCCTTTTGGCGAAGAAAATTGCCATGCGCGAGGGGCTGTCGAAGGGGCAGTGCGATTCTGCGCAGTTAGCGGGTTCAATGATTTACCTTGGCAACCTGATTGTGGCCGGCCATTTCCCGGAGGAGTTCGATCAGGTTAACGGTCTGGCGGTGGATCTGCCTGCCGGCGACAGGGCCAATGAACTGGAGGAGTTTGTGCTGGGTTGTCGGTTTAATTTGCTAGGCGCTTATTTGCTGGGCATTTGGTCGTTGCCCGACCAGGTAACCGAGGCGGTTGCCTTTTACACGCAGCCTTCCGAATCAAAAAGCAGGGAATTTTCTCCTTTAACTGCCGTGCATGTTGCCGAGGTGCTGGTGAATCAGATTGACAAAAACGGCGAGGTTGATGAAGATCTGGCGGGTTTGGATGCGGACTACCTACAATATGTTTCCGGGAAAACCGGTTTTAACGAATGGGCTGAAGAGGCCATGAAATTGTTTGAGCCGGCTGCTGAAACTATTTAGTTGGGGTGGTGACAGTATTCCGTAGCCATATAGAATTAGTCGTACTTTTTTGGGTTAGGTGGCGGCTGTGGTCGGGTAAGGGTTTCGGAACACGCTGTGAATACATCCGTGTAAGCTCGACGCCGGCTTCCCTGCCGGCGACGGTTCCGAAACCCTTACCCGACCCCAGCCTTCAAATCTACCGTTGTTCTGCTTTTCCGGGAAAAACGCCCTGTTAAACAGCAAAGCGGTGGACTGAAGAATTGACTGGGGAGATGCCTTTGCAGACCGTCACCCGCAGGGAAGCGGGTGCCGAGCGTACAGGGATGTATTCACCGCGTGTCTGCAAAGGCATCTCCGCAGGCGATTCGCCACCCAACCCAAAAAAGTACGACTAATTATTCTGGACAATAGTATGGCGGGCCGGGAAGCTTGGCAGCAATCCAATTTTCGTTACCTGATTGGAACTACTTCTTGGGATCTAGCAGCTGCACCACCTGAACCTCCTTATCCCGATGTTTGCCAGCTTTGTTCAGGCGGTTCAAGTAATCTTCCCAATTCGCCTGCTGGTCAACACAGAGCGATCTCAGGTAATCCCAGGCATAAATACCCGAATCGTGTTTGTCGCTGAAGACCAGTTTTAACGCATAATTCCCGGCGGGTTCCACCGCCACAACCTTAACGTCCCGTTTGCCGTGTTGCAGGACTTCCTGACCTGGCCCATGCCCCTTCACTTCAGCGCTGGGCGAGAAAACCCGCAGATATTCCCCGGATAGCGTGAAACAGGAGCCATCGCTGTATCCCAGGGAAAGACTGCCGTCGCCGCGGTGCAGTTTTACGCTAGTCGGTGTCATAGTCGCTTAGAGTATGAACCGGGACAAGTCGTCATCCGCCGCCAGTTCGCTGAGCTGCTGTTCCACAAACTGTTGATCAATAACCACCTTCTCGTGTCGGGTGGCCAGGTCGGCAGCTTCAAATGAGATCTCCTCCAGCAACCTCTCCATCAAGGTGTGCAGGCGGCGGGCGCCGATATTTTCCGTTCGTTCATTCACTTCCCAGGCCATTTTTGCCACGGCTTGCACGCCGCTCTGGGTAAACTCAACATTCAGTTCCTCAGTGGCGAGCAGTTCCTGGTATTGCTCGGTAAGCGATGCGTTGGGCTCGGTGAGGATGCTTTCGAAGTCTTCGGCGCTCAATGACTCCAACTCCACGCGAATGGGAAGGCGTCCCTGCAGTTCGGGAATCAGGTCCGACGGCTTGGAAAAGTGAAACGCGCCCGAGGCGATAAACAGGATATGGTCGGTTTTAATCATCCCGTACTTGGTGGAGATGGTCGACCCTTCTATCAATGGCAGCAGGTCTCGCTGCACGCCCTCGCGGGAGACATCGCTGCCGGATACCTCGCCGCGTTTGGCGACCTTGTCTATCTCGTCGATAAACACAATACCGTTTTGCTCGGCAGCCCGTACGGCCTTGGTTTTCAATTCTTCCTCATTGATCAGCTTGGCGGCTTCCTCTTCGGAGATAAGCTGCAGTGCCTGGGCAACCGGAACCTTGCGCTTTTTGGTGCGTCCCGCGCCCATGCTGGAAAACATGCTTTGCAGCTGGTCGGTCATCTCTTCCATACCGGGGGGCGCCATGATTTCTACTCCGACCGGCGTAGCTCTTACATCAATTTCGATCTCCTTGTCGTCGAGTTCGCCCTCCCGCAGCTTCTTCCTGAACACTTGGCGGGTAGAAGACTCAGTGCCCTCTTCACTGTCCCTGGCAGGTGGCAGCAACGCATCCAGAATTCGCTCTTCCGCGGCGTCCATGGCCCGCTGTTGCACCTTGGTCATTTCCTGCTCACGAAGCTGCTTGATCGACACTTCTACCAGATCGCGCACGATGGAATCAACGTCGCGCCCGACATATCCCACCTCAGTAAACTTGGTGGCCTCTACCTTGACAAAGGGCGCATTGGCCAGGCGGGCCAGGCGGCGCGCGATTTCCGTTTTACCCACGCCGGTGGGGCCAATCATTAAGATGTTCTTCGGTGTGATCTCATTGCGCATTTCTTCGTCGAGCTGCATTCGTCGCCAGCGATTGCGCAACGCAATGGCGACCGCGCGCTTTGCCTGGTCCTGTCCGACAATGTGACGGTCCAACTCGTGGACAATCTCGCGAGGCGTCATGTTTGACATAGTGCAGTATTCCTAATTCGGTTGCGGTTTGGCAGAGCCGGATGCGCTTAATATTCCAGCTCTTCAATGGTTCTGTTATGGTTGGTGTAGATGCAGATATCCCCGGCAATTTGCAGCCCCCGTTCCACGATATCCCCGGCGGGTAGCTCGGTGTTTTCCAGTAGCGCCCTGGCGGCAGCTTGTGCAAATGGGCCACCGGAACCAATTGCGATCAGATCGTCCTCCGGCTGAACCACATCCCCATTGCCGGTAATAATCAATGACGCGTCCTTGTCGGCTACTGCCAGCAGCGCTTCCAGGCGGCGCAGTATGCGATCGGTACGCCAGTCCTTGGCCAGTTCCACGGCGGCTCTGACCAGCTGGCCCTGATGCTGTTCCAGCTTGGCTTCAAAGCGTTCGAATAGGGTAAAGGCGTCCGCCGTACCCCCGGCGAACCCGGCCAGCACCTGGTCGTTGTGCAGGCGCCGAACCTTTTTGGCGTTGCCTTTCATCACGGTGTTTTGCAGCGTGACCTGGCCGTCACCGCCGATTACCACTCTGCCGTTGCGTCGCACGGAAAGTATCGTAGTTCCTCGATATTGCTCCAATGGGTTTCTCCTGGCGTGGCTGCTACTCTCCTGATAATGGGGGTGGCGAGTGGAAATTCAAGCCGCTGCCGGTAAGTTCCGGCTAGCGTTTTCTTTTCAACAGCAGCGAGTCAATCTGGTTGGATGCCAGCTTGGTTCTGGCCGATGACAGTGAGGCATCACTCGTAAAAGGCCCCACCAGCACGCGATGCCAGGTTTCGCCGGGCCGCGGTGTGACCTTTTCAATCGTCGCCTGAAGGTTCAACAGCAGCAGGCGGGCGCGCAGGCTATCCGCATCCTCAGCGCTTTTAAAGGAGCCCACCTGCAGCAGAAACACGGAATTTTGTCGGGTTGCCGTTTCCACAACCGCGGGTGATTCGCTGTCGGGCACTATGACCTCGGTTTCCCGCAACAGCGTGTAAAAGTCAAACCTGGGTTCCGGCCCGGCGCCCGGTGATGTGGCTTCGCGCGCGCTTTGATCGCGCCGTTCGGGATCGACATCCGATAACTTGACCAGTGTCGTCGCGAGGACCCCGAGTAAGACGCCGGCGACCAGCCATACCCAACCCGGCGCACCCGGTGGTTTGTTGTTGTGGCGTTTGTTCCTGTTGCGGTTAGCGGATTTTTTGGCGTAGTCCCTGGTCATGGGGGCGGATTTTATGTGTTCGCCGCGCTCGGCTCAATCTTTATTAACTCATATCCTGCGGATCCACATCCACAGACCAGCGGGCCTTGCGGGAAATACTAGCCCCCTCCAGGAGTTGACACAGCCGAAACAGCAGCCGATTGAGCGTTTTTCTCTCGCTTGCGGTTATCGCAAGCTGATAACGGTATCTTCCGCGGCGCTTCTCCAACGGCGCAGGCAGCGGCCCAAGATAATTGAGATTACCCTGCGGCTTTCGCAGTTTTTCCAGGGTCTGCCTGGCAAACCTTAAAAATTCTTCCGCGTCGGCGGGCTGGTGGGACTCGGACCTGATAACCGCCATATGGGCGTAGGGCGGCAAACCGGCCAGCTCGCGCTCGCGCAAAAGCTGCTCGCTGATAGCTGTGTAGCCCCGCTGGCTCAGCAGCTGCAGAAACGGGTGATCGGCGTGGTAGCTCTGCAGGATAACCCGGCCAGGCTTGCTGCCGCGCCCGGCCCTGCCGGCCACTTGCACAATCAGTTGGCTCATTTTTTCCGCGGCCCTGAAATCCGGGCTAAACAAGCCCGCGTCGGCATCTACAATGGCCACCAGCGTGACCTCCGGAAAGTGATGCCCCTTGGCGAGCATCTGCGTGCCAACCAGGATGCAGGGCTCGCCGGTTGCGACCTGTTCAAACATTCTCGACATGGCTTGCTTTCCGCGTGTGGAATCCCGGTCGATTCTGAGTACCGGAACTTTGGGAAACCTGGCCTGTAGCGCAGCTTCAGTACGCGCGGTTCCCTGGCCGAGCATGGCCAGCCGGGCGCTGTGGCAAAACGGGCAGCTGCTTGGGAAAGCCGGGCGGTGCTCACAGTGGTGGCAAATGAGTCGGTTCGGATTGCGGTGCACCGTCAGGCGAGCGTCGCAGCGGTGGCAGTTGGCTATCCAGCCGCAGTCTTGGCAAGTCAGAGTGGGGGCGAATCCGCGGCGGTTCAGAAATACCAGCGCCTGATTGCCCGCCTCAAGCGTTCCGTCCAGCGCCTGCAGCAGGGGCTCGGACAATCCCTGCTGCAGTTGCATACCTTTGACGTCCAGGATTTGCCATTCGGGGTGGTTGGCGCTTCCGGCGCGGCCGGTTAGCGGTAGATAGCGGTAGCGGTGTTGCCGGCAATTGTGCAGCGATTCCAGCGACGGCGTAGCCGAGCCCAGCACCACCGGGATCCCTTCGCGCTGACCCCGGATCACCGCCAGGTCCCTGGCGTGGTAGCGATAGCCGTCCTGTTGCTTGAAAGAACCGTCGTGTTCCTCGTCGACAATAATAATGCCCGGCCTGGCCAGTGGGGTGAAGACGGCCGATCGCGTGCCGATGACCACCGAGGCTTTGCCGGTACGGGCCTGTTCCCATGCCAGCGCGCGCTCCCGGTCGCTGAGACCGGAGTGCAGCGCCGCGATGGCGTTCCCGAAACGCCTGCGAAAGCGGTCGAGGGTTTGCGGTGTCAGGCTTATTTCGGGAACCAGCAGCAACGCCTGCTTGCGCTGTTCGACAAGCTTCCGGATCGCCTGGAGGTAGACTTCCGTCTTGCCGCTGCCGGTTTCCCCGTGCAACAGATAACACCCGAATGTTTCGGGTGTTATGGCCGCCACGGCTCGCTGCTGCTGGGGGTAGAGCGGCAGCGACTGCTCACTGGCTGCAGTGCTGCCGGCGGTTGTTGTTGGCTCGACACGGGTTTTTTCGATCAAGCCCTTTCTCTCGAGTTCCCTGGCTATGGCACTGCTGAGCCCCGCAGCTTCCAGCTGCAACCTGCCGACCACACCCTGGGTTTGCAACAGGTTCAGCAACTGTTGCTGTCTGGGTGCGTTCTTCAAAGCGTCGGCGGGTAGCCCCTTGCCGTGGGGAGACAGCGCCCAGCCAGGTTCCCGTGCGGTCGGAATGTCGCCGCCTTTCCTGAGTCGTGCCGGAAAGACGGCGCCCAGTGCTTCCCCGATCGGGTGCTGGTAGTAATCGGCAGCCCAGATAAACAGCTTGAACAGGTTGGCGGGAATCAACGGCGTCCTGTCTATCACCTCGGATATGGGTTTCAGTTTACCCGTGGGAAGCTCGCTTTGCTCGACGGCGCCCAGCACCACGCCTACCACCTTTCTGTTGCCAAAGGGCACGCGCACGCGGCAGCTGTCGGCGATGGCTTCCGTGGACGTGTAATCAAAGCTCTTGCGCAGCGGGGAAGGTACGGCGACTTTGTAGATAACCCCGGTCATAGGTTCCTTTTTACTTGATTGTGCGGGTTTTTCTGGTACCATTCCGCCTCCGTTTCGAGGCGTCATATGGTGCCCGGCGACATTTTACCCCATCGGCGCGGCTGGGGTTCTCAGGACCGGGTGGCGATATGCAAGTTAGAGGAAAATTCCATGAAAGCTGAAATTCACCCGAATTACGGCACGCTCAAGGCCACTTGCAGCTGCGGTAACGTAATCGAAGTAGGTTCAACCCTGGTCGACAGTATCCATATTGATGTGTGTTCCCAGTGCCACCCGTTCTACACCGGCAAGCAGAAAGTTGTCGATTCCGGTGGCCGCATAGACCGGTTTAAAAAGCGTTTCGGCAACCGCTCGTCCAAGTAGAGATAGCGATCGTTCACCGCGACGCGTCGCGCGCTGCGGTCGAATCACTGCGTCGGTAAGGGGCGATCAAAAAGCGCGGGCAACCAGGTTTGCCGGCGCTTTTTTTTGCCGTTGAAATCTGCTGGAGGTTACGACCTCCAGAAATTATCAGAGATCAGTTGATTGCAGAATGCCTTCTTCGGGGATACTCCCCTGAGCAGATCACGGATGTACACTTTAATGGCCTGTTCCGCATCCAATCTGGTTGAATAGGGCCCAAAGGGCTGCGCCTGTTCGCGGATATTGAAGTACCACCCGCCATTGAAATTCTCAATGCGATCGGATCTAAAGTGTACGGAATTGTTCTCACCTTTGCGTCCGGTCATTTATCTCAGTTCCTCCCAGTATTTGGTCAAGTTTAGGGTTAAGTTTGGGTACATGATTACATTACCCAATAACTAATAAGCAATAGCTATGCCAATAAAAAATATCATTAAAAAACAAATAGATAAAATGGCATTCGTTTTTTTGTGTAAAAAATGCCGACAATGCTGAAGCAAGCAATTAGGGAATATCGCGGGCGCGGGCGGCAAGTGCCCGTTCGGTTCTGCACCCGTTATTGACGCACACCGCTCGGCGCCGTGACACCGCTCTCATAACGTCCCTGGGAGTCGCTGCTACAATGCGCGTATCCACAAGGGGAATTGGCAATGTGCTATCAGTTCAATAGGGTGAAACCATTTTGCCTGGCGGCCGTTTTGGCGTTGTCCGCTTGCGGCGGCGGTGGCGGCGGCACCTCTGGGAGCGGCGGTTCAGGGACCGGCGGCGGTGGCACCGAGCCCGTCAATGTGACCATCAGCGGCAATATCACCTTCGACCGGGTTCCCCACAACACCTTCACCAGCGGTCTGGATTACGACAATATCCAACAGCGACCGATCCGCATGGCCACCGTCGAAGCGCTGGATGCGTCGGGAACTGTGCTGGCGACAACTACCAGCGACGAGAACGGCGACTATGCGTTCAGTGTCGCCTCCAACATGCAGGTGCGCATCCGTGTAAAAGCGCAGCTGCTGGCTACCGGCGCGCCGGCCTGGAATTTCCAGGTCACCGACAACACCAGCGGCAACGCACTCTATGTGATGGACGGCCAGTTGCTGTCCAGCGGCGCCAGTGATTCCAGCCGCGATCTCCACGCCGACTCCGGCTGGA
>JANQKW010000282.1 GCA_028280905.1 Porticoccaceae bacterium
GACCAGGGACGTATTCACAGCGAGTCTCAAACATAGTTCCCAGATGGCCGCGGATTCGCAGTACCACTCAAAGACGGCGAATGTCTCTTATTGGCACAAATCCAGCGTTATAGAACCAGGTTCGGTAAACTAACAGATTTCTATCAAGACTCCGACAAGATAGCGCCAACGATTTCTTTCAGTCTCGGCACCAACGTCTCGTCAAACCAAGGATTCTTCTTCAACCACAACCTGTTTCTGGGAGAAGGGTGAGGCAAAGGCATAAACTCCGGCAAATAGTCTTCAAAATGCCGCACAGTTTCAGTTAAGTTACGCTTGGCGGCTTCTCGCAAGTAATAGCGCTGCGAATATTGGCCAATCAACAGCGTCAACCTGGGCCGTTTTATCTTAGCGACAATCTGGTTATGCCAACGCGGCGCGCACTCCGGCCTCGGCGGCAAGTCACCACTCTTGCCCTTGCCCGGATAGCAAAAACCCATTGGCATCAACGCAAAATTTTCCGCGTTGTAAAAGGTTTCCTTGTCCACACTCAGCCACACCCTCAGCAGGTCACCGCTGGGGTCGTTCCAGGGCACGCCGGTGGCGTGAACTCGGGTTCCCGGCGCCTGGCCAATAACGATAACCTTGCTTCGCTCACTCGCCGTCACCACCGGATTCGGCCGATGGGCGAGCGCGTCTTTGCAAATATCACAGCGTTTAATTTGACGTAACAGATTTTGCATTTTGCACAATTTCTGGGCGACTAAGCACTTCCACAGTATATTTCCAAATCAAATTAAAAATAATCTTTTAATCAATACAAGCACTAAGCGTCGGTTGGCATTATTTGGATAGGCAAAGTAATATCACGATAGTACAAGAAAAAGATCTGCGGCTGAACAACGTCATTTCATAGCGACAACAGAAGTTCATAGCAGTATGAGTAGTTGTTATCGACAACAAATGCCATGGCTTGGTTCAGCCGCGCTTGTGTTTGGTTGGGTGCGGTTTGCCAACTCCTATAAGAAGGATAACAGTGCATGGCGTTTGCAGTCATACTTATTATTCTCACGATCGCGTCTGTTTTATTCCATTATCTAAACCCCTGGCAGGCCACTGAACTGGCATCCAACTGGGGTACCATTGACGTTACCCTATTAATCACCTTCGCCGTGTGCGGCCTGTTCTTTGTGGTCATCTGCGGTTTTATGGCCTACGTATTAATCCGCTACCGACACAGGGAAGGCAACAAAGCACACTATGAACCGGAGAATAAAAAGCTGGAGTGGTGGCTGATTGTTGTCACCAGCATCGGCATTTGCGCAATGCTGGCGCCCGGCCTGGTGGTCTATGGCGATTTTGTACGGGTACCCAAGGACGCCGCGATTCTGGAAGCGGTTGGTGAGCAGTGGCGCTGGACATTCCGAATGCCCGGCAAGGATAACAAGCTGGGCACCAGCGATGTAAAACACATCAGTTCCAGCAATCCATTCGGTATCAATCCAGATGATCCAAGCGGCCAGGACGACCTGTTGGTACTGAGCAACGAGGTCCATCTGCCCATCAACAAGCCGGTAAAAGTGCTGCTGCGCTCCAAAGATGTTTTGCACAATTTTTACGTCCCACAGTTCAGGGCCAAGATGGACCTGGTGCCCGGCAGCGTGTCTTACTTCTGGTTTACACCCACCAGAACCGGGGCCTTTGAAGTTCTCTGCGCGGAGCACTGCGGCGTGGGGCATTTTAATATGCGCGGCAAAGTGTTTGTGGATGAGCCGGACGTTTACGAAAGCTGGCTGGAGTCGCTGCCCACCTACGCGGAATCCCTGGTCAGGGATGTCTCGCTGGGGTTGGAGGAACAGGGAAAACAATTGTCGGAAAGCCGAGGTTGTCTGGCCTGCCACAGTGTCGACGGCAGCCAAAGCCTGGGGCCCGGCTGGTTAAACCTTTACGGGGCGACCGAAACACTGGTGGACGGGACCACAGTTACCGTGGACGACGACTACCTGAAGGAGTCAATCACAGATCCGGGCGCCAAGGTTGTTAAGGGTTACCCCAATGTGATGGTCGCCTACGACTTCAGCCCCGAGCAACTCGATGCCACGGTCGCCTATATCCGGTCGCTTGCCGCAAGTGCTGAGGAAAACGAAGTTGAGCGAGAGGAAGAAAGCGCGCCGCCCGAGGCCGGCAACACGGCAGATCCGGTATCGCGCGGTCGGCAACTGGTGCAGGGGTACCCTAGGATTATGCAGCCCTACCCGTCAAACGACTCAGATACTCACGCGCTGGTTGAATTTACTCAATCGATCCATAACGACAAGCAAGGGGACTAACCGATGGCCTACGCTGAAGACGCGGAACTGGAAGAGCTGCACGAGCCCCACAGCTTTTGGACCAAGTATATCTGGAGCCAGGACCACAAGGTCATCGCCATTCAGTATTCACTGACCGCGATTTTTGTCGGCCTGATAGCCTTGGTGTTATCCGGGTTGATGAGGATGCAGATAGGTTTTCCCGGCAGCCTGGAAACCGTAGACCCCACCGCTTACTACCAGTATATGACGATGCACGGCATGATCATGGTGATTTACCTGCTCACCGCGTTGTTCCTGGGCGGCTTCGGCAATTACCTGATTCCGTTGATGGTGGGCGCGCGGGATATGGTGTTCCCCTTCGTCAATATGTTGAGCTACTGGGCTTACCTGCTTTCGGTAATCATCCTACTCGCCAGTTTCTTCGTGCCGGGGGGCGCGACGGGCGCCGGCTGGACGCTCTACCCGCCGCAGGCGATCACCCCGGGAACACCGGGCACCGACTGGGGCATTGTGCTGATGCTGGTGTCACTGGCGGTGTTTATTGTCGCGGCCACCATGGGCGGCCTCAACTATGTCACCACGGTATTGCAGGCTCGCACCCACGGCATGACGCTGTTTCGCATGCCGCTCAGTGTTTGGGGCATTTTTGTCGCCACCATACTGGCGTTGCTGGCATTCCCCGCGCTATTCGTCAGCGCGGTGATGATGCTGTTCGATAAGCTGCTCGGCACCAGCTTCTTTATGCCGGAGATGATGTCGCTGGGGCAGCAACTGGACCACAAGGGCGGCAGCCCAATTTTGTTCCAGCATCTGTTTTGGTTCTTTGGTCACCCGGAAGTTTATATCGTGGCGCTGCCGGCCTTCGGCCTGGTGTCGGACCTGATCAGCACCCATTCGCGAAAAAATATCTTTGGTTATAGGATGATGGTCTGGGCGATTGTCGCCATCGGCGGACTGAGCTTTATCGTTTGGGCTCACCATATGTACGTCAGCGGCATGAACCCCTACTTTGGGTTTTTCTTTGCCACCACAACCCTGATTATCGCGGTGCCGACCGCGCTCAAGGTCTACAACTGGCTGTTGACCCTGTGGCGCGGCGATATCCATATGACGGTCCCCATGTTGTTTTCGCTGGCCTTTATCATGACGTTTTTGGTGGGCGGGCTTACCGGGCTGTTCCTCGGCAATGTAATTGTCGATATTCCGCTGTCGGACACCTACTTCGTAGTGGCCCACTTCCATATGGTGATGGGCGTGGCGCCGATACTGGTGGTGTTTGGCGCCATTTACCACTGGTACCCGAAAATCACCGGGCGCATGATGAACGACACCATTGGAAAATGGCATTTCTGGATAACCTTTATCGGCACCTACTTGATTTATTTTCCCATGCATTACCTGGGGATCCAGGGCATGCCCAGGCGTTACTTCTCCTACGAGGAGATTGAATTTATCCCCCAGTCGGCCCACGACCTGAACACCTTTATAACCGTTACCGCAATTTTTGTCGGCGTGGCGCAGCTGCTGTTTGTCTTCAATATGTTCCATTCACTATTTTACGGCAGGGAGGCGGGCCCCAACCCCTGGCGGGCCACGTCGCTGGAGTGGCAAACCCCGCAGACGCCTCCGGTGCACGGCAACTGGCCGCAGAAACTGCCGGTGGTGTACCGCTGGGCTTACGATTACAGCGTGCCCGGGATGGAGGAAGACTATACGCCGCAAACCGTGCCCGACGACCCGGCCCACGAAAGTATTCAGCACGATGAAGCCGGCAATCCGGATGGAGCACCCGCATGAGCAGCTATTCCGTCAGCGCCGAGCGGCCCGATTATCAAACCCTTAACCGCCGCGCCAAAACCGGCCTGCGTTTTTTATTGGCCGCGATTACCTCACTGTTTTTCCTGTTTATTCTGGCATTGATGATCCGCGCCCAGTTCAACGATTGGGAGTCGCTCTCGGCGCCCTGGAACCCGCTGGCCAACCCCGCTCCGCTGTGGGTCAACACGCTGATGTTGGCGCTCGGCAGTGCTTCTATGCAGTGGGCCAGAGTGGCGGCGCGAAAACACCATAGGGAACTGGCGCTGCAAGTTATGCTGCTGGCCGGTTTTTTTACCCTGGCATTTTTGGTTGGCCAAGTGTGGCTGTGGCGACAGCTGAGCGCGTTGGGCTTCTACGCGTCGGCGAATCCGGCTAACGGGTTTTTCTATATGCTGACCGGCGTTCACGCGGTGCATATGCTGGGCGGTCTTATCGGTTGGAGTAAAACCCTGCTAAGCGCCAAGCGCTATGCAAATGAAAAATTCAGCACCGCGGTGGAACTCTGCGCCATCTACTGGCATTACCTGCTCGGCATATGGTTGGTGCTTTTTGCACTGTTGGTGTGCGAACCAGAGACTTTCGCCGCCATCGCGAGTTTTTGCGGTTTTTAACTGAGTTCTGTTGCCGGGAACGAGGAAAATGACAATGTCTTCAGATACAACTGCAGCGTCTCAGAAAGGTTTCGCCGGCCTGGCCGGTGACTGGGCCTCGGACAAGGACGCCTTTAAGGGCGTCCCCTGGGGAAAAGCCATGATGTGGATTTTCCTACTGAGCGACACCTTTATTTTCAGCTGCTTTTTGATCGGCTACATGACAGTGCGAATGTCCGCTACCGACCCCTGGCCCAACACCAGCGAGGTGTTTGCGCTGGAAATGTTCGGGCACCACATACCGCTGGTTCTGATCGCCATCATGACCTTTATCCTGATCACCAGCAGCGGCACCATGGCGCTGGCCGTCAATTACGGTTACCGACGGGATAAGAAACGCGCCGCTATCTTGATGTTGATCACCGCGCTTTTCGGCGCCAGCTTTGTCGGTATGCAGGCGTTCGAGTGGACCAAGTTGATAGAGGAAGGCGTGCGCCCCTGGGCCAACCCGATGGGCGCCGCCCAATTCGGATCCTGCTTTTTTATGATCACCGGCTTCCACGGATTGCACGTCTCTATCGGCGTGATATACCTGCTTATCGTCGCGATTAAGGTGCTCAAGGGGCACTATGATAAAAAGGGTTACGAAATAGTCGAAATTACCGGCTTGTACTGGCACTTCGTGGACCTGGTATGGGTGTTTATATTTGCCTTCTTTTATTTATGGTGACGGGGTAGGACGATGGAACAAGTACAAGTTCAGCAGCATCCGCTCAGCATTTACTTCAAGATTTGGACGTTGCTGTTTATCCTCAGCGGCCTTTCCTATATGGTCGACTACCTGCAATTTCAGGGCTACCTGAGATGGTCGTTGATCATCATCTTTATGCTGTTGAAAGCCGGATTGATCGTCGCGGTATTTATGCATATGGTTTGGGAGCGGCTCGCCATTATCTACGCTGTATTGGTGCCGACGCTGGCGATAATGGTTTTTATCGCGTTGATGGCCCTTGAAGCCGACTACACTTTTTTAAGCCGCCTGATATATTTTGGGCGCTAGGCGTAAAAAGAGAAAGGCCGCCTAAAGGCGGCCTTTTTTTATTCCGGTTTATTGCAACTCTGCAATTACGGCAGCGAATCCATAGTCTTCTTAAAGGTGTCCTGCCCACGGACCACCCAACGCGGCGTCGCGGCGCCCTCACCCGCCATTTTCAACCGCGGATGATCGTTTACCACTTGTTGCAGAATACTCTCCTGATCAGGGTCCAGGTCGACAAACAACACATGCTTGCCCTGATCCAGAATTTCCTGGAACCGTTTAAAATCGTGGTGCGGCTCCTGGATACCAAACATGCCTCCTTCCCAGGTACAAAAACCCAACACGACTATGGCCAAAAAGATAAACGGCACCCAACCCACGGTTTCCGTTATACCGCTAAAATAAGCCAGGGCCAGAACGGCGGCGCTGGCGCCAACCCCGATGACCGCACCAATCTCGGTGGAGCGAACTACATCTCTTTTCAGTACCGCTTCTACTTGGTGAAGGTGGTGATGTTCAAGACCTGCGTCATCATTGCTCAGCACATGAATTTGCGGTGTCGTCACACCTTTTGACTCCAGCTCATTCTCGACGGCTTCAAGATCGTCCAGGTCGTCACTAATAAAATAATGTCGTTTCATTACATCGCTCCCGTCTGTTTATCCTGGAGGGTTATTGTTGTAAATAATTCTAGTAATACAAACGCTCGGTATCCAACTTATAATTAAACTGTTATTTGGAAACTAAACCCTCATTCAGAGGCTTATTACGTAAGAGTATATCACCCGGATCAAAACCTCCTTAGAACAAGTAGAGAAGAAAGCGGCTGGTTTTTAGAACACAAAAAACTAAGAAAATCCACGCTTATCCATGTAGTCGTTGATTGCCTTTTCTATGGTTGATTTTAATACTTTCATTGTCGCAGCCAGCTTTATCTCCACGGTGACTTGCTGTTCGTCAAACCCTAGATTCGCCGTCATCCCGGTAAAGCGATAATGCGCCCAATCGCCCACCCACCGGTAACTGCCGCCGTATCGAGTCACCAGCTTAGTAACCACGTCCTGCACCATTTCCCGCGCATGCTCTTTGTCGGTGAGATGCCTGCGGGTGATCGAAATGTCCATGGGTTTGCCTCCCTTAACAATGCGCCAAAAACGGGCACAAATTTTAACCTATGACATAAAAATTTAACTTTTAATTGCCAAAATAAATAAGACCATTCGGCAGCTCTAATTAACCGGTTGGCGATCTGCAAATTCATGTGATGGACTTCTTGTTATTTGACTCTAAACTTAGTATTTTAGGAGAGGATATGTTGAAATTAATGCATATGAATACCCTGCCTAAAAGTCGCAGCTTAAAGCAGAAGCTCCATCTACTGGGGCTGCCCCTGGTGCCTCTGCTGCTCTCTTCCTGGGTCATCGCCGATGACGATGGGCAGGCCGGTCAGAACTCCCGATCCGTGCATGTGTTAAACAACCTGCAACTTGTCGCCCGGGCAGATGAATTGCGTTCCACCGACATGCCGATGGTGCAACGCAGTCTGAATTACCAGTGGCTCGACAACCACCAGCACGAAAATGCCGTTTTGGACGGCAAGGCCCTGTCGACACTGGGTAACCGAATGTTCGGCAAGTATATCGAAGAGCAACGGGATTACTATTTCGGCGACGGTCGCTACACCAGTAGCGGCAAGAAACGCAACCGCTTCAGCGACATCGACTATAAAGTCAGGTTTTCCTCTAATCAATTTAGAATTGGATTGAAATACCAGTTCTGAACCATACCCTGTTTTGCTAAGATTGGCGCTTTTTTTCGGAGCGTCTTCATTGATCTACCCCACTGACCAAGACTGCACGTCCAGCGGCATTACCCGCAGACTACTGGCATTGATCTACGATGGCTTTCTATTGCTCGGCGTCTGTTTCGGGTACGGGGTTGTAGTGCTTTTGCTGCGCAAGGCATTCGGCCAGGACACGCTAATGGCGCCTTCAGGTATCGCCGGCTTGTTGATATTGGTTGGCCTATGGGGCTGCTGCAGCCTATTCTACATCTGGTGTTGGCGAAAATCCGGGCAAACCCTGGGTATGAAATCCTGGCGAATCCAATTGCGCGCTCGGCAGGGCGGCCCGCCCAGCCTGCGACAATGCTACCAGCGATGCCTAATCGCCCCGCCACTGGTGCTGCTCGGAGGCATAGGCTACCTGTGGTGCCTGTTCAGCCGCAATGGCGATAGCCTTCAAGACAGGCTTACCGGAACCCGGGTGCTATTGCTACCCAAACAGAATCGGCGCCGTTAAGCCACCCGCCTCAACAATATCAATCCCAAAAGCGTCACCACCAACGCGGGGGCCAACACTGCCACCAGCGGGCTAAAACCGAATACCAGGCTCGCCGGTCCCAGCATATCCTGCCCGGTACGAAACACTACGCCGGCGACCACGCCGGCAAATACCCGGTAGCCCATGGTGGCGTTTCGCAGTGGGCCAAAAACGAAAGAGATGGCAACCAGCACCAGTCCGGCAATCGTCAGCGGCTGCAGCGCCTTTGACCAAAAGGCCAACTCGTACTTGGACGTGTCACGCTGCTCCGAGGCCAGATATTTCACATAGTCATCCAGGTCTCGCAAGCCGAGTGACTCGGGCCTTACCACCACCAGCTTTAACAACTCGGGATTAATAGTGGATTGCCATTTGCGGGTGTTGAAGCTTGACACCAGCGCCCGCTCAGAAAGAAACGTGGTGACCTGGCCCTTCTCCTCCAGCCAGTAGCCACCCTGCTGGTAGGTGGCCCGCTCCGCGAAACTCGCCTGCTGCAAACGTTGCTCGTGGTCGAAGGAGTAGCGGCTGACACCGAATAGCACACCTCCCGGATACACCGCGTTGAAGTGCATAAACTCGTTGCCTTCCCGGTTCCAGATGCCGCTGTCCAACTCCTGGACTTCCTGGCCGTTGCGCATATACATCTTGCGACTTTCCGCAAGCTGCTCGGTGAAGGGTACAATAAACTCTCCCAGTAACATGGCCACGGCGATCAGCAACAACACCGGCTGCAGGATAAAAACGATAATTTGCAGTATCGAAACGCCAGAGGCTCGCATCACCGCCAATTCGCTATTGTTGGCGAGTACGCCCAGCCCGAGCAGGCAGCCGATCAGCGACGACAACGGAATATATTCGTAGACGCGCGCGGGCATGGTAAGCACCACATGAATCAGCACTTCATTGTAGGTAAAGTCATTGCGCATATCCCCCAGCCCTTCCACCAAAGCACCGATGGAGTCGATCGCAACGATGATCAGCAGTACGATCAATATGGCGCCGACAACAAACCTCGCGCAGTACCTGGCTAATTGCCCCATGTCAGGCTTCCCCTCCGCCGGCCGCCAACAGCGCTCTGCGCCGTCTGTTTGACAACACTCGCATCAGTTTCGGGAACCCAAACAACGCGCAGGTAAGCAACACAAAAACGGCATGAACACCCCACAAGCCGACTACCCTGCCAAACACCTGAGGCGAATTGCCGCCTTCCAGCGCCCCCCTGGCGGCATTCAGCGCAACCAGATAAATGATATACAACAATATTGCCGGCACCAGTTTGTTGAACCGCCCCTGGCGCGGATCGGTTTTGCTGAGCGGGATTGCCATCAGCGATACCACTAGCACCAGTATCGGCACCGAAAGGCGCCATTGCAGCGCGGCAATATGACTTTGGCTGGGAGACTGCCACAGCTGATCCGTTGACAACACATCCACCGTCGGCTTTCTATCTTCATTGGTTATCGCCAGGCGTTGGCCATACTCGGCGAAGTGGGTAACCCTGTAATCCGCTTCCCCCGGCGCGCCCTCGATGCGGTAGCCGTTTTCCAAAACCAGGTAGCCGGGCTCATCCGGTTGGCCTTTCCACTGGAAGGCCTTTTCCGCAACCACCAGCGCCAAGCGTTCCCTGCCGCTTTCCTGATAGGCGCGCTCGGCAAAAAACAGCCTGCGCAACTCGCCGTCCGGTGTGACCTCTTCGGTATAGGTCACGCCGCTGCCTTTTTCCGACACCAAAAACTGGTTCGGCAGAATATTTTCTATTTCCGCTCGCTGCTTTTGCGCCAGTAACAGGCCCTCTGATTTAGCCAGGCCGTCCGGGGTGACATACAGGCTGAGCCAGCCGGCCAGCGCCGCGATAATCACCGCGATAGCCAGCGTATAGCTGACCAAGCGCCCCTGGCTCATGCCACAGGCCGTCATCACGGTCATTTCATTTTCAATATACAACCGCCCGTAGGTCAGCAGAATGCCCAAGAAAAATCCCAGCGGCACGATCAAAACCAGAAATTCGGGAATCCGGTAACCCATCACCGCGAGCAGAACTGAAGCGTCCAGTTGGCCCGCCGCCGCCTGCGCCAAGTATTTTACAAAACGGCCGCTGACAACCACCAACAGCAGCACAAAGGAGACTGCGAGGGTAGAGGCGAACAGGTCGCGAGCAATATAACGAAAAATCAGCACAAAATTTTGATGACCTACTAAGTTAACGTATGATTATCGCCAATTCAGATCGGTTTGTCTTGGGAGTTCTTATGCAATTTAGCGTTCAGGCCATTGATTCAATTAAACGTCATTCAGAATGCTTGGTCTTGCCTTTGCGACAGGCGCAGCCGCTCACCGCGCAGGCTAAATCTGTTGACAAAGCCGCGGGAGGAATCATCCAGCGGGTTGTCTCCCAGGGGGACTTTTCCGGCAAACCCTCAGAAACCCTGTTGCTGCACCCAGGGCAGCCGAATACCTACCCCAGAATTCTGCTGCTGGGGCTTGGTAAAAACCCGCTCAACGAGCAGCAATACCAAAGCGCTATCCGGGCGTTGGCAAAAGTCCTGATAAAACTGCCGGTAAAAAGCGCCACCGTCGCGCTGCAGCAAATTGACGTCGCGGGTAGGCGAGACAGCTGGTGTGCCGAAATGTTCGCCCGCCTGATTACCGAGGCCAGCTACCTGTTCACCCGGTTCAAATCCAACAAACAAAAGCCCAGCAGCCTTAGCAGAATAACCCTGGCCACCACAGGCGGAAAAGGCGCTCAGGCGTTAAAAAAGTCACTGGCCGAAGGCAGGGCAACCGGCGAGGGCGTCAATGTGGCGCGCAACCTCGGCGACCTGCCCGGCAACGTCTGCACGCCCGCCTATCTGGCAACCCAGGCCCGTGCGCTGGCGCGCAAACACCTGCCGTTGTCCTGCAAAATAGTGGAAGAAAAAGAGATGCGGTCACTGGGAATGGGGTCGCTGCTTTCGGTTACCGCGGGAACCAAGCAGCCGGCCAAACTGATCGTGCTGAACTATAAAGGCGGCGACAGGGCTGACAAACCCGCGGTACTGGTTGGCAAGGGTGTAACCTTCGATTCCGGCGGCATTAGCCTAAAACCGGGTGCGGCCATGGACGAAATGAAGTACGACATGTGCGGCGCCGCCAGTGTGTTAGGCGCCGTCACCGCCGTCGCCAGTATGCAGCTGCCGGTCAATCTGGTGGGCATTATCCCGGCGGTGGAAAATATGCCCAGCGGCGCGGCAACCAAGCCAGGCGATATTGTAACGTCCATGTCCGGCCAAACCATTGAAATACTCAATACGGATGCCGAGGGGCGATTAATCCTCTGCGACGCGCTTACCTACGCCAAACGCTTCGACCCGGAGGTTGTGGTTGATGTCGCCACGCTGACGGGCGCCTGCGTAATAGCCCTGGGCAACCACGCCACAGCTATGTACAGCAACGACGATGAACTGGCCAGGCAATTGTTATCCTCGGGCATCGACAGCGCCGACCGCTGCTGGCAAATGCCGCTGTGGCCGGAGTACGACAAACAGCTGAAAAGCAATTTCGCGGATATGGCCAACATCGGCGGCCGCAATGCGGGCAGCGTCACGGCGGCCTGCTTCCTAGCCCGCTTCACCAAGGAATACCGCTGGGCGCACCTGGATATCGCCGGGTCGGCCTGGAACAGTGGCGCCAACAAGGGCGCGACCGGACGACCGGTTCCGATGCTGGTAAACTTTATCAGGAACATGGCTTCATAAACCTCTGCCCATGACGCATATCGGCTTCTACAAGATTGCGGGCGACGCGCAGGCAGCCCTGCGTTTCGCCTGCCAGTTAACCGAGAAAGCTTTTAAGCAACAGATGACCGTGCTGATCCACACCGTGGGAGAAACGCAATCGGAGCAGCTCAGCCATTTGCTGTGGTCATTTTCACCCGTGTCTTTTCTGCCCCACGGCTTGGAAGCCAGCCCGATTAGCGGCATAGCCATCAGCCACGAAAATGAGCCGGGCGATCACCACGGCTTTCTGATTAACCTCACCAACCGGGTGCCGGGTTGGTTCAGCCGCTTCGAACGGGCGGCGGAAATCGTTTACGATGAACATCAGGTTATCGAAAACAAACGCGAACATTTTAAATTCTACAAGGACCGTGGTTACCCCATTCAGTACCATGACCTGGGGCAACAACCAAGATGACCACCAAAGGCGATGACAAAGACGGCTTGCTGGATGAGTTGAGTTCGATTAAATACCAGCTCAATGGCGGACCCGAGCACCAGCCGTCGATCCCGCAACTGGATATGCAATCACCTCCTGTGGCGAAAAAATCGGGCGAACAATCGCCGGAGCAGCAAGACGACCTGGAAACGCTGATCGAGGAGTTGGAAGAACGGCACCTGCCAAAACTGGAGCGACAACTGCGTCCCACCATCGACGATACCTGAAGGCCCCAGTATAATTGCGCCCTTTGCCCCGCGGGCCAAAATAGCCGCCGCGGCCAACAAGTCCCACAGTAATGAGCCAAATGGAAAAAACCTACCAACCAGACGCTATTGAATCCCGCTGGTACCAGACCTGGGAGCAACAAGGCTATTTTAAACCGTCGAATAAGGCAGGCGCCGAGCCCTACAGCATTATGATCCCCCCGCCCAATGTCACGGGCAGTTTGCATATGGGGCACGGCTTTCAGGAAGCCATTATGGACGCGTTGATTCGCTACCACCGGATGCGGGGCAACAATACGCTGTGGCAGGTGGGCACCGACCACGCCGGTATCGCAACCCAGATGGTGGTGGAACGCCTGTTGGATG
>JANQKW010000294.1 GCA_028280905.1 Porticoccaceae bacterium
GTAGAAAAACTCCAGCCAATCAAAATTTAAAATTAACTACGCGTTCCTACGTGCATGAAACCACTTTTTCCGATAAAAAACTCATTAACATTAACGTACGAACGCCTTTTTTTTACAATTTTTTGTTCCACTTGAAGTAAAAAAATTATTTCTTAGTTTTGCTACAGCCAGAACGCCCAAAGCAGTGGGCGCACTTTAATACGTCCGACTGCCTTTGATTGTTATATGCTTGTGCTTCGCATTACCACTGTCTGATTAAGTATGTGTAGTTAACTATTAGAACCACTATAAACACAACAAATACTGCCAAGAACCAATGAAGTGTTAGACGGTAAACATACGACACCTGTTGCTTTAACCGCTTATCATATGCACGCTTCGTGTAAATGAATAGCATGTAGGGCCAAATTATTGCGGCTGATACTACTAATATTAAATGTGTAATTGGGTCGGCAATTACTTTAGCCCAAATTGGGTCAGTATCTTCTTCTGGTTCAGCTGCGCCTATTTCAATATTCATAGCATCAAAGTCAGCTCTAGTTTTTATTGCTGCCGAACGGAATAAGATGCCGATGAAGAAGTAGTCATAAAGGGCTTGAGGAATGCTAAAGGGGAGCCATCCCAAGAGAAAATCAAAGAGCGGACGAACAACATAATGATAGCTTTCAATAATGGTCTTAATGTTCTCATGCCAGGCTACTAAGCTATCTGAAAGCCCTAGCAATCCCAATACCCCGATAGGTATCGAGATTATGCTCCATACTTTTTTGAGAGGACTGTTCTTAACTTCCATATCAATGTTCAATTATTGGTGGCATATAACAGTGTAATAATACGGCCCCTGTGGTCCGTCTATTAGTTTTCATGCGAATACATGTTGCAACTTACTGAGGTATGCAAGCTCGCTGTTTTTTACCATTAGGTCTTTATCTAATTATAACTTAGCTGTGTTAATACTGGTTTTTGCAACATCCATTGCGATTCCAGCAGCCAAAGCCGCGGGACCAAATTCAGGTTCATTTGCAATTACACGAGAAGATAAAAGTGACTTAGAAAGCCTCATACCTCGCTCCTCAGATGACGTGCTTCTACAACTAATAGCAATTATTAACAAACACTTTCAAGAATGACCGTCATATCTTCAAGAAATTGTTCTTGGGCGTTGGCCGGTCGTTGCCGGGTTCGCTAATCGCTCATTCCGCTGCGCGGAACGGTCGTCGCCCTCTCACTCCCTAACGCTTCCGCCCGCCGGGCGGCTGGTCAGTCACTAGCAAACTGGCCCAATCTTGCTAAGGGGCGCAGCCCCTCGCGCCTGGCAAGTGCAAGGCTTCGCGCTTCCTCACCCGTTCAGATGCCTTCGTTGCACTCGTTCACTTAGCTGCGGCTTCCGGTGAGCCACTGGCCACTTGCTACCCCCGCGCTTCGCCAGCGGGTCAGGAGCGCAGGCGGGCGCTGCGCGCGTTAAATAACCCGTGAGGAAAACACCATGAGAAAACACCATGAGAAAAACCATGATGGTGACATACTCGAACAAGTGGACAACGCTTAACAAGAGGGCGCGGCGATTTATTGATTCTGGCTCATCGCATCTGCCATGACGAACACCGCTTCCAGTTCAGAGCAGTATCGTTCTTGCATAATGGCTGCACGCTGCTGTTTTTCATGTTTCTCAGTCATGGCAAGCGCCAAGGCCAGCGGCGGTGGCACATTGCGAAACAGGCACTGCAGCGTATCCGCCAACACCACACCTTCCGTGTACTTACCAGGCTCTTTGCGAGCAGCCAGGAGCATGTGTTTTTGCTCCTCGGTCAGGTCTTTAAAGCGGGAGATTTGCTCAATTTCTTCCTTCGGGCAAACCATCGCAACCCACCACTCAAACATGCTTAACAGCTTTTTCGCTGTGTCCGGGAAGTCTTCCAGGTTATGGGTGGCCAGCCACAACCAGCCGCCCAGCTTGCGCCACATCTTGACAATTTTGACCAAAAAAATGGCCAGTAATGGATTGGTGGTAATCAAATGCGCTTCGTCGCCCAACACAAAGGTGGGTCGCTGTGCATATTGTTCCTGTTCGACCACGCCATTGATTTGGTTCATCAGCCCCATAAAGCCCAGGGTGAGCTGGTCTTCATAACCCTCGTTCGCCAGCAGTCCCATTTCCAGTATAGTAACGTCGGCCTCGGGCCAGGCTTTACCGGGGCGATTGAAGAAGTGTCCAGCTGTACCTGAGCAATACAGTGCCATGGCATCAGCCATGTCGCGGGCGCGCTCACGTCGTTTTGGCGTACTGTCCTCCTCCATCGCGATTTGGTTCAGTGCCGCCACCACATCTTCGGTCAGCACAATTTCCGTATGATTCGCGACTAACTTGTCCTGCGCAGCTTTGATGATCGCCTGGCGTATGGTGAGTCGATCAGCCCGCGACATTAATGCTTCCTCCTTGCTGTCTCCGCCTGTAATCATAATGCGGGCCTTGAGTTCCATTTCACCGAGCAAGTCGCGCTCCTCGTCATCATCACGGTCGGAAGCATCCAGCGAGGCATCAGCATTGAGCAGGCGCTGTTTACCCGCCTCATGTTTCAGCATGTCATACGCATCAGCAAACGGCGGCAGACTCACATCTTCTTTGGGATGTAACGTGACCTGGTTGACACTCAACCCAAAGTATTTGCAATAGTCGCCATAGAGTTTGAACGACCCACCCTTTTCAATCACATAAATTCTCGCCCCATAAAGGGCCGTCACTTGCAGCAGGATATACACCATCAGAGCCGACTTGCCTGAACCCGGTGGACCCAGCACTAAGCCAAAGGCATTCTTGGCGCGATCATCCTTATTCAGCGGATCAAAGGTCAACGGTTCACCGCCGCGATTGAAAAAGGTCAGACCGGGATTGCCCGTACCTTTACTGCGTCCATAAAACGGCAGTACATTGGCTAAATCACTGGAAAATACCAGGCGGCTTTTGCGACACAGTTTGTCGCGCGCGGGTTCATAATTCATTGGCAACTGGTGGATATAGGTATCCAGGGGCAGCAATTCGTCTTTCTCGCGAATCGGGTGCAGACCATTGGCCAGCAACAGTGCATTCATCTCATTGGTACGCTGTTGCAAATGAGCCAGATCCTGACCGCGGGCGAACAGGGTTATGATGGTCGGCAGTAAATAATCGCCGTGCGACATCCACGTCAGCGCCTCCCTGGCATCCTGCTCCGCTGCCAGCGCCTCGGCGGTTTCACCTTTGGCCGCATTAAGCACCTGCACAATATGATTTTCGATCTTATCCTGCGGCATCACCGTGATGGTGATAGCCAGCACACTGCCCTCGGGCAGCTTATCAAACAGGGCATAGATGTTATCGCCGATACGCCGCTCACCGGTGAAATGACCCGGTAATGGCTTGCGCCTTAGTGCATCGATGGTGACGGCCCGATGTGGCATATCATCAAACCACCACACGCCATGTTCACTGTCAGACTCGGGCTGCGATAAAAACAGCAGTTGGGAAAGGTCGTGTCCAAAGGGCCGATCATTCCCCTCCGGCAATGTGGCCAGTTCCGTCAAGGCATCCAAATCACCTGCGGTTATCTCGGCTTTGGGGTTGAACCAGCGCAATAACCAGGCGTACAGATCGTGATCAGTGCAACGTCGAATCCCAATCCCAGTGGCAAGCATCTGCGTCACAAAACGTTCGGCAACCTGATTAATCTCCGCCACCGGATCAATACTGTAGCCGTCATTCTGCGTACGCCGCCGATAGAGAAATACCCGCACCCGTCGTTCCTTACCGCGCCAC
>JANQKW010000297.1 GCA_028280905.1 Porticoccaceae bacterium
GACGACGGATGTGACGGGCGCGGTTGAGCTGCCGGAGGGCACGGAGATGGTGATGCCGGGTGACAATGTGCAGATGACGGTGACGTTGATCGCGCCGATCGCGATGGAGGATGGTCTGCGCTTTGCGATCAGGGAAGGTGGCCGTACCGTAGGCGCGGGCGTCGTAGCCAAGGTTATTGAGTAGCCTTTGCCGGAGCTGCCTAGAAAAGGCTGCATGAAAACGACCGTATGTAGTCAAAATACCCGCAATGCTAGTTGCGGGTATTTTTTTGCATCATAAATTACTGTGGCTCTTGCTTAGAGCTGCACCTCTTCCTGCTCATCTAGATGAGTGGCGTTTAGCAATTATTAGTGAATTATTAATGTTCATTAGATTAATAATTGGCTTTCTTTTTAGCGTTGACTCTTGCTATTATCAGCGAATTATTAATATCTATTAAATTAATAATTCGCCACATTGGTGAAGAGTTGGTCAATATGAAGCTCCCTGTGCGCCCTCCAAGTAGTAAAGACCTGTTTGAAGCTTACTCCGCTAAGGAGGTAATGCCGTACTTACTTAAAGGTATAGGGGGGCGCAAAGAGCCATATTACCACTGGGATAAGTTGAGGCGTAAGCCGACCCCTGATGGTATAGCCCATGAGTTATGGTGGCTAGTGACTAAGATGCGGCGCTCTCAGTCGCTTCGAGCCGTGCCACTGCTGGATAGCGAGGGCATAACTTTTTCTTATACATGGCCAGATGCTTTAATCGAAATGCAGCATATCGCCGATAGCCAGTTGCGCGGCAATGTAGGTTTTTCGGAGCAGGTGACCAACAGTTCTGATCGGGAGCGCTATGTCGTTAGTTCCCTGATTGAAGAAGCCATAACCTCAAGCCAGCTTGAAGGGGCGGCGACTACTCGAAAAGAGGCGGTCGCAATGCTGCGAGCTGGGCGTGAACCCAGAGATAAAAGTGAGCGCATGATATTGAATAACTATCATGCGATGCGTCGCATACAGTCATTAGCTAGTGAAAAGCTATCGCCAGAATTGGTTTGTGAATTGCACGCTATTGTTACAGACAAGACTTTGGATAATCCGGATATGGCGGGGTCTATCCAGCGACCGGAACAGAAGCGTATAGCGGTTTATGACCAAGAGAATAATGTCTTACATCAACCACCTGCAGCTGAGGAGTTGCCGGAGCGAATGGCTCTTATGTGCCAGTTTGCTAACGGAGAACTGGAGCAGCAGAGTTATATGCACCCTATTGTACGAGCGATTGTTCTGCATTTTTGGCTTGCTTATGACCACCCCTTTGAAGATGGAAATGGAAGAACGGCTCGTGCCCTGTTTTACTGGCTGATGCTGGCTGAGGGTTATTGGCTGTGTGAATATGTGTCCATATCCAGTTTGATTCACAAGGCGCCTGTGCAGTATGCAAAATCTTTTCTATATACAGAAACAGATGACAACGATTTAACTTACTTCATTTTGCACCAGCTAAGAGTATTGCTTGATGGGGTGAAGGCGCTGGAACTGTACTTAAAAAGAAAGACGAGGGAAAGCAAGGACATAGAGCGGCATCTACGGGACTTAAGCCTATTTAATCATCGTCAAAAAGCATTGTTGGCGCATGCTCTCAAACATCCAAATGCTGAGTACACAATAGAGTCTCATACGCGAAGTCACAATGTTACATACGCCACCGGGCGCTCAGATCTGTTGAAACTGTTGGACAAGCAGTTGTTGAAGATGCATAAAGTTGGGAAGAAAATGTACTTTAGAGTGCCGGTGGGTATAGAGTCTAGATTGTCGAATTTGTAATCGCGTTACAGCCATTTATGAAGAGGGTGCTTCAGAAGGAGTGTTTTTGTAAAGATGTTTGACCCCCTATATAAACAACCTCGCTGGCCCAATCCAGCGAGGTTGTTTAAGTGGCTGAGAATTACGCAGTCGCCATCCTTTCTTTAGCCTCTGCAATAACGTCTTCCGCCACCTGTGCCGGGCAGGGCAGGTAGTGCGAGAACTCCATAGAGAACTGGCCCCGGCCGGAGGTCATGGTGCGCAGGTGGCCGATATAGCCGAACATCTCCGCCAGCGGCACGTCCGCTTTGACGCGCACGCCGGTGGAGGTGGGCTCCTGATCCTTGATCATGCCGCGGCGGCGGTTCAGGTCGCCGATCACATCGCCCACATGGTCTTCCGGCGTGAAAACATCCACCTTCATAATCGGCTCGATCAGCTGCGGGCCGGCTTTCGGCATACTCTGGCGGTAGGCGCCCTTGGCCGCCAGCTCGAAGGCTATCGCCGATGAGTCCACCGCGTGGTAGGCGCCGTCGAACAGTTCGATTTCCACATCCAGCACCGGGTAGTTGGCCAGCGGGCCCTCTTCCATCATCATTGCAAAGCCTTTTTCAATGGCGGGGAAGAATTCCTTGGGAACATTGCCCCCCACCACGGTTGAGTTGAAAGAGTAACCCGAACCTGGCTCGCCCGGCTTGATGCGGTAGTCGATCTTGCCAAACTGACCCGCGCCGCCGGATTGCTTCTTGTGGGTGTAGCTGTCTTCGATTTGCTGGGTAATGGTCTCCCGGTAGGCAACCTGGGGTTGGCCCACCTCGAGTTCCACGCCGTAGGTGCGCTTCAGGATGTCTACCTTGATATCCAGGTGCAGCTCACCCATGCCTTTCAGGATGGTGTCGCCGCTTTCCTGGTCAGTCTCTACGCGGAAGGACGGGTCTTCGGCGATCATCTTGCCCAGGGCAATCCCCATTTTTTCCGAGCCACCCTTGTCTTTGGGTGAAACCGCAATGGAGATTACCGGGTCCGGGAACACCATGGGCTCCAGGGTGCAGGGGTGATTGGGGTCGCACAGGGTGTGCCCGGTCTGGACATTTTTCATGCCTACAACGGCGATAATGTCGCCGGCGTGGGCGGCGTCCAACTCGTTGCGGTCATCCGCGTGCATTTCAACCATGCGGCCGATCCGCTCGGTTTTGCCGGTAAAAGAGTTGAGAATCGTCATGCCCTTTTCCAGTTTGCCGGAGTAGATGCGAATAAAGGTCAGGGCACCAAAACGGTCGTCCATAATTTTGAACGCCAGTGCGCGCAGCGGCTCGTCTACCGAGACAGTGGCCACTTCGCCGGTCTCTTCGCCTTTTTCGTCGGTAAGCGGCTGCGGGTCCACCTCGGTGGGGCTGGGCAGGTAGTCAACCACGCCGTCCAGTACCATTTGCACGCCCTTGTTCTTAAAGGCTGAGCCGCAGAAGGTGGGGAAAAAGTCCAGGTTGATGGTGCCTTTGCGGATACAGCGCTTGAGGTCTTCGACGGAGACTTCCTCGCCTTCCATATAGGCCATCATCAGGTCGTCATCCTGCTCCACCGCAGTTTCCACCAGCTGCTCGTGGTACTCGGCGACCAGGTCGGTCATATCCTCGGGAATCGGCACTTCTTCGTAGTTCTCCGGCAGCCCCGAGTCATCCCATACGTAGGCTTTTTGTTGCAATACATCGACAATGCCCTTGAATTCGTCTTCGCGGCCTATCGGCAGCGTCATTACCAGCGGGTTGGCGCCGAGCACCTTTTTAATCTGCTCAACGACGCGCAGGAAGTCCGCGCCTATGCGGTCCAGTTTGTTGACGAAGATGATCCGCGCCACTTCCGAGTCGTTGGCGTAGCGCCAGTTGGTCTCGGATTGCGGTTCTACACCGCCGGAGCCGCAGAATACGCCCACACCGCCGTCGAGCACTTTCAGCGACCGGTATACTTCAACGGTAAAGTCCACGTGCCCTGGGGTGTCGATGATATTCAGGCGGTGATCATTCCAGAAACAGGTGGTGGCGGCGGATTGAATGGTAATGCCGCGCTCCTGCTCCTGTTCCATAAAATCCGTGGTGGCGGCGCCGTCGTGGACTTCGCCGGTTTTGTGAATCTTGCCGGTGAGCTTCAGGATTCGTTCGGTTGTGGTGGTCTTGCCGGCATCAACGTGGGCGAAGATACCGATATTTCTGTAATGGGATAAGTCGTTCATCGTGTCGCTCGCATAAAACCTGTTTAGGCTAAAAACAGTGGCTAATATAAAAGTGGCTAATATAAAAAAGTGGGCCAAAAAACGCGCGCGATTATACAGGAATTTGGGGAAAGTGAAGGATAAATGTTATGGAGGTGCGAATAAATTGGCGACGTCTAGCCAAAAGCGTTATCGGCATAGGAATTTCCGGGAATAGCGCCGGCCCCGAAAAACACTGTAATTTCCCCATTTTATCGCTTGACAGCCCTGTGGGCCGGCCGTAAAATCTCGCCTCCTTTTTTCAGGGTGCCTCTCCGTGCGACGAGGTATCTTTTGGCTCTTTGATAGTTGGAGTTTGATTCCATGAAGGATCAACGTATACGTATTCGCCTCAAGGCCTTTGATCACAAGCTGATCGACGCCTCGACGCAGGAAATTGTTGAGACGGCCAAGCGCACCGGCGCCCAGATTCGCGGTCCCATCCCGCTGCCGACGCGCAAAGAAAAGTTTACCGTGCTGATTTCGCCGCATGTTAACAAGGATGCCCGTGATCAATACGAAATCCGCACCCACAAGCGGCTACTGGATATTGTTGAGCCAACAGAAAAGACTGTTGATGCCTTGATGAAATTGGATCTTGCTGCTGGCGTTGAGGTGCAGATCAGCCTTAACTAGCAGTTCTCAAGCCGGCCAACGCCGGCCTGTGTAACGCTCTGAAATGGGCGGCCATAGCGGGTAACAGCCCCGTACACTAAGAGGTTATAAAAATGAGTTTAGGTGTTGTCGGCCGCAAGTGCGGTATGACCCGCGTCTTCAATGACGACGGTGTTTCCGTCCCGGTTACGGTAATCGAGGTGGATCCCAACCGTATCACCCGTGTCAAAACAGATGAGTCCGATGGCTACGCTGCTGTTCAGGTGACCACCGGTGAGCGTCGCGCATCCCGCATTTCCAAGCCGCAAGCCGGAGAGTTTGCCAAAGTCGGCGTAGAGGCCGGCAGGTCGCTGTGGGAGTTTCGCCTGGATGCTGCCGACGAAGAGCTTGAAGTTGGCGGAACCCTCTCCGTAGAGCGCTTCGAGCAAGGGCAAAAGGTCGATGTGACCGGCACTTCCAAAGGCAAGGGCTTCCAGGGTGGCGTAAAGCGGTGGAATTTCAAAATGCAGGATGCCACTCACGGCAACTCCATCTCTCACCGCGCCCCTGGCTCCATTGGTCAGTGCCAGACGCCCGGTCGCGTCTTCAAAGGCAAAAAAATGGCCGGCCACATGGGTGCCGAGCGAGTGACTACCCAGAATCTGGAAGTTGTCCGCGTTGACGCAGAGCGCAATCTGCTGCTCATCAAAGGCGCCGTTCCCGGCGCTCCCGGCGGCGACGTTATTGTTCGGCCGGCTGTGAAGGCTTGAGGGGATCGTCGATGGAATTGAATATTGCGACACCCAAGGGTAACGGCGGAACCATTGAGGTGTCCGATGTAGCCTTTGGAAGAGAGTTTAACCAGGATCTGGTGCACCAGGCGGTAACGGCTTATCTGGCCGGCGCACGGCAGGGAACGCGCGCCCAGAAAAACCGCGCTGCGGTGTCTGGTGGTGGTAAGAAGCCATGGCGGCAGAAAGGCACTGGCCGCGCTAGGGCGGGCACTATTCGCAGCCCTATCTGGCGTTCCGGCGGCGTGACCTTTGCCGCCCAGCCCCAGGATCACTCGCAGAAAATTAACCGCAAGATGTATCGCGCGGCGCTGCGGTCAATCCTTTCCGAGCTGGCGCGTCAGGAGCGTCTGGTTGTGGTTGAATCCTTTGAGCTGGAGGCGCCTAAAACCAAGGGGTTGGTGAAAAAGCTCGAAGAACTGGGTTTGCAGGACGTTTTGATTGTCGCCGACGAAGTCAGCGAGAACCTGTATCTCTCGGCGCGCAACCTCTATCGCGTCGATGTCAGGGACGTGTCCGGCATCGACCCCGCGAGCCTGATTCGCAGCGAAAAAGTGCTGGTGACTGTGCCAGCCCTGAAAAAAATCGAGGAGATGCTGGGATGAAACAGGAGCGCATCTTCAAGGTCCTTTTAGGACCCCATATTACCGAGAAATCAGCCATAGCGGCCGACGCTAACAACCAGGTTGTGTTCAGGGTTGTTCGCGACGCCAGCAAGCCGGAAGTCAAGGCCGCGGTTGAGCAGTTGTTTGAAGTTAAAGTGGCCGATGTCCGGGTTGCCAATGTCAAGGGTAAAACCAAGCGCACCCGCCATGGTGTGGGCAAGCGGTCGGATTGGAAAAAAGCCTATGTCCGTCTTGAGCAAGGCTACGACATAGACTTTTCCGTTGCAGAGTAAGGAGTTGTTGAAATGCCAGTAGTCAAGAGAAAACCAACATCTCCCGGACGCCGCTTTGTTATCAGTGTCGTGAATCCCGACCTGTACAAGGGCGAGCCCCATGCCCCCTTGCTGGAAAAGAAAAGCAAGAAGGGCGGCCGCAACAATAGAGGTCGCATCACCAAGCGGCACACAGGTGGCGGCCATAAGCAGCGGTATCGGAAAATTGATTTTAAGCGCAACAAGGAGGGCGTGGTGGCCAAGGTCGAGCGTATCGAATACGACCCGAACCGTACGCCTTACATTGCACTGTTGTGTTACGCCGACGGCGAGCGCAGTTACATTATTGCGCCCAAAGGACTGAAAGCCGGTGATACGGTGCAATCCGGACAGAGCGCGCCGATTAAAACGGGGAATACCTTGCCGTTGCGCAATATTCCGGTGGGCTCGGTTGTGCATTGCATAGAGATGAAGCCGGGGAAAGGCGCGCAGCTCGCCCGCAGTGCCGGCGCCGCTGTACAGTTGGTGGCCCGTGAAGGTCAGCATGCAACGCTGCGTTTGCGCAGCGGCGAAATGCGCAAGGTGCCGGTTGAGTGTCGCGCGACCATTGGCGAGGTGTCCAATAGCGAGCACAGCTTGCGTTCATTGGGCAAAGCCGGCGCGTCCAGGTGGCGCGGTGTGCGCCCCACGGTGCGCGGCGTGGCCATGAACCCGGTCGATCACCCGCACGGCGGTGGTGAGGGTAAAACCTCCGGTGGTCGTCACCCGGTTTCGCCTTGGGGTGTGCCCACTAAAGGCTACAAAACCCGCAAGAACAAGCGCACCGACAATATGATTGTCCGGCGCCGCGGCAAGTAGCTATAACCAGGCAAAGATAAACAAGAGAAGAGGAAACGATAGTGCCACGCTCTCTGAAAAAAGGCCCGTTCATCGACCTGCATTTAGTGAAAAAGGTAGAACAGGCTTTGGAAAAGAACGACAAGCGGCCAATCAAGACCTGGTCCCGTCGCTCTATGATAAGCCCGGACATGGTAGGACTGACCATAGCGGTTCACAACGGCCGGCAGCATGTCCCGGTGTTGGTGAACGAGGAAATGGTCGGCCACAAGCTCGGTGAGTTTGCGGCAACCCGCACTTACCGCGGCCATGCCGCTGACAAGAAGGCGAAGCGCTAATTGCGCCGCAGAGGCTCGACGAGGAGAACGACGGTGGAAGTAGCAGCAAGATTAAAAGGCGCCAGGCTGTCCGCGCAAAAGGCGCGCCTGGTTGCTGACCAGATTCGCGGCAAGAATGTAGAGGATGCCCTGGACATTCTTGCGTTCAGCCAGAAGAAAGGCGCCGCGATCGTAAAAAAAGTGCTCGAGTCGGCAATTGCCAATGCTGAGCACAATGAAGGTGCGGATGTAGACGAGCTCAAGGTGTCTACAGTGTTTGTTGATGAGGGCCTGACGATGAAAAGGATCAAGCCGCGAGCCAAGGGCCGCGCGGATCGTATTTTCAAGCGCAGTTGCCATATCACGGTCAAAGTGGCCGACGAGTAAGGATCAAGTGGGAGACCATTAATGGGTCAGAAAGTACATCCAATAGGTATTCGTCTCGGTATCGTCAAAAAGCATACTTCTACCTGGTACGCCAACCAGAAAGATTATGCGGACAAGCTGATTACCGACTTGCAGGTGCGCGAATTTATCGCCGATAAACTGTCGCACGCGTCGGTAAGCCGAATTGATATTGAACGTCCCGCCGAGACAGCGCGGATAACTATCCATACCGCTCGCCCGGGTATCGTGATCGGCAAGAAAGGCGAGGATGTGGAAAAGTTGCGCGCCGCGGTGGCCGCCCAGATGGGTGTTCCGGTGCATATCAATATCGAGGAAGTACGCAAGCCGGACCTGGACGCGTCGCTGGTGGCGCAGAATGTGGCCCAGCAGCTTGAGCGCAGGGTGATGTTTCGCCGGGCTATGAAACGGGCGGTGCAGAACGCCATGCGCCAGGGCGCCAAGGGCGTGAAGGTCCAGGTTGGCGGCCGGCTCGGCGGCGCGGAAATCGCCCGTTCCGAGTGGTACCGGGAAGGCCGGGTGCCGCTGCATACGCTGCGGGCCGATATTGACTACGCAACCGCTGAAGCGTCGACGACTTACGGCATCATTGGCGTAAAAGTGTGGATTTTTAAAGGTGAGATTCTCGGTGGCGAAGACGCCGAGCAAACACCCGCTAAGAAATAATTGTTAAGGGTCGAGCGAGATGCTGCAACCAAAACGTACCAAATTCCGCAAAATGCAAAAGGGCCGCAATCGCGGTCTCGCGCAACGGGGAAGTAAA
>JANQKW010000313.1 GCA_028280905.1 Porticoccaceae bacterium
GTCGACAGGGATGTCGACGCGGAGCTTACAGGGATGTATTCACAGCGAGTCCCAAACACTGTCCGCAGATGGCCGCGGGATGCTGGCAACAAACCAAGACAGCAAACGCCTCTTATTGGCACTAAACCGCTTGTAAAACTTTGGCGAAACCTACTACAGAAGATGTTTAATCAAGCGACGACGAGCAAGCCTAATTGCGTTGTTCAGCTGCTAGGTTTGCGGTGTCTTCAGAGCAGGCCAAGCGACTCTCGGGCACCTCTCCACAGGGCGCCACGCGTATTGCGGCCGTATCGTCATTACTCACCCGCACCGAATAAGCCTCTCCTCCCTCACAAAGCACCGTCCAGTAGCCATCGCCGTTTTGGTCTTCTCCCTGGGACACATTCTTTGCCACTGATTCACAGGTATACTCGTGCGCGTCAATCGCCCTGTACAAGATTGCGTTTTTAACTTTATCGTCCAGAGCTTGCACCCTGTTGTAACCTTCATTGCCCAGAACCAGGGACGGAAGTAAAAGAATTCCAAGCCCTATTATATTTTTCATAAGCTACCCCATATCAATAAACACGCCGACACTTATTTCGGCGTGCTGTTTTTTTGCAGAGTACTCCTATTACCGTTTAAAACCTGCTTCCTATAACTATTCTAAAAACGAGAACTGCAGAACTAAAGCTGAAAATTCACAAGGTTTGCGAAATTAGACGGGGATCACATGCTCAATGTGACCGAACAGACAGTTTAACCGGCTCCTTCGGCGCCACCCGCCATGGAATAGACCTCACTGTAACCTTTGCCGCGCATGGCTGCGGCAACTGACAAGCTGGTCCTTCCTTTATAGCAGACCAGTAACACCTTACCCTCCAGCAGTCTTATTGCATCGGCGCTTTCATCAAGCAAGTTCGATGACGGAATACACTGGTGTTCTACGCAAAGCGGCTTAAGTGATCGCACCGGCTCATCCCGAATATCCACAACCAGCATGCCCTTGCTTAGAGCCTCTGCCAGCGTCCCGCAGAACTCGACGCTATCGTGATCCGTCAGAAAATCTTCACGCCCGTAGTCGGGCTTATGGAGGTGGCAGTCTTCAGATAGCTTTAGGCGAAACAACCGCTGCCGATAATCCACCGCATCAAAATACAATACGCGCTGTTGCAGGCCATCGCCAATACCGGTTAGCACATGCAATGCCTCGTTGGCCTGTAGGTTCCCGATAAAAGCGGGAACACTGCCCAGCACGCCATGGGCATCACAGGTCATGGCGCTGGCCGGGACCTGCTGCCATAAACAGCGCAGGCAGGGGCAATGCCGGTCGCCGGAAAAGGTTTGTAACTGCCCTTCCAGTGATACCGCGTTGGCGAACACCGCCGGCTTTCCCAGTAACACGGCGGCATCGTTTACCCGCATTTTGTGGTTGAAATCGTCGGTGCATTCAAGTACCAGGTCCGCCTCTGATAGCCTGTTCAACAACTCAACCGCGCTTAATTTACCGGCGTGGGCGGTCGCCGATATTTCGGGATTCAACGACATTGCATATTCAGCCGCCAGATCAGCTTTGGGTCTCCCCACTTGGTCAGCGCGATAGATGGTTTGGCGGTGCAGATTACTGGCGTCCACCTGATCGTGATCGACAATTTCCAGGTGCCCGACACCAGCCCCGGCAAGAATCGGCACAACCGCGCAACCCAGTCCTCCTGCGCCGATAATCAGCACCCTGGCATCGCGCAATTTTTCCTGGCCCTGCGACCCGAAACCGGAGAGCCGCTGTTGCCTTGAGTAATCGGCTTTAAATTGATTCATCGGTGCGATGAGCGTGGGCGTGTTTCGCGCATTCACGGCAGTCCACCCACTCAGTTTCACCGTTCACGTACATCTCTTTTTTCCATATCGGCAAGCGGCCTTTTATTTCATCAATAATATAGCGACAAGCCTGAAACGCTGCGTCGCGGTGGTCGGAACTGACGCCCACCCAGACCGCAATACCGCCGATACCCAACTCACCGGTGCGGTGCTGACAGCCAGCGAGACGAATAGCGAACCTTTCCATAGCCTCCGCGATAATTCGGTTGCCCTCTTTTACAGCAAGCGCCTCATAGGCTTCGTAATAGAGGCCGGCCACTTCTCTTCCTTCGTTATGATTTCGGACCCAGCCCTCAAATGATACGAAACCGCCGCATGACGGGTGACCAAGGCTGGCCGTTAACGCTTGGGGGTCTATGTCGTGGTCTACAATTTCAAACACTTAGGGGCCTATAGATATACAAACCAACGATACCCAGCGGCGCGCGGCAATCCATCAGCCGCCCGCCACCGGAGGTATAAAAACTACGGTATCACCAGTTTTTAACTGGTATGCCCAATCGACAAATTCATCATTAACCGCCACTTTGACATCGGACTGGGGCAATTCAAAACCGTGGCCTGATGCGAGCTCTTGATAGAGAGAAGCGGCATCTGTCGCCGCAGTGGCTATCCGCTCGGTGGAGACACCCGCCAGCTCGCGAAATTGCGCAAAATACTCGATACTGACATCAACTGACTGACTCATTTCAGCGCTCCTGTTTGAAATCCGATTTGCCTCCGGTTTTGCCGAGCAGGCGGACGTCCTTTATTACAATATCGTGGGATAGCGCTTTACACATGTCGTATATGGTTAGCGCTGCAATTGAAGCCGCCGTCAGCGCCTCCATTTCAACCCCTGTTTTGTGGGTAACCTTGGTTTCCGCGGTTATCAATAGACTATGGTTGGGGTCATCGACCTGGATATCGATATCACAACTATCCAGCGGCAGCGGGTGGCAAAATGGGATAAGCTCATGGGTTCGCTTCCCTCCCATCACGCCGGCGATAATCGCGGTATCGAGTATCGGGCCCTTTTTGGTGTGCTGTTGCTGCTCTTTGAGGGCGGCAAAAACATCGGCCGGGAACGCCACTATCGCTTGAGCCGTCGCCACCCTGCGTGACACGGCCTTGTCGCCCACGTCAACCATGGTTGGCTTGCCCTGCTGATCCACATGGCTAAAACCGCTGCTGTTCATTGCGTTCACTACACTTAACTCGGCAAACCTGCAATTATGCCACAGATGGCTGCGAAATTATCGGATAACCTGACATCACCAAACTGTTAAAAAGCCTTATGAAAACATTGCTCGAATAGAAGATATGTTTGGTCTCGATTTGGTGCCGCTATTCCGCGGCCATCTGGGAACAGGTTTTGAGACTCGCTGTGAATACATCCCTGGTCGCAATTGCTCCCGGCAATTCGCGACATTTCCTCCGTCCCTGGAGGTCATAAGCTCCGCGTCGACATCTGACCTCCAAGGATGGAGGACCA
>JANQKW010000336.1 GCA_028280905.1 Porticoccaceae bacterium
TTTGAGACCCTCGTCGACAGGGATGTCGACGCGGAGCTCCCATGGATGGGTTCACAGCGAGTCTCAAAACCTGTTCCCAGATGGCTGCGGAATACTGGCACCAAACCAAGGCCAGAAACGTCCGCTACCGGCACGAATCTGTCTGTTAATGTCAGGCCATCCCAGGAGCACTAAATTACCAGACCTCGCGGCGGGTTGATGTTGTTCTGCTATAATGGCGGCGTTTTTATTTTCCCGCCCGGGTTACCCTATGTACCACCGCTATTTTGGCCTTACGGAAACGCCATTTTCGATAGCTGTTGACCCCCGCTACCTGTTTATGAGCGAGCGGCATCGCGACGCGTTGGCCCATTTGTTGTACGGCGTTGACGTGGGCGGTGGATTCATACTGCTGACCGGTGAGGTGGGCACGGGTAAAACAACGCTAAACCGCTGCTTGCTCGAGCAACTTCCCGAAACCACCGATATCGCCCTGATTCTCAATCCGGCGCTGAATGCCGAGCAACTGCTGGCGACGGCTTGTGACGAGTTGGGGATATTCTGTTCGCCGGTGGAACAAAGCCTCAAGCAGCTTACCGACAAGCTTCATCAGTTTTTATTGGAGAACCACGCCAAGGGCCGCAATACGGTATTGCTGATCGACGAAGCCCAGCACTTGCAGTTTGAAGTGTTGGAACAAATCCGTCTGCTTACTAACCTGGAGACCAACACCAAAAAACTGCTGCAGATTATCCTGGTGGGCCAGCCCGAATTGCGCAGCCTATTGGAACGGCCGGATTTGCGGCAACTGGCGCAGCGGATTACCGCCAGGTATCAGTTGGAACCCCTGGATCTGAAGGAAACCGGCGCCTATATTCGCCACCGGCTGGAGGTGGCCGGGCTGCCGGCGGGCCGCACGCTATTCCCCGCGCCAATTGTCAAGCGCATACACAAGGCCAGCGGCGGTATTCCGCGGCTGATCAACACCCTGTGCGACCGCATGCTGCTGGGCGCCTATGGCCAGCAAAAAAACCAGGTTACCCGGCAGCTGTTTAAACAGGCGGTGGTGGAGGTTATGGGGCGTGAAAACCCAACTGGGCGCAACGCGTCAATGCCGTTGAAGTTGGCCGCGACGCTGTTGGTGCTGGCGATGGCCGGCGTCATTCTGTTGCGACTGGAGTTGCCCTACCAGCCGCATACCGCTGTGGCTGAATCCCGGGCCAATGAGCCGACGCCGCAAATCGAGCCGGTGCCGGTGGTAGTAGAAGAACTCCCAGACCCGCCGGCGTTGGAGGACAGTCTGGTGGCGGATGAAAGTCAGGCGGTTGAGGAATTAATGCGCTGGATAGGCGAGGAGCAGCCCGGTGATCCGTGCCGCGACAACCTTGGGGCCTTGCGTTGTGAGCGACTCGCGGCCATCACCTGGGCGGATCTGCTAGCCTATAATCGACCCGCTGTGCTTGCGGTTGCGACGGCGGCCAAATTGCAGCGTTACGCTACGCTGGTGTCGGTAACCGACGACAGCGCGCAGTTATTGAGCGGTAACAGGTTGCAAACGGTTTCGCTTGAACAGCTGGGGCGCCTGTGGACCGGTGATTTTGTGATTCTGTGGCGACCTCCGCCCGGTTATACCGCGCCGTTTTCGCGCGCCACCGCCGGGCGGGTAGTGAAGTGGCTGGCGCAGCAGTTCGCGGAACTGGACGATCAACAGGCACTGCTTGCGGAAAGGCAATTTACCGAGGCGTTGTTCGAGCGGGTAAAGATTTTTCAGCAAGCCGAGCAACTGCATGTGGACGGCATAGTGGGGTTTGAGACGCTGCTAAAGATTTATGAACAGCGCGGCCTGGACACCACGCTGGCCGGTCACCTGCTGGAGCAGCCGGATACAACTAGCCAGGCAGGGGAAGGTTAGCCGTGTCTCTGATTCTGGATGCACTGAACCGGGCCGAGCGGGAACGCCGCGAGGAACGGCAAAAGCCCGATATTCTTGCCGCGCCAGTTGCGGAGACTGACAGCAAGCGCCCCGTCTGGCGCTGGGTCGTTGAAGCCGGCGTATTGTTTGTGGCGATAGCCGCGCTCTTCTATTCACAGTTCTACCTGCCGCAAAATCCGCCGGACCAGGCCGCAATAGCGCCGACAACGGACCCGCTAGCGGAAATGCAGTCGCCCGACAAAGCAGTGACACAGCCACCGGAAATTGCGGTTGCCAAGGAGGCCGGCCAACCACCGCTAAAGGAATCCGCGGCCGCGGACTCGCCGCGGTACAGGCCGCCGCAACGGCAGCAGATAGCCTCCCTATACCAACAACCGATTGAGAAGCCACGCACCGCGAATCAGCAGGCGGATAAATCGGCGCCGGCTGTTGCGACAAAGCCGCAATTCCCGGCTCTCGAGGCGTCATTTATTCTGCAGCAGACGCCGCTGCTGACAGAGCTTCCGCAGCGCTTTCAAAACTCAGTTCCCAGCATTGATTATTCGATGCATGTCTATTCCGCCGAAGAGGGTGGGGGCTTCGTGAAACTCAACGGCGATATCCGAAAAGCCGGCGCCCAGGTGGGCCCGGATATCCGGGTGATAGAAATTCTTGAAGACAGTGTGGTGCTGGTTTACCAAGGTCGTCAGTTCCGATTACTCGCCTTAAACAGCTGGGTAAACTTGCGCTAGCAAAACTGCTCAGATCGTCCCCGAAAAGCCATTATTTTTGCCTTCGAAATATTCGAATATATATAAAATTTTATTCGAATATACTGAATATTAGGGGCTGTGCTTAAATGGAACGTTAAGTTTATACACCATTAGGGAACGATGAGCAGCCGCCAATTTACCGCGTCAATGAAAGCGTTTTTCCGCCACGATTCGGCCAGCGGTATTCTGTTGGTTTCGACGGCGCTGTTGGCCATGGTGTGCGCCAATACCTCGCTGGCCAGTTTGTACGACGGACTGCTGGCGACGCCGCTGCAAGTCAGGGTGGGCGAACTGGATATCGCGAAACCGCTGTTGCTTTGGGTCAACGACGGATTGATGGCGATATTTTTCTTTTTGGTCGGCCTGGAAATCAAACGCGAGATATCCGGCGGGGCCCTGTCGTCTCCCTCCCATATCGTGCTGCCGGGCATAGCCGCTGTTGCCGGCATACTGGTTCCCGCGTTGATTTATTTGTTCCTGAATTGGGACGACCCTGTCGCGGTGCAGGGTTGGGCGATTCCTTCGGCCACGGATATCGCTTTTGCGATCGGGATATTTAGTCTTTTCGGCAAGAATCTGCCGCTGTCGTTAAAGCTTTTTCTATTGACCGTGGCGATCTTTGACGACATAGGCGCGATTGTAATTATCGCATTGTTTTACTCGACGGATTTGTCAACACTGTCGCTGATTGTGGCCGGCACCGGATTGGCGTTGTTGTTGCTATTTAACCTGTTTTCGGTGCGCAGCCAGGCGGCTTATATCGTAGTGGGAATCGTGGTTTGGGTGGCCGTGCTCAAATCCGGCGTGCATGCGACTTTGGCGGGTTTTGCGATCGCCTGGTTTATACCGTTGAAACTCAAAAACCTGGCTGGCAATCCGATGCTGCCGCACCTGGAGCATTCGCTTCATCCCTGGGTTGCGTTTGTTATCTTGCCGCTGTTCGCCTTTGCCAACGCCGGGGTGTCGCTGGCGGGTATTTCAGTGGACGCGCTGCTGAACCCGATTCCTTTGGGTATTGCCGCCGGCTTGTTCTTGGGTAAACAACTGGGAATATTCGGCTTTAGTTGGCTGGCGATCAAGTTGGGGGTGGCCAAATTGCCCGAAGGTGCAACCTGGCAGCAATTTTATGCGGTTACCGTACTCTGCGGCATTGGCTTTACGATGAGCCTATTCATCGGGTCGCTGGCATTTGAAACACAAAGCGTTGACTATCTGGTCGACGTAAAACTGGGCGTATTGATCGGGTCGCTTTGTTCGGCGCTGCTCGCATCGATATTGCTCTCGTCCGATCAACCCAATCATCTAGGTGTGGAGGCTCGCACATGAAGGTATTTGTCTATTTGTCACTCGCAGGTTTGCTGTCGGTTTCGCCAGGCCAGGCGATCGCGGCGGTTGCCGACGAGCAACCGCTGCTCGATTCTTGCACCGCGCTTGCGGTTGATCCGGCCCAGCAATCGGCAACGCTTTGTAACTATTATGTGCAGGGTTATGTTTCCGGCGCCGCGGTGAATGATAGGAGAAACGCCGCGGAATTGGCGGATGCCAGCCGCCAGTGGAGTGCGTTTATGCAGCGGGTTTACCGCACGCGAGTGGGCTCAAAAGACGAGCGTGCTGAAGCGACGCCGTTTTTGCATTTCTGCATACCCAGGGATGCGGAGCTGAGTGAGGTTATTGGCAGGCTCTCGACGCATTTGGCGGAGCCGATAGCAACCGCCAGATTGTTGAGGGAAACGCTTTACGACGCGCTTCAGCAGGAATATCCGTGCAGCCAGTAGAATAAAGCCGTGAAACGATTTAGCAATATTCTTTACGTGGCGGATTCCGAATCCGACTGTATCTCCGCGTTGGAAAGGGCCGTTGAGCTGGCCTGCAACAACCAGGCGAAGCTGACCGTTGTCGATATAGTCAATGAAAAGTCGATTTCAGTTTTTTGCGGCAAGGCGACTTTCCCTGTGGAGGATTTTCGACAAACCGTCGTCGACGATCACAAGGGTCAGCTTGAACAGGCAGTGGCGCCTTGGCGCGATAAGCTGGCGATTGAAACCGAGGTATTGGTCGGCATACCCTTTATAGAAACCATCCGAAAAGTGCTGGTCGGCGGGCATGACATCGTGGTAAAAACGGCTGCTGCCGGCACCTCATTTATGCGATTGTTCGGCAGTGAGGATATGCACCTATTGCGGAAATGTCCCTGCCCGGTGTGGCTGTTAAAACCCAATCCGCGCCAGCCGTTCGACAGAATAGTGGCGGCTGTGGATGTGGCTGACGGCTACCCGGAAAAAGAGCTGCAAAGTCGACATGAGCTAAATTGCCAGGTGATTGAAATGGCCATGTCGCTGGCCTTGACGGACTCGGCTGAACTATATATCGCCAGCGCCTGGGAGGCCGTTGGTGAAAACTATATGCGCGGCAGGGCCAGAATGCCGGAAGACGCGGTGATGGAGTATGTTAAGGACCAAAGGCATAAGTACACGCGGAACCTTAATTTACTGATAGAAGATTCGGCCAATAAACTGGGCGGTGAGTCATACGCCTACATCCATCCACGCAGAAACCTTTTAAAAGGCTCGCCACGCAACGAGATTCCCGCATTTGTCGAAAAGGTACACGCCGACCTGGTGGTTTTGGGCACGGTGGCCCGAACCGGCATCCCCGGCTTTATTGTTGGCAACACCGCGGAGACTATTCTCAATCATATTAGCTGTTCAGTACTGGCCATAAAACCGCGGGGCTTTAGCACACCGGTTAGTCTAAGTTAAATCCGCTTTTTTCGACGCAAGTCCAACCATAAAATTACCGATTCTTGCCATGTTGCAATGGTCGAGCGGCAGGTGGTATCTTTGGCTATTGTCCACCCGATTAAGCCAACCGTAAAACTATGAGTAGAGCCAACTCCTGTTCCTACTATCCTTCTGTGGCCGAGGTAATAGGCAATACACCGCTCGTGGCGCTTAATCGGCTTACGAAACACCTGGATCTCAAAGGAAAGATTTTGGCAAAACTGGATTACCTTAATCCGGGTTTTTCAAAAAAGGATCGAGTGGCCTTACATATTATTCGGGAGGCAAAAAAGACTGGTGTTTGCCTCCCGAATAATATGTAAGGCCACTCGATCCTTTTTTGAAAAACCCGGATTAAGGTAATACAGTTTTGCCAAAATCTTTCCTTTGAGATCCAGGTGTT
>JANQKW010000348.1 GCA_028280905.1 Porticoccaceae bacterium
GACGGAGATCTTCCCGGACGATGATCCCTATCTCGATCAGGATACGGTCTTCGGTGTACGCGACGACCTGGTCATGACCTATGTCGAGCAGCCTGCCGGGACGTTTCCGGAGGATGGTTTCGAGCTCTCCGGCCAGGTGGACGGGCCGTGGCTCAAAGCGGCCTTCGATCTGGTGTTGGTCAGGGAATGAGGGGGAACGTATTGTTACTAGCTCAGTTATGAAATCAAATTATTCCAAAAATCAAATCTACATTTTTATGACAAATTTTCTGCAGGGTTTCCAAAGTTATAGCAATGCTTGAGGTTTTTATTCGAGTTCGAAATAAATTTTTGTGAGTTCATCATTGGTAAATTAGCTGAGGCAGTTTGTTGAATCTGCTAGGTGTTTTGTGTAGAAATGTTTTGTTTTTATACCTGAAGTTGGTAATTGGGGGCGAAATGATTGAACGTGATGCAAAATCTGATGATGTCTATGCAGATAAACTAGTAAAGATATTGCCGCCAGAACTCACTGCAGTTTACTTTGCGCTTAGATCGCTAGCTGGAGCTTCATCAACGGACTTATCAGTTCCTTTGCTTATCTCGGCAATAGTTTTAGCAATTGTTTTCTATTTCATATCACCAAAACTGATTAATATGACATTGGTTCGAAATAGAGTCCTGTATGTGTTGACATTTTTTGTTTGGATTTTTGCGATTGACGGTATGGCTTTTGTAGTGGATTTGGATTTGAGTGAGAATGGAAAGAACGTTGCAAGATTTGGATTTTCTGCCCTGGCAGCTATTTGGAGTTTTGCCGTTCCGTACTTTATGGAAAAGAGGGATTGATAGAGTGAAAGCTATTGTTTTTGCGCTTATTTTGTTTTTCCCGAATATCGCTTTTGCCGAATTACACCTATGCGCTGAAGAAGACTATTCTAAACCAAAGTCTTGGGAGACAATAAATACTGGATCCTTTGGTTCAATTGAGCGCAAAGGCCAGATTGCAATCGTTTTGGCAAATGGATACCTCATTCCACTTGCAAAAACGGGGTGCTACGACTTGTCAGGAAATAGAAAGAGGATTGGTGACCCGGTTAAAATACACCTAAACAGTAAAGCGGATACAACTAAAATTTCCTACTTAGCGGCTGCAATAGTTCAAAGCGGTGGTACTTTGCCGGTATCTGAGCAGCCTGGGCAACTTGAGGTGAAACTAAGACGGAATGAATATGCCATAATCGGAGACCGAATCTACCCATGGTGGCATCTTCAAGGGGCTGCTGAAATTCAGTGGCCGAGCACTATCCCGGGTGCTGGAAGTCTAGAAAATAGCAGAATAGCTAGTCGTTATTTTTATGAAGCGCCATTGTTTCGAGATGGAAGGGTTGTGAACCTTTCCCCGAGTGGATTGGAAAATGCACAAGCTGAAGATGCTCCAATAGTTAATTGGCTTGGTTTGCTAACTGTCAGTTCAGGCCATAATCATCAGGCACGGTTAGTTGTTGAAGATGCTGCAGAGTATTACCGTAAGATTTTTTTGTCTCCAAAAGTAGAGATAGACGAAACTCGTAATATAAATGTAGAGTATTCACTTACAAGTTTTGTTTCTGATCCAGACCCTTCCTTCGATAATCCAATTCTCAAACCGCGAAGAAATCAAGTCTGCATGTACATTAACTATCGTATTGATGGTGCAACTACCTTGCCAGAAGAAGTGGGAGTTTCAGAAAATATAGGCGAAGTATTTGTGTTGAGATTTTTTCAAGGGGCAAAGTGTTGATGTGATGTCGGTTGCGATTTAATTCATTCGGTGTTGCGTATTTAATGCTATGATAATTTGAATTTGCGTATTTAATCTGTGGATACGCAAAGTGGCTGATTCACTCCGCAGCTTCCGCCACAAAATGCTTTTCCAGGAACGCGCCCGTGTTGCGGTAGTGGTCGAGCAGAAGATGGCAGGCGGTCTCAATGTCACGATCGACGGCCGCGTTCATGATGTCCGTGTGCTCCTTGCCGATGTCGCGCTTGGAATAGTTCAGCGCCTTTCCGGCAAGATAGCGATATCGGATGTTGAGGTCGTAGAGCTGGTTGCAGAACTTTAGAAGCACTGGCGAGTGGCAAGCGCTGATCAGGTTCATGTGAAAGGCCTTGTGGAGTTCCTCAAAGCGTTCCACGTTCGCTCGGGGTTCGCGCATCATCCGGTGGTGACTGATCACCAGCCTGTCCTCCCAGGCGTGGTCGGCGCTTTGCAGGCTTTCCCGCAGCGCCATCTCTTCCAGCTGGCAGCGCAGTTTCAGGATTTCCGTAAAATTTTGCGGGCTGATTTCCGCGGCCCGGAACCCCCGCTGGTCAAGCCGTTCCACCAGAAGGTCCGACACCAGCAACGTCAGGGCTTCGCGGATGGGCGAGCCACCCATATCCAGGATCTTGCGCAGGTTCTCGATCTTGAGTTTTTCACCGGGCGCCAGTTCGCCGACCAGGATCATCCGTCTGATCGCCAGATAGGCTCGTTGGGTGGCGGAAGGTTCCTGGGCGGGGTCGATATGCGGTTGAATGCTCATGGGCTGATAATATCGATTTTTCTGACGATTTGCCAGTTTTAACTACCGTCTTATCAACCAAGGTCAAGTCTGGAATCGCGGAAAATCGCCGGTTGGCGGCAGAAAGGTCAGATAAGCTGTCAGAGCAATGAGGCGCAGCCGCATTTCAAGCGGCGCGCCCGTGCTCGTCCTGTTGCTCAAGCGGCCCTTTTTTCAAGGACCGGAAGAAAGCGGCAACGGCATCCGTCAGCTGGCCGGCATTGGCGCTCATGGTTTCAGCGGAACTCAGGACGGTCTTGGAAGCGGCCTGTGTGGTGGCCGCGTTTTCGGCAACACCGTCGACCGTATTGGTGACGTCCGTCGTGCACTTCACCGTGCTGGAAACGTTGTCCTGAATGGCCTGTGTGGCCTCGGCCTGCTTTTCAGCGGCAGCTGAAATCATGCCGGTGATCGTTTCGATCTCGGTAATGGTCTGGGAAATGGTGTCGAAGGATTCTGCTGTTTCCCGGCTGGCCGTGTCGACTTCCTCCAGCGACTGGGTGATTTCCTGGGTGGCCTTCGCGGTCTGGTTCGCCAGTTCCTTGACCTCGGCGGCAACGACGGCAAAACCCTTGCCCATTTCGCCGGCTCTTGCGGCCTCAATGGTGGCATTCAGTGCAAGCAGATTGGTCTGATCGGCAATCGAGGAGATCAGGCTGATGATCTCGCCGATGGCTTCTGCCGAGGTCTTCAGGCTGTTGGCCTTGTCCTGCCCCTGTGCGACCTGATTGACAGCTTCGCGGGCAATCTCGATGGACCGGCCGATCTGGCCGGTGATCTCGGTGGTGGATTGTGACAGGTGGTCGGCGGCCTCCGCTGCTGCATTGACGTTGTCGGAGGTCAGGTTGGCTGCGTCGGCAATCGCTGTCACCACCTGGGCGTTGGATTGGGCAGAGGCCTCCATGTCACCTGCGGTGCCGGTCATGCTGTTGGCCGAGGACATCAGGCTTTCTGCGATCTGGCTGATCTGGCTTTCGAAGGAGTCGGTCGACTCGCGAAATGCGCCCACGCGGCCTTTGATGGTTTCAATGGCATCGTTCATGATCCCGGCGTTTTGCAGGTAGCTGCCATTGAGACCGCCGGGCTGGATCCGGCGGTAATATTGATTGTTCTGGATGGCGGTCATCGAGGCGGCGGCCTCGCGCATGAAAGCGTCCGTCCTGTCGATCATGTGGTTCATGGCGATCATCAACTCGCGGATGTCGCCATGCTCGGCATAATCCTTGGCGCGGGCTTCAAAATTCCCCCAGCCGACCTCGCTGCAGACTTTTGATGCTGCCGCAAGGCCCTTTCTGGAGCGCTGCACGGCCAGGACCACGAACAGCGCTGAAAGGGCGGTTAGGCTGGACATGATTGCTGCTGCGAATGTCCAGCCGACAAGTGCGCTGACACAGGCGCCAAGTCCGGCAAGTGCGGCGAGGGCCGCGCCAAGAACAGCGTTAGAGAGTGTGAATGAGCTCGTCATAACTCACGCCTTTGGATTGAAGAAGAGAGACCAGTTGGTCGTGACCGGCCTGCATGCCGGCTTTCCGGTTGTCTGCGGTCTGTTCGGTCTGAAGAAGCTGGGCATAAAGCGGCGTGATGATGTCGTCGACAATCCGGCGGTTCGGAACCCGCCTGTTCGAATGGTATCCGATGATCGCGCCGCGCTCGTCATAGCTCGGCGTCACATGCGCCAGAACCCAATAGTGGTCGCCATTGGCCGACATGTTGATCACGTAGGCAAAGATCTCGCCGCCGGCTTCGATCGTGTCCCAAAGCAGCTTGAACACGCATCTGGGCATGTCAGGGTGGCGGATTAGGCTATGGGGCGCATTTTCCAGCGCCTTGCCGTCAAAGCCGGCAATGTCCCGGAACACGTTGTTCGCGTAGGTGATGCGCCCGCGCGTGTCGGTCTTGGAGACGATCAGGTCCCGTTCTGAGAAAAATCGCTCAACCCCGGTTGGCTGAACCTTGTAATGTGTCATCCCACCATTGCCCGCTTCCTGGTGCGACCTGAGTCGCGTTTGTCGGACAACGCTATCCCCGCAGGCTTAAAGATCCTTAAAGAAAGGGTGCATTTTGCGGTTGTAATCAACTAGGGGTATATGCACTTTTGACGAGGGTTTCGGTTGTGACGCGGCAGCTGAGCGGAGAATTCCTGACAGGCCCGGTGTTGCGCGGTGCCGGGACCGGCGCATCCGATAAACTGCGGACTTTGCAGGACGGGGCGACATTCTGTATAGAGAGCGCCAACCGCCCGGACCCAATGTGCGCTCGGCCGTCAGGCCAGCCCCTCCGGCACCTTGTCCAGAAAAAGAACAAGACCAATGAACGACTTTCTCGTTGCTG
>JANQKW010000397.1 GCA_028280905.1 Porticoccaceae bacterium
GCTGTCGCTCAAACAGTCCTCGCGACACCCCCGACAATTTGGCAAACTTACAGCACGGCCTGATTGGTCCCGGACAAACCTCCCCTGTCGGGACTCAGGACGTCACAAGTAGCACGACATAAGCGGGCGTCTGGGGACAGTGTTTGGGACCCCCGTCGACAGGGATGTCGACGCGGAGCTTACACGGACGTATTCACAGCGAGTCCCAAACACTGTCCGCAGATGGCCGCGGGGTGTTGGCACCAAATCAAGACCAGCAACATCCGCTATTGGCACCGACCCGTCAGTTAACTTCTATATCAGCGGCATCGACCAACATTTGCCGCAATGCCGAAAGTTCCCGCTCCGCACCCGCAAGCCTTGACGACCTGGCAATGCCCTTCGACTGTTGCGCGTCCAACTCACTGTATTTTCCCGCTTCAACCGCCGTTAGGCTCACAACCACAAAATCGCCCTCCGAGTTTACAAAGCCATCCACAGTGGGCGCTCCCCGAGGCGCATCGAGGGTAAAGGCGTAGTCGCGAATTTCGCCATTAACATTGCCGCCAATGCGTTTTGTGTCGAGGCTGACCTGCCAGGGATAGTCGCTGGCCTTGGCGATGTCCTCAACACTTGCACCTGCCGCTACCTGCTCAATCAATTCAGCTCCCCGCTCCCCGAGCAACTGATTTTTGCGCTCCGTCGTCAGTGCCAGCTGCACTTCCTCACGCACCTCTTCCAAAGGACGCGCCGCGCGTTCCCGGTGCTCGGTAACGCGCAGCACCAACGCCCTGCCATTGCCTATTTCGAGTATGTCGCTGGGATATCCGTCCAATAACACATCGTCGCTAAATGCGGCGTTCACTACACCCGGAATGCCGGCAATACCCGGCCCGCCAGCCCTGGAGAAGGCGTCGCTGACCATGAGTTCCCGTCCCATCAGATCGGCCGTTTCCTTGAGAGAGGCGGCATTATAAGCCGATTCCGCCATTTCCTCGGCGGCTTCCGCAAGCAGATTCCTGGCTGAATCCCGCTTGAGAGTTTCCTCAAGTTCCGGGCGCAGCGACTCCAGGCTGGGGATGTCCCCTTTTCCGGCGGCAAGCAGTTTAATGAGATGAACGCCCGATTCGGTTTCGATCGGGCCTGAAACATCCCCAACGGCCAGAGCGTCGATCGCCCGCTCCATCGCTTCCGGTAGGTCGCCTTGCTGGACATAGCCGAGATCCCCTCCCTGATTCGCTGAGCCTGGATCCTGAGAATAGGTTTTCGCCAATTCAGCGAAGTCTGCTCCGGCCGCCAACTGGCCCTGGATATCTGCCGCAACGTCCGCCTGTTCCGCATCCAATAGGATATGCGCTACCTGTTTGGTGTTCGACGCTTCCAGAGAGGCAATCCTTGTTTGGTAGGCATTCTCCAGCGTCGACTCTTCGATCACCGCGTCGTCAAAAAAGTCTTCGAGCCGCAGGTCCACATATTCCACAACCACCGTCTCCTCTGACATGTAGTTGGCACTGTTGTCAGAGTAGTAGGCCAAAATATCGTCTTCCGAGGGATTAATCGTCTCCAGCAGCGGCGCGCCGGCAACTGTAAGATAGTAATAGTCTCTGGTCTCGTTAGTAATGGAGGCGAGTTGCTCTATTTCCTTGGTTGTAACCACACCGGTCAATGCAATCCCCTGAACGAACTGATTACGCAACAACTCCGCGCGCACCTCATCAATGTGGGAGGTTGGCGTAAACCCCATGCGCCTGATTGCGAACTCGTAACGCTCTGGATCAAACTTGCCGTCTACCTGGTAGTCGGGCACCTCTTGCAACAACCCATATGCGGTTACCGCCGGGACATCCATACCGTTTTTCCGGGCCGACTGTTCGATTACCTTTTCACTGATCAATCCCTGCAGCACCGGCTCCCTAAGCAACTCATCATTAAGTAATCCCGGGTCTAGGTCACCAAAGCGATTTAACAACTGCTGCCTGCGAATTTGCAATGCTCGATCAAACTGTAACCTGGTAATCTTCTCGCCGTTAACTTCTGCCGTCTTTTCCACCGAACTGCCACTGAGAAAAAGCGAGTCCACGCCAAAAAATACAAAGGGAATGGTAATAATTCCCACTAGTATCCAGGCGGTAACGCCTTTAAGGTTGTCATGCAAGTTTTGAAGCATGTTTTTTCCGTCTGTTATTTCGTCACCAAAAAAGGCGCATCATTGATGCGCCTTTTTATACAAAGTAAAACGAAAAGTCGTGCGTATTATGAATAGACGACTTTTTGCAACTCGTCTTAGTTAACTGCGTCCTTGAGACCTTTGCCCGCTTTAAAGCTTGGCACGTTTGCAGCCTTGATTTTGATTTCCGCGCCGGTTTGCGGATTCCTTCCTGTTCTTGCAGCGCGTGCTTTAACAGAGAAGGTGCCAAAGCCTACCAGAGATACTGACTCGCCCTTCTGGAGAGCGCTGGTCACAGCATCAATAGCAGCATCCAATGCGCGACCAGCAGAAGCTTTGGATAGGTCGGCATCAGCAGCAATAGCATCAACGAGATCGGATTTATTCACAATAGTCCCCTTTTTTATTGAGTGAAATGAAGCAAACTTTTGCTTCAGCTTGATGAAAAATTTAGTAACCTGAGAAAAGTGTACTGGGGCGATTTTATACCAGTCTGAAACTTGTGGGTCAAGCGATTTAGTGAGTATTTATGCGGGTTTCAGCAACATTGTCCCGCGGCTTTTCATCGCCGTCTGCGCGGACAAATTCTTCATCAGACAGCGGCTCGGGCTGATGGTTCAATGCAATTTCAAGAACTTCATCGATCCACTGTACCGGCTTTATATTCAGATCAGCTTTAATATTCTCTGGTATCTCTTTGAGATCCCTCTCATTATCCTTCGGAATAATAACCGTGGTAATGCCGCCCCGGTGCGCGGCTAAAAGTTTTTCTTTCAGCCCGCCAATTTTTAGAACCTGCCCACGCAGGGTAATTTCGCCGGTCATGGCCACTTCCGAACGCACTGGAATCTCGGTAAGCACCGATACGAATGCTGTGCACATGGCTATCCCGGCACTGGGCCCATCTTTTGGCGTGGCGCCCTCGGGCACGTGAATATGCAGATCAACCTTTCGGTGAAAGTCTCGATGGATACCCAGCGACTGAGCTCGGCCTCTAACCACCGTCAAGGCCGCCTGAATGGATTCCTGCATCACATCGCCGAGGGACCCGGTTTTCACTACGTTGCCCTTGCCCGGCACGGCGGACGCTTCGATGGTCAACAGTTCTCCACCCACCTGGGTCCAGGCCAGGCCGGTAACCTGGCC
>JANQKW010000406.1 GCA_028280905.1 Porticoccaceae bacterium
CCAACTGACAGAATTAGCCGGCGCGCTGGCGGGAATACCGGGGCAAACCCTGGGTTTCGGGCGGGTTCGCGACGATCTCAACTTCAACGTCTTGTTAAACGCGCTGCAGGAAAACGTTGGCGCCAATATCCTCTCCACACCCAACCTGCTGACCATGGATAACAATCCCGCATCCATCGTGGTGGGCGAGAATGTGCCCTTTATCACCGGTTCGTTTACCAATACCGGTGACGGCTCCGGCTCCACCAATCCATTCCAGACCATCCAGCGGGAAAGCGTCGGTATTACGTTGGAGGTGACACCCCATATCAACGAAGGTGATTCGGTGGTGCTGGAAATCAACCAGGAGGTGTCCAGCCTGGATGGGGTGACAACAGGTATCACCGCCTCGGATATTATTACCACGGAGCGTCGCATCCAGACACAGGTACTAGCGGATGACGGTGAAATCGTGGTGTTGGGCGGGTTGATCGAAGACGATGTGCAGGAGTTCAAACGCAAGGTACCGTTGCTGGGGAGTATTCCCTTGCTGGGCAGGCTATTCCGCAGCACCTCGACCACGGTCAACAAAAATAACCTGCTGGTATTTCTCCGCGCCACGGTGATTCGCGATGGCAAGGAAATGTCCGGCGCCACCGCGGAAAAATACAAATATATTCGAGACCAGCAGCTGGCCAGAAGGGAACAGGGCGTAACCTGGCTGCGCGATGATTCCCTGCCGCTGTTGCCCGAATGGGTTGAGCAACCGCCTGAACAAACCCAGGAGAAGGAGGCCCGAGAAACAATAATCCCGGAATCGCTATTACCCGTTGAACCGGCAAATGACGATGACGGGGCTGAAGCTGGGCAAGATTCTTCGGGGCCGATTAGCGGCGAGCCGACTGCAGAGCAACCGGCGGCCCAGCAGATTCCCGAACCCGAGCCGGTGGCCACAAGCTACCCCGACCAGCAGCGCCCGGTGAATGAATCGACCGTCGACAAGGGGTTGTACACTGTTCAGTTGGCGGCGCTTGCCACCGAGCAGGAGATGCTGGAGTTTCTCGAAGAACCTTATCTCGACGGTCTGGAGTTGCAACGCTATCGCAGCACCGCCAAGGGTGGCGACTGGTATGCGGTTACCTGGGGTAATTTCGATTCATTCAAGGCGGCGGAACTGGCCTGGCAGCAGCAGGCCGACCGCTACCCGCGGCTAAATGTCTGGATACGACCAACCGGCTCCCTGTCGAGGGTTCAATGATTTGAATAGACGGGTTTTCCAAGCTGTCCCGGCCCAGCCGACCAGGGTATTGACGTGAACGATACATCCCTACTGCCATTCGGGTTTGCTTCCAGCCGCGGCGTGTTGCTGTTGAACGGCAACCTGGTTTTGCACCTGCCGGGCATCCAACTGGAGACTATCCAGGAGTTGCGTCGCTATTTGGGCCGCTCCTTTGCCCTGAGAGAGGTTTCGGAACGGGATTTTCGCGCCCAGTTGACCAACGCCTATCAGCGCCAAGAGGGTGAGGCCCAGCGGGTTGCCGACGATATGGACACCGATGTCGATCTGGCGCGACTCGCCGATCAAATTCCCGAAAACAGCGACCTGATGGAAGGGGAAAACGATGCGCCGGTGATTCGCCTGATCAATGCGATCCTCTCCCAGGCCGTCCGGGAAAAAGCCTCGGATATCCATATCGAACCCTTTGAAGATCGTCTATCGGTGCGCTTTCGCATCGACGGCGTGTTAAATGAAGTTCTGTCACCCGGCAATTTGTTGGCGCCCCTGCTGGTGTCGCGCATCAAGGTGATGGCCAAGCTGGATATTGCCGAAAAGCGGCTGCCCCAGGATGGCAGGATTTCGGTGAAGCTGGCCGGCCACGCGGTGGATATTCGGGTTTCCACTATTCCTTCGGCCCATGGCGAGCGCGTGGTGCTCAGGCTGCTGGATAAACAGGCGGGCCAGTTGTTGCTGGATCAACTGGAGATGCCCACTTCCGTGTTGGAAGGATTTAAGCGGGCGCTCGCCAAGCCCCATGGGATTATGCTGGTCACCGGGCCCACGGGCTCGGGTAAAACCACTACCCTGTATGCCGGTTTGACCGAGTTGAACGATGCAAGCCGCAATATCCTAACCATCGAAGACCCGGTGGAGTATCTGCTGCCGGGGGTCGGCCAAACCCAAGTCAACACCAAGGTCGATATGACCTTTGCGAGGGGGTTGCGAGCAATCCTGCGTCAGGATCCGGACGTGGTAATGGTGGGGGAAATCCGCGACAGTGAAACGGCGAATATTGCCGTGCAGGCGAGTTTAACCGGGCACCTGGTGTTGTCCACCCTGCACACCAATACCGCGGTGGGCGCTATCACCCGCTTGCAGGACATGGGGGTGGAACCCTTCCTGTTGTCCTCGGGATTGGTCGCGGTGATGGCGCAGCGCCTGCTGCGTAAACTCTGCACCGAATGCCGGGAAGCCTACCAACCGGATGCAGCCCTGCAGCGGCGTCACACTATCGATGCGGGTGTCACCCTGTATCACCCCGGGGGCTGCGAGAAGTGCAACAGAACCGGTTATCGGGGCAGGGCAGGAATTTTCGAACTGATCGAAATCGACGACGAAATCGGCAGCTTGATCCACGAAAAAGCCGGCGAGCAAGAAATACTCCAGGTGGTGCGCAAGAATACCCTTTCGATAGAAGACAGTGCTAAACAACTGGTGCTCGAGGGCGTTACCAGCCTCGAAGAGGCGTTGAGAGTCACCGCCGGCAGCTTGTAAATGGAGAGGCAATAATGGCGGCTTTTAGCTATCGGGCGCTGGATCAAAACGGCAGCGTAGTGCGCGGCGTATTGCAAGGCGACTCGGAACGCCAGGTGCGCGCGCAACTGCGCTCCCAATCCCTGAAACCCCTGGAAATTAAAACCGCCAGCGAAGGTGCCGGTCGCTGGTTCAGTCTGCAAAGCAGCCCCAGACTTACCAGCAACGACCTGGCGATAATCACCCGGCAGTTGGCTACCCTGGTGCAGTCGGGTTTGCCGCTGACCGATGCGCTGCAAGCCAGCGCCAAGCAGTCCCGAAAACCTAAACTGCAGGAGTTGTTGTTGCAAGTGCGCAGCAGGGTCCAGGAGGGCTACAGCTTTGCCAATGCGCTGGGTGAATCGCCGAAAAGTTTCGATCAGTTGTACCGCGCCACGGTGAGGGCCGGCGAGAGCGCCGGCTATCTGGGTCCGGTGCTGTTGAGGCTGGCGGAGTACTGCGAGAGCGGCCAGGACACGCGCCAGAAATTGGCAATGGCGATGATTTACCCTGCGATCTTGCTGCTGGTTTCGGCGTTGGTGATCGTCGCGATGATGACCTTCGTGGTTCCCAAACTGATCGGCTTGTTTCAACACCGGGATCGCGAATTGCCCGGATTGACCCAGCTGCTGATCAGCACCAGCGAATTTTTCAGCGCCTATGGTCTGCACCTGTTGGTGCTGTTGGTAGCGGCCGCGATAGCGTTTAGTTATTGGTTGAGGAGCCCGGAAAATCGGCTCAACTGGCACAGGTTTTTGCTGCGTTTGCCGGCGGTGGGCGGTTGGCAGCGCTCCTACGACGCCGCGCGTTTCGCCGCGACACTTTCTATCATGGTATCCAGTGGCGTGCCCCTGCTGGA
>JANQKW010000409.1 GCA_028280905.1 Porticoccaceae bacterium
CGGTCCGCAGCAATTGTCTTACTTGGTGGGTGGTACAGGGATCGAACCTGTGACCTACGGCTTGTAAGGCCGTCGCTCTCCCAGCTGAGCTAACCACCCGGAAGGACGGCTATTCTACTTGAAGGAATTTATGGGTCAATTAAAAAATCTAATCCTGATGGCGTTTTTGCTGCAAGCCTATTCACTAGCGGCGAATGCGGAACAGGACGTGCTGAGTTTTTCCAACGGCGAACTGCGTGAACGCTATTTGGTGCTGATAAAGGAATTGCGTTGTCCCAAATGCCAAAATCAGAATTTGGCCGACTCTAATTCCATGATTTCTGAGGACCTTCGTAAAGAAGTGCACCGCTTGCTCGAAGAAGGTAAATCCGACGCAGAAATTATTGACTTTATGGTGGCCCGTTACGGCGACTTTGTCCACTATCGCCCGCCGGTGAAAAGCTCCACGCTATTGCTATGGCTTTTGCCGGGGGTGTTTCTGCTTGCGGTAGTCTCGGTGCCCATAGTTCTGCTGCGTCGCCAGCGCACCGCCGCCATTTCAGACGTTTCCCTTGCGAATCGTGACCAGGACAGGCTGGAGCGGATGTTAAACCAATCCCCCGGGTCGGAAAAATAGTATGAGCTGGCTGCCGCTGATATTGCTTGCGTTGCTGGCGCTGGTGTTCCCCGCTTATGTTTTATTACGCCGCCCCCCAACCGAGCGGGCACCGGAGGTGGCAGGTGACACAAATGTAGTGCTTTACCGGGAGCGGATAGCTGAAATAGACGCACAACTGGAAGCCGGGGATATCGATGAGCAACAAGCCGCGCAACTGAAAGGGGAACAGCAGCGTTTGTTACTCCAGGATTCTCCCGTTAATCTGCCGCCGGCCGCTGTTGACAGCAAACCGAACAGCGGCAGGTGGGTAGTGGTGCTAATGGCGTTGCTGATGCCGGTTATCGCCCTGGGGCTTTATCAGCGCCTCGGCGCTAGCGCGGACCTGGAAATTTTGGCGTTGATGGAAGCAAAGAGGGCCGCTGAGGCGTCTGGGGAACAGGACGCAACGCTTACCGGGCAATTGATGGAAAAGCTGGAGGCGCGCCTGGCCCGGCAGCCGGAGCAGGGCGCCTATCTGATTACACTGGCCCGGTTGCATATAGAGAGCGGCAATATATCGGAAGCCGTGAGTTGGTATCGCGCAGCAGCTCAGACCCTGGCAAATCAACCGGAGGCCCAGGCCGAATATGCACAGGCCGTTTACATTTCGGAGAAAGGGCAATTTACTCCGGCCGTTGCGTTGGCGGTAAACCGGGCTCTGGAACTGGATCCGGGCAATGTTACCGCCCTGGGGTTGCGCGGCGTCATGGCATTTGAGAAGGCCGATTACGCCTCGGCCATAGCCGATTGGCAGTTGGCGTTGCGACGCCTGCCCCCGCAGAGTTCACAGGCGGTCATTTTAAAATCGGGAATTCAGCGCGCCCGGTTGGCATTGGGTGAAGAGTTGCCGGGGGTGACCATTAAACTATCCCTGGCCGACGGCTTGCAGGCCAATCAGGATCAGACAGTCTACCTGTTTGCCAGGCAGTGGCAGGGGCCGCCAATGCCATTGGCGGTGGCCCGACTGAAAGTATCCGATTTGCCGACAACCATCAAACTGGACGACAGTATGGCGATGCCGGGCGGCGCCCTGCTGTCCGCGGCTAGCGCTATCGAGGTTGTGGCCAGGGTGTCCTCCTCGGGCAGCGTGGCGCCTCAGTCCGGAGACCTGCAAGGGATTTCCGGTCAGCTTGTCCTCACCAATGGCGGACTGGAAAACACTATAGCGCTTGAAATAGATTCGCGCTTACCCTAGCGTTCTGTTAATAGGCGGTGTCAGCCGCTGATATCCGGCCCGTTCCCCAAGGGGTCACCAGCAGCCTTTTGTTACAAAAGAACTAATTTGGTAATACATCACAAAAAGGCTGCATACCAATACAAAAAAACTTGTGAGCCTCCGTTAAGTATCTCCAATTGTTTATTCGGCCGGAGGGAGAATGGTAAGCAGCTCACACTTCTCTGCATGGCGTTTTCTTAACATATACCTGAATTTCAGTTGAGTTGGTCGCGAGATCAGCATTCACCCGGAGTCAGGTTTTAATGAAGCGTGTAATATCCCCTAATTTTCTTAAACTAGTGGCGACGGCCTTGCTGCTAACCTTGTTGACAGCATGTGGTGAAGAGAGCAATTCCGCCAGCGACAACAGTGGGGTAGGCGGCGGCAGCGGTCAGACCCCGTTGCCCGAGCCGGAACCGACACCCGAACCTGAGCCAATTCCCGAGCCTGAGCCTGTACCGGAACCCGAGCCAATTCCCGAGCCGGAACCGGAGCCAGAACCTGTGCCGGAGCCAGTACCCGAGCCTGAGCCGGAACCCGAACCGGTTCCCGAACCTGAGCCGGTTACTTTTTCCGCCACTCTCAACTGGAGTATCCCGGATACCCGCGAAAACGGGGAGCCGCTTGAGGTTTTTGAAGTGGGCGGATACGAGCTTCAATACAAACTGGACAGCGACCCTGTATACACCAGTATCGTGATAAACGAGGGTACAACTGAAAGTTACGAAATTACCGGGCTTGAAGCCGGCACGTATCAGTTCCGCATGGCCAGTTTCGATAGCGAAAACCTTTACAGCGACTTCACTGATCCGCTGTCGGCCACCTTTGGCGGCTAGGCGGCATAGCGGCCCGGTTGTTGTCGATTCCAATGGCTTGTGGGCGCCAGCTTTCCGAACTGGCGCCATCTTAAATCTACCCTATCGCTTATAACCCCTTGTTCCTTTGCTGACAGGGTGTAAAATCCCCTCTTTGTTCCGGATTGCGGCAGACGGTCTTCTGTTGCCGATAAATTAATAAATTTAGAGTAGTGAATGCGCCTTAAATGCATAAAACTGGCGGGTTTTAAGTCATTTGTCGACCCCACCACGGTAAGCTTTCCCAGTAATCTTTGCGCAGTCGTTGGCCCCAATGGTTGTGGCAAGTCCAATATTATCGACGCCGTTCGCTGGGTGATGGGCGAAAGCTCGGCAAAGCATCTTCGCGGCGAGTCAATGTCTGACGTGATTTTCAACGGTTCCGGCGGTAGAAAACCCGTAGGCCAGGCCTCGATCGAACTGGTATTCGACAATTCAAATGGTTCACTGGGCGGCAGTTACGCCAGCTACAATGAGATTTCCATCAAACGCAAAGTGACCCGCGACGGCCAGTCGGGTTATTTTCTCAATGGCAACAAGTGCCGCAGGCGCGATATTACCGATATTTTCCTGGGCACCGGCCTTGGGCCGCGCAGTTACGCCATCATCGAGCAGGGCATGATATCAAGCCTGATCGAGGCCAAGCCGGATGAACTTCGTGTCTATATCGAAGAAGCCGCGGGGATTTCAAAATACAAGGAAAGGCGCAAGGACACTGAAAGCCGCATGCGTCGCACTGTCGAGAACCTGGAAAGGCTAACCGATATCCGCGATGAGCTGGATCGGCAGATAAAGCGCCTGGAGCGACAGGCGCAGGCGGCCGAGAAATACTCGGAATATAAAAAACAGGAGCGCCGTTTAAAAGCCGAACTGCAGGCATTGCACTGGCGGGAGATTGACGAAAAAGCCAGGATCCAGCAAAAGGCCATTACCGAGCAGGAAATTCAGTATGAAGCGCGGGTTGCCGAGCGGAATGCTTGCGATACCGCGCTGGAGAAACTGCGTGTCGAATACACGGAGTTGAGTGACAGCTTCAATGAAAAGCAAGGCCATTTTTACAGTGTTGGCGCGGAGGTTGCCAGGCTGGAGCAATCTATCCAGCACGCCAAGGACAGGGCCGCCGAGTTACAGGGGGATCTTGAGCAGACCGAGCGCAGCTATCAGGAGTCGTCCGAGCACTTGAGGGCGGACCTCGACAAGCTCGCTACGCTGGAGACGGAGGTGGGTGAAATTTCGCCTGACCTGGAGCAGGTCGTCGTAGAGGAGCAGCGGGCTTCGGAACTGTTGCAATCGGCCGAGGAGAGTATGCAGGCCTGGCAAGCGGACTGGGACGCGTTCAACCAGTCGGCGGTAAAACCGCGGCAGCAGGCGGAAGTGGAACAATCGCGCATCCAGCACCTGGAGCAGCTACTGGCGCGGCTGCGGGAGCGGGCCGACAAGCTTGATGAGGAGACCAGGGCGCTAAACGAAGATCCGGCCCGGCAGGAGGTGGCGTTGCTGGAGGAGCAGCGCGCTGAATCTGAACGGCAAGCTCAGGAGAATCAGTCGCTTCTCGATGGGCTAGTGGCGCGTATTGAAAAGTCGCGGGAAACCCTGAGCCAGACAAACGAAACCCTGGATACACAAAAGACTGCGCTGCAGAGGGCATTGGGTAGAAAAGCTTCTCTCGATGCCCTGCAGCAGGCGGCGCTGGGCAGTGATGGCGACGTGCGTCAATGGCTGGAGAGCAATCGTCTGGTTGAGCAGCAGCGATTGGCGGAGAAGCTCGACGTAGAGCCGGGTTGGGAGAAGGCGGTGGAGACCGTGCTGGGGGGTTATTTGCAGGCGGTCTGCGTCGATGATATTGCCGTATGGGCGGAGAAGCTGGTTGCATTGGAAGCCGGGGAAATTATATTGGCCGACGCCAACGCCGGCACGGTAAACGCCGTGGATTCGAGCCTTGGCGCCAAGATTAACGGGGATTATGTTCCTTCGGCGCTGGCCAGGGTGCGGGTTGCCGATAACTTGAATGCCGCGCTTGAACTTCGCAAAGAGCTGGCCGCAGGCGATTCCGTCATCACCCCGGAGGGAATTTGGCTCGGAGCTGACTGGTTGCGGGTGGCCAGGGACGCGGATGTGACGCAGGGCGTGTTGCAGCGCAAGCAGGAACTGGAGCAGTTGGCCGCCGAGATTGTCGGGCTGGAGCAACAGATTGACAAAGCCAGCGAGGAAAAAGCCGCCGCTGAATCGAGTCTCAAATCGCTGGAGCTGGAGCGCAGCGAACTCGCGGAACAGCAACAGCAGCAACAGCAGCAGTATACGGCCTTGTGTTCCAAGTTAAGCGCCGCTCAAGCCCAGATTGAACAGGTTTCCACCCTCAGAACCCGGTTGCAGGGTGAAATTGAAGAGGTATTGCAGCAACAGCAGCAGGAACAGCAGCATCTCGCCGACGCCAGAAAGAACCTGGAACAAGCCATCGAAATGATGGAGCGGGATACCGTGAAGCGGGAGCAACTGCTACAGAGCCGCGACGAATACCGGGTCAGCCTTGATTCGGTGCGGCAAGACGCGCGCCACAAGCGGGACAGAAAGCACGAGTTGGCGATGCGGGAAAAGTCTGTCAGCACCCAGCTGCTGTCCTTGAAGGAGGGCATTGCCCGCCTCGATACGCAAGTGGAAAGGCTGGCTGCGCGCCGCACCCAATTGCTTGACACTGTTAAGGACGAGCAAAACCCGTCCGATGAGCTGCAGATAAAGCTGGAGCAGCAATTGGAACGCCGCCTACAGGCCGAGCATGCACTGGCTGAAGCTCGCAAGCAAGTCGATGCGGTTGAACAGCGGATGCGGGAAACCGAGCAATCGAGGGCGAAAGTCGAGAGTGATTTGCAGCAGCAGCGGTCGGCCTTGGAGCAACAGCGGTTGGTTGCTCAGGAGCAGCAAACCCGGGCCAAGACGATTGTCGAGCAAATCGATGAAAGCGATTTCGAATTACAGGCGTTGCTGGAAAGTTTGGGGGATGACGCCGCGCTGGAGGAATGGGAGCGGGCATTGGAGAAAATGGCCGCCCGCATTCAGCGGCTTGGGCCGATTAACCTGGCGGCAATCGAGGAATTTAAGGTGGAGTCGGAGCGAAAAACCTATCTCGATGCACAGAACGACGAACTGGTCGATGCTCTTGAGACATTGCGGGAAGCCATTCGCAAGATAGACAAGGAGACTCGCACCCGCTTCAAAGAGACCTTCGACAAGATGAATAAATCCCTGCAGGAGCTATTCCCCAGGCTGTTTGGCGGAGGGCACGCTTATCTGGAATTGACCGGCGATGACCTGCTGGACACAGGTGTGGCCATAATGGCGCGCCCGCCGGGCAAGAAGAATTCCACCATCCATTTGCTGTCCGGGGGCGAAAAGGCAATGACGGCAATCGCCCTGGTGTTTTCGATTTTCCAGTTGAACCCCGCGCCCTTCTGCATGTTGGACGAGGTGGACGCGCCCCTTGATGACACCAATGTCGGCCGGTATTCTCGTATGGTTCACGAGATGTCGGAGAAGCTACAATTCATATATATTACCCACAACAAAATCGCGATGGAGATGTCCCATCAGTTGATGGGAGTAACCATGAATGAGCCGGGAGTGTCACGTCTGGTGAGCGTGGATGTGGATCAAGCCGTCGAGTTAGCCGACGCATAGCGGTACCGGTGAAGATGATTGTGAAACCCGTTTAGATAACGATATGGAACTTGGTGCTAGAGAAATCATGATCGCGTTGGGCCTGTTGGTGGTTATCGCCATCGTGCTCGACGTGTTCCGGCGCATACGGGCCTCCCGTTATGACAGCATTCGTATGCCCCGCCGCAAACAGCCGGTGTTTGACAGCGACGTGAAGGATGCGGATACCTTTGGCAGCGAGCTACCCAGCGGCGGTGCCCGCATTGTCGCCTACCGGAATGAAGAGGATCTGGAGCAGGTGGAGCAATCCATCAAAGAAACGGCCGCCGAGAGCAAACCCAAACTGGCGTCCATGTCTAAGGACGAACCCAAACAGACGTCCCTGGGGCTCGAAGAACCACAGCAGACGCCTCCCGGTGATGAACCTGTCGCAAATAGTGCCTCGCCCGGCGAGAAATCACCCCCTCTGCCTAAAAAGGAGCCGACTAAAAAGGCGCCGGCGAAAAGAACGCGCAGAGATAAAGCGGCGGTCAATAAGCCCGCTGCTAGGAAGCCCGCTAAGAAGAACGAGTTGGAGAGCAGCGTTATTGTTCTTCATGTAATGGCGTATAAGGATGAAAGCTTTGCTGGGGATAAGTTGAAGGAAATGCTGCTGGCCGTGGGTTTACGCTACGGTTCCATGAAGATCTTTCACCGCCACGACGCAGAAGACGGCTCAGGAGAGGTTTTGTTCAGCGTAGCCAATTCCGTGAATCCGGGCACCTTCGACTTAAATGGCATGGAAAATTTTTCCTCTCCCGGCATCAGCCTGTTTTTCTCCATGCCCGATGTCGAGGACCCGGGCTATGTCTTCGACCTGATGCTTAAATCCGCGCAGCAAATAGCCGCCGAATTGGGTGGTAATGTATCGGACGATACCCGCAGTATCCTGACCCGGCAAATGATTGAACACTACCGTCAGCGAATAGCGGAGTTTTCCAGGGCGCAGCTTTCACGGCAGTGACTCACGGCCCATGAAAACAAATTCTGTCGCGTCCGCGGGCATCCGCAGTAAAGCAGCCGCACTGCGGGAGCAGTTAAACCTTCACAATCACCGTTACTATGTGCTGGACGACCCGGTAATTCCGGACGCGGAATACGACCGGTTGTTCCGGGAGCTGCAATCGCTGGAACAGCAATACCCGGAACTGCAAACCGCCGATTCGCCCACCCAACGGGTGGGTGGCATGGTGCTCGAGGGCTTTCAGTCCGTCCGGCACCAAGTGCCTATGTTGTCGCTGGACAACGCTTTCGACGACGAGGAACTCGTCGCCTTCGATAGCCGGATTCGGGACCGCCTAAAATATAAAGAAGAGATTGAGTATGTCTGTGAACCCAAGCTGGACGGCATTGCAATAAGCCTGCTTTACCGGCAGGGTGTGCTGAGCCGGGGTGCCACCCGCGGCGACGGCGAACGGGGCGAAGATATTACCGCCAATGTGCGCACCGTGGCTTCCATACCCCTCAGGCTGCTGGGTGCGCAGGTGCCCAGTTTGCTGGAGGTGAGAGGAGAGATTTACCTGCCCCATGCAGGCTTTAAGGGGATAAATGAAGCGGCGCTGGCCGCCGGCGAGAAAACCTTTGTCAACCCCCGCAATGCCGCCGCCGGCAGCCTGCGGCAGCTGGATTCCCAGATTACCGCGTCCCGGCCCCTGGAGATGTGCGCCTACAGCATCGGCCGCATCGAGGGGGTCGATGACCCTGAAAGCCACTTTGATACCTTGGAAAAGTTGCGGGGGTGGGGCTTTCTGGTGAACTCGCACATTGATGTGGTGACGGGCGCGACGGAATGTATGGCATATTACCGGCGCCTGGAAGCTGAGCGGGACCAGCTTCCCTATGATATAGACGGTATCGTCTATAAGGTGAACAGCTTGGCGCTGCAGCGGCGGCTGGGTTTTGTCGCCAGGGCGCCGCGCTGGGCGATTGCCCGCAAATTCCCGGCCCAGGAGGAAATGACCCAGCTGCTGGACGTGGAGTTCCAGGTTGGCAGAACCGGCGCCGTGACACCGGTTGCCAAGTTGGAACCGGTATTCGTCGGCGGGGTGACGGTAAGCAACGCCACCTTGCATAATCAGGATGAAATTGCGCGGTTAGGCATCAAAATCGGGGATACCGTGATTGTTCGCCGGGCCGGGGATGTGATTCCTCAAATTGTCAAGGTGGTCGACGAACGACGGCCTGGCAACGCCCAAGACATACGCTTTCCGAGCCGTTGCCCGGTTTGCGGTTCGCCGGTGGAAAGGCTGGGCAGCGACGCGGTGGCGCGCTGTTCAGGCGGCATGGTGTGCGATGCCCAACGCAAAGAGGCGATCAAGCACTTCGCTTCCCGCAAGGCGCTGGATATCGAAGGGCTTGGCGACAAACTGGTTGAACAACTGGTAGACAAGGGCTTGGTCCGGTCTCTGGACGGCATCTTCCACCTGGATCGGGCGGAGTTGGCCGAGCTTGAGAGAATGGGTGAAAAATCCGCCGACAACCTGCTGGTCGCCATCGAAGCCTCTAAGAGCACCACCTTGCCGAGGTTTTTATTCGCGCTGGGTATTCGCGAAGTAGGGGAAGCTACCGCCAAATCCCTGGCCGAGCATTTCGGCAGCATGGAAAATTTACGGCAGGCGGACCAGGAAGCATTGCAGAGCGTTGAGGATGTCGGGCCGGTGGTTGCGCATTTTGTTTATGAGTTTTTCCGGCAGTCGGACAATTTGACGTTGTTGGATGCCTTGATTGCGGCGGGCGTTAACTGGCCGGATATTGAAATAGACGAGTCCGCCAGGCCCTTGACGGGGGAAGTTTGGGTGTTGACCGGCACGTTAGAAAATATGGGGCGCTCGGAGGCCAAGGAGCGCCTGTTGTCGCTGGGCGCCAAAGTCTCGGGAAGTGTTTCCTCGAATACGACGGTGGTGGTTGCCGGATCGGCGGCGGGTTCCAAACTGACTAAGGCGCAAAAATTGGACATCCCGGTTATTGACGAACAGGCCTTTGTCGCAAGACTAGCGGCGCTGGAGAAGACCGGAACCCCCTTGCCCTGATGCGTTAGTGTCGGGCGTGTTGCCGGTAGGTTTAGACAGGGTGCGAGAATAATAATGACAAAGCGGGCATTTATTACCGGCGCCACCGGGTTTATTGGCGGCGCGCTTGCTGCCAAATTGGCTGAATCCGGCTGGCATCTGACGGCGTTGGTACGCCGTACCAGCGACTGTGCGTCGCTGAATCAACTGGGTGCGGAGTTGGTTATCGGCGATCTGGACGACAGCGGCAGCTTCGCCGACGCGTTGCGCGGCTGTGATCTGGTCTTCCACTGCGCCGGTCTAACCGGCATGGGGCACAGCTTAGAGGCATTTCACCAGGCCATCTATTCGGGTACCCGGAAGCTACTGGATGCCTCTATCGAGGCGGACGTGGAAAAATTTGTCTTTGTCAGTAGCATTGTCGCTTACGAATTGAGCAGCGATGCTAGTGTTTATCAAGAGTCCAGCCCGTTATTGAAAAACAGTCCGGATCCCTACGGTCGGGCGAAAGCCCGGGCCGAAGACCTCTGCATGCAGGCCCATAAGCGCGGCGCTATCTCGGTGCGTATCGTCCGCCCGGGTTTTGTCTACGGGCCGGGAGACCGCCGCGGCGGCTTTTTGCCGGAAGTGGCGTCAATGATTAAAAACGGCAGGTTTCGTCTGATGGACGCCGGCCACAGTCGGGTACCGCTGATTTACATTTCGGATCTGGTCAACTTGTTAATGCTGTGCGCCGAGGCCGAGTAAGCCGCTGGACAGGCCTATAACGCCTGTTCGAATGATTCGCCAACCTGGGCTGAACTGACCGGGTATCTCTGCGAGCGGCTCGGTTTGAGCCCGCCTAAATCGGTAAATTCCAGGGTCGTTTATGCCCTGGCGGGTTTGCTGGAACTGGCTGTGCGTTTTAAACTGCTTCGCAGCTTGCCAATCAGCAAAACAGGGGTCAAGCTGCTGTCGCTGCCGTTGGAGTTTCCGGCGGAGAAAGCGGTAACTGAATTGAGCTATACCCCTGAAGTAAGTTTTCAGCAAGGGATTGACAGGTGTATGCCGATGCTGGAAAAAATGTTGAAACAAGGTCCTTAGGAGTCGGATGTTGAAGGGCTTGGGGTATAGTGTTCCAAAACCGTCGTCGGCAGGGATGCCGACGTCGAGCCCCCATGGATGGGTTCACGGCGTGTTTTGGAACACTATACCCCAAGCCCTAATCAGGTTCCGTAGCGAAACAACTGGGTGGCATCAATGTTAAAAAAAGCGGGCGCTTTTTCCGCAAAACACAACCTCGGGATCTTGCTGAATGCTCAGCCGGGACAGTTGAGAACGGTGGACGGTCTGCGGGCGCTGTCGATACTGCTGGTATTAGCGCTGCACAGTGTTTGGTTCCTGTCGGTTTTTGACCCGGCTGCGGTGGACTTTTTTTATTCGTCTCCCGTCTGGTTAAACTGGGTGTATAACGGAGAGTTCGGCGTCGACGTTTTCTTTGTTATCAGTGGCTTTTTGATTTCCTGCTTCCTTATGGAAGAATACCGCAACAACGGCAACATCCGTTTTATGCGGTTCTACCAACGGCGGTTTTTGCGGTTAATGCCGGCTTATTTTTTAGCGATTGTTTTTGGCCTGTTGCTACTGCCCGAAAACAAGCAATACGTCTGGAGCAACCTGCTCTATATCAACAACCTGATGCCGGCGGAAACCCACTTTATGCCCTGGACCTGGTCGCTGGCGATCGAAGAGCAGTTTTACTTTTTGTATCCGCTGCTGTTGGTGCTGGTTTTGCGCTTTGTCCCGCCCAGGGTCGTTGTTTACCTGGCAGCTTTGCTTTTCGCGGCCTCGCTGGTTATTCGATACCTGGTGATTACACGCTACCAGTTGACACTGCCGGTCTGCTGGTATCCCACGGCCTGCGAAAATTTTAACGACGTTATCGACTATCTCTACGTAAAACCCTGGACCCGTTACGGGAGTTTTCTGCCGGGGATTTTCGTCGCCTATCTTCATGTGTTTCACAGGGAACAGTTGCGGTCATTTTTCACAGGGCGGGGTAAATTGGCCAGTCTGCTGCTGATCGCCGCGTTGGCAGTGGCGCTGGCGGTGCTGTCGGTTCCCCTCAACAACCAGAGGGCCAGTTTTCCGGAGGGCTGGGGCACAGCCTACTATGTGGTGTTCCGAAACCTGTTTACGTCGGCTGTGGGCGTGATTTTGCTGGTGTCGCTTTACAGCGAATCCGGGGTTTGCAGGCAGGTTAATCGTTTCCTTTCGTCGCGAATACTCTACCCCATAGGTCAGTTGGCGTATTCGGCCTACCTGTTTCACCCCTTTGTTTTTGCGATACTTTACGCGGTAATCATCGAAACGGCCAAGGGTATGCCTTACTGGCAAATGACCAGCACGGTTGCCGCGGTGGGGATCCCGTTAACCTTGTTGCTTGCCAGCGTGGTCTATATTTTTGTGGAGCGTCCTTTCATGAATATGCGGCGCTCCACTGCGACTATTTCCGCTGCTCAGGCGCCCCTGACCGGCAACGAACTTGTTGCGGAGAACAGGTGAAGAACCAACAGGGCGCTGAACTGAGGGGAGTATGATTAAGCTGCGTTTTCGATCACTGGCATCGGCCCGCGACAGGCCCGCGATCGCGGTTGCGATAGCCGTGTCGATAGCCTTTATTACGGGCGCCGTGTATTTTTACAAGGTTCCGGTGCATACTCTGTTGGGGTATTTGCTTAATCTGATTATCGTGCTGCTGGGGTTGATCGCTTTGGCGCTGGTGCTGGCTGCACTGCTGATAGTTGTTCGCAAGCTATTTTCTCGCGAGTGAACCTGGTACTCCTTCAAGGTGATAATGACGGATGCAGCGCTGTACCCGCCATTATCACCTTGAAGGAGTACTAGATCACGCCCTGCCGTTTTAATGCAGCCAGCTGTTGTTCCGTAAGCCCCAGGTTTTCCGTTAATACTTCTTGGGTGTGGCTACCGAGTTCGGGGCCGGCCCACTCGGTGCCGCCCGGTGTGCCCGTCAGCTTCGGCAAAATGGCGGGCAATTTCAGCGGTTCGCCGTTAATGGTGACCTTCTCAAACAGCCCTCTGTCGCAAAAGTGCCGGTCCGAAAGCATGTCTTCCACACTGTAGATGGGGCCCGCGGGGACCCGGTGTTGATCCAACAGCCTGAGCAGCGTTGTCGACTCATTGGCCGCGCACCAGTCCGCCAACAGACGGTCGATTTCGGGTTCGTGCGCGACGCGGGATGCATTGGTGGAGAACCGTGCGTCCGTCGCCCACTCGGGTTTTCCCACGGCGTCCATCAGCCGCTGGAAAATGGAGTCGCCATTGGCGCCTATGACGATGTATTTTCCGTCTTTGCAGCGGTAGGTATTAGTGGGCACAATGCCGGTTACCGTGGTTCCGGAAGGCTCCCTCACTATCCCGGCGCCGTCGAATTCCGGTACAACAGCTTCGAGCAGATTAAACATGGACTCGTAAAGCGCGACATCCACGACCTGCCCCTGGCCGTTTCTACCGGCGTTGTTGCGTTCCAGTATTGCCAGCAAAATGCCGAATGCGGCATGCAGTCCTGAAATGGTGTCGCCGATACTGAGGTTGGGGCGCACCGGCACTTCTCCGGGGTGACCATTGACATAACGAAAGCCGCTGATGCCTTCACAAACCGAGGCAAATCCGGGCTTTTTTGCGTAGGGGCCGTCCTGTCCGTAACCGGAAATACGCGCATAGATTAAGCCGGGATTGCTGTTGGTAAATTGCTCGGGACCCAGCCCCCACTTTTCCATCACGCCGGGACGGAAATTTTCTATCACCACATCGGCGCCGTTAATCAACTGCTGGGTGATATCGCGACCCGTTTCAGACTTTAAGTCGACAGTAATACACTTTTTGTTGCGCGCCAAACTTCTCCACCATAGTGAGGTGCCGTCTTTCAGTACCCGCCAGCCTCGAATAGGGTCGCCTCCCGGGGGCTCGACTTTGATGACCTCCGCGCCAAAATAGGCCAGCATGCAGCCGGCAAAGGGGCCGGCCAGCAACTGGCCGACCTCTATAACCTTGATTCCCGACAGGGGTTTGGGCGTATGCATAGTTGGATCACACCTCTAAACGCCAGTAACGCGGCGGTTATGGCGACATACGGAATGGCTGGAACACGCCAATTTAGGGCTCCGCTTGAAGCATGCCAGTTTACATGATCAATAGAGAATTGGCTCGTTAACCACCAACAGGGCGTTTGTTTTCCAATGCCCCTCAATCCTCAGGGCGAGCCTCGGGGTACCATTCCATGGCGGCTTTGTCCGTGATGGGTGGCGTTGGCCATTGGTCGCCGCGTTGGGCGTAAAGAGAGGGATTAGGACCAGGGCGAAAAACACGATCAGGTTCGCCCACGAGCCTTCCATCCGCGATCCATTTGTCATCGGACCCGTACATCTCAGAGACGAGGATTTCAATAAGATGGTCACGGGTACTCGCGAACGCAGAGTCATCAATGCGATCGATCATTTCCCGCGGGTCGTTGGCAATATCGAACAGCTGCAAGCGGTTTCCAACCGGGTAGTAGATCAGTTTGTGGCGTCCATCATGAATCATGCGCGAGGAATGTTCCTCTTCTCCATCCTCACCCAGCAGAAACTCGTGCTTGGCATCTCCCAACATGGAGTATCCTTCAACCGTCTCCGGTACCGGGATTCCACAGAGTTCAAGCAGCGTCGGCATCACATCCTGCAAACCGACGAGACGGTCATCCTCGTTGTGGTGCGGCACATCGCCCGCGCTGCGCGTGCCCATAAGTATCATGGGAATTCTGCAGGCGCCTTCGTAGAACACCCGCTTCGCCCACATGCGATGATCCCCCAGCATATCGCCGTGGTCGGATGTGAACAGGATAATGGTGTCATCGAGGATGCCGTCTTCCCGCAGTGTCCCGATCACCGTGCGAATCTGATGACCAACATGGGTGCACATGGCATAGAATGCGCGCCGCGCCGCTATTACCTGTTGCGCGTCGTATTTGAAGCTGCGTGTTTGGTGCGCTTGCGCCGTGTAGGGCAGGGCGCTGGTTTCCTTCGCCCAGTCGGCTACCCAGGGTTCGTTTATGGGTACGTCGTTGTAGAGGTCCAGGTAGCATTGCAGCGGTACCAGTGGCGGGTGGGGATGCCGGTAACCCAGGTACCAAAATGACGGCTTGGTCGGGTCGCGGCGTTTGATGGCCCTGGTCATCATGCGCGACGCCCAGTTAGTGGCGTGCAGTTCTTCCGGCAGGTGCCAGGGTCTGTAGGAGTACTCGTTGTTGCTCATGCCGTGTAGGTACTGCTTGCCAGCGTAGCCCATATCGCCAAGAAAGATGTCATAGTCGTCGGTGACGCCGAACATATTGCGTCCTTCGTCGTCGAGAATCACATCGTCGAAGCCAATCCGGTCCCGCTGCGGGTACACATGAATTTTGCCCACGGCACAGGCCTGGTAACCATTGTCTCTAAATGTCTGTGCAACCGTTGGAATATCTTGCGGCATGGGAAGTTGCGGATTGAAGATCCGGTCGCCGTGGGTTCGCGCGGTCGTGCCGGTCATCAGGGTGCGGCGGGCCGGCAGACAAACCGGATACTCAGAATAGGCGTTGGTAAATTGCGTTCCGCATCGGGCGATTTCATCCAGGGTTGGCGTCTGCACCGCGGGATGTCCGGCGCAACCCAACAGGCTTCCGAACCAGTGGTCGGTTACGATCAACAGAACGTTGGGCTTGCTGTTGTTTATGCTATTCATATTACCTCCTTCTGATCATTGTCCGTAGTCGTGCAAATACATGCGACGCGCTTCGGCAACTAGTTCGGAATCGAGTTCTTTCAGCGGTCCTTTTTGGAGCGCTAGATCAATAATTTCGGCCTCTTCCTCGACGTAGATCGCGTATTTTAGCGCTTCATTGGGCGTTGCTCCGATCGTGAATACCCCGTGATTGCGCATCAGGATCGCGGAGCTTTCCCCAATTTTGGCGACAATCTCGCGGCCGATCGCCTCTTCGCCAATTGTGGCGAATCCGGAGATTGGTATTTCACCGCCGAAGAGGGCGGCGGCGGTGGTGGTATAGACACCAATGGGTTCGCCGCGCACGGCGAAACTGGTCGCATGTGGCGAATGGGTGTGGACAATGCCATTGACGTCATCACGGTGCCGATAAACATGCAAATGAGAGGCTGTGTCAATCGAGGGTTTCATGTCTCCGTCAACGATATTTCCGTCCAGATCGACAATCACTATCTGTTCGACCTGAAGACGATCGAGCTGAACGCCGCTCGGCTTGATCGCGACAAGGTTGGTTTCAGGATCACGGCCGCTTGCGTTGCCCTGCGCCCACTTTACCAGGCCAGACTCGGGCAGCGACCTATTTGCTTGCCACACACTCTGGCGTAGCTGTGCACAATCAATCACCACTGGATCCCCCGTGATTAGAGTGCCTCAAGTTGTTCGGCGCTCAGAGAGGCGGCCTGCTCAATTCGGACAGCGTCAAGGTCGGCCTCTGAAATAGCAAGCTTGGTATCGAGTAGCTGCTCAACAGCACTGACTAGCCCCAGTGCGTCGAGTCCGTGCTTGCGCATTAAGTAGGGAAAAGACGCGCCCTGACAGTAGGTATCCTCAATGCCAACTCGCATCAATGGTTTCCCGATTCCTGCCTCGGCCATCATTTCAGCCGTACAGGTGCCCAACCCCCCAATGGTGCTGTGGTTTTCCATAGTGATCACCCCCTGCTTGGCTTTTGCCAACGCGGACAAAACGGTCGGATCGGAAAACGGCTTTAGGGTGGTGATATGCAAATGGGATATCGATACACCGCGCGCGCTCAGAAGACCGGTCACGCGCAACGCTTCCTCGGTGCAGAGGCCGGTAGACAGCAATGTTATATCCGAGCCGGCGCTTAACACGCGTGCTCGATTCAATTGCAAGCGCTCTGATTTCGGAAAGAGCCGCGGAATTTCGCCGCGCAGCATACGCAGATACACCGGGCCCGGGAGGTCCTCAGTAATATCGAGTACTGATTCCACATCAGTTGCGTCGCCCACCTCCAGGATCGTCAGGTTGGGTACGCCGCGAAGCACGCTCAGGTCTTCTATCGCCTGGTGGGTGACGCCACCCGGCGTGCTAATTCCGGGAAGAAATCCTACCAGACGCACCGGGAGGTTCGGATAGCAGACGGACATCTGCAGTTGATCAAGTGGTCGACGATACAAAAAAACCGCAAAGGTATGCAGGAATGGCACAAAGCCTTCCCGCGCAAGGCCGCCCGCCCAGCTGAGCATATTTTGTTCGGCCATCCCCATGGAGATGAATCGGTCCGGATAGGTCTGTTTGAAAAGACTGATTTCGGTAGACCCGGTTAAATCCCCGGAAAGGACCAGCACATCGGGGCGATCCTTAGCCCATGCCACCAGGTTATGCTCGTGGACTTTGTTGACAACGTCCATCAGGATGCCCTCCTTTCCCAGTCGGCCAGGAATTGTTTGTAGGTCGCTTCTTCCGTTTCGTCGGCGAATCGCACGTAGTGCAGGTGCGGCTTTCGTTCATCTAGCAGGGGAACACCCTGAGCCGTGTTGGTGTAGGCGAGCACAAACAGCGGACGACCGTCGTGGGAAGTGTTGTTAATTGCGCTTTCAATCTCGCCGAGGTTATGCCCGTCAACCCTGACAGCTATACCGCCAAATCCCTCTATCCGCGCGTCGATGGGCTCAATATTCATCACCTCCTTGGTGAGGCCGTCCACTTGCTGCCCATTAACATCGACAACTACGACAACATTGTCTATCTTGTGGAAGGCTAGCGCCTGTATCGCCTCCCAGGTTTGGCCTTCCTCCAACTCCCCGTCGGACATAAAGACGAACACTCGACCTTTCTCGTTGCGGCGCTTGCGCGCCATGGCGATGCCGCCCGCCTGGCTAATCGCCTGACCGAAGGAGCCTGTGGTCAATTCGAAACCCGGTGAATGCTCGGCGCCAATCATTTCCAGGGTGCTGCCGTCGGTATTGAACAGCGACAAGCTTTCCGGCGCCATGCGGCCGACCTCGATTAAGGTGGCATAAATCGCCACGGCATAGTGAGCGGGTGAAATCAGCAGTCGGTCAAAGCCGTCGCCCTGGGGACCGTTGTAGGCGGCCCCAAATCCGTATTCGGCGCCCGCCTGGCCGGGAACGCCGGGAAACCTGGGTGGAATCATCGGCGCTTGACTGGGGCCGAGCCGCAGTACTTTCGCATAGAGCGTCGCCAGTATATCCGCGGATGACAGCGTCTGGCTGAGGTAACAACCCTTCTTCTCAATCGTCAGTTCGAGCACGCGCCGGCGAACATTGTCGGCGATGGCGGCCACCTGCTTTTCCCATGAATCTGCGCCGCTCATGCTGCTATCACCTCCCGGAGTTCCAGCATCTTCTTTGCCGACTCCTCGTCAACCACAACGGTATTCAGGTATTTGCCTTTTAGCGCCGCCA
>JANQKW010000414.1 GCA_028280905.1 Porticoccaceae bacterium
CCGGGGGCGCAGGGATACCGGCGTTCTACACCGCGACCGGTTATGGAACCCCGGTCGGAGAGGGCAAGGAGTCGCGGGAGTTCGATGGCCGACACTATATTTTGGAACCGAGTATCAAAGGCGATTTTGCCATTGTCAAAGCCTGGAAAGCGGATAGATACGGCAACGCCATTTACCGGCACACCGCGCAAAACTTCAACCCCATGGCCGCTACCGCCGGCAAGATCACGGTGCTGGAAGTTGAGGAAATCGTCGAGGTAGGAGAACTGGAGCCCAGACAGGTTCACACGCCGGGCATTTATGTCGACCGGTTAATTCAGGGCACCTTCGAAAAACGCATCGAACAGCGCACAACCAGACAGGACACTAGGGGGTAACGGGTATGTCACTTTCACGAGAACAAATTGCCATGCGTGTCGCCCGGGAATTAAAGGACGGCTATTACGTGAACCTGGGCATAGGTATCCCGACCCTGGTGGCAAACTATGTGCCGCAAGGCATCGAGGTTATGCTGCAATCGGAAAACGGCCTGCTGGGCATGGGACCTTTCCCCACTGAAGCGCAGGTGGATGCCGATATGATCAACGCCGGTAAACAGACGGTTACCGCAGCGCCGGGCGCGTCGATTTTCTCCTCCGCAGAGTCCTTCGCCATGATCCGTGGCGGCCATGTCGATCTCACCGTGCTGGGCGCATTCGAAGTCGATGTGCAGGGCAGCATAGCGTCCTGGATGATCCCGGGTAAACTGGTGAAGGGAATGGGCGGCGCCATGGATTTGGTGGCCGGTGCGGACAATATCATCGTTACCATGACTCACGCGGATAAGCACGGCAATTCCAAGTTGTTGCCTGAATGTACTTTGCCCCTTACCGGCAAGAGCTGCATCAACAAAGTGTTAACCGATCTGGCGTGGCTGGAGATTGAAAACGGCGCATTTGTGTTGCGCGAGCGCGCACCGGGTATTGGCGTCGATGAAATTGTCAGTAAAACCGCGGGAAAAATCATCGTCCCCGACCAGGTACCGGAAATGCAGTTTTAGCAGTAACCGCAACTATCCGTTTATCGCTGTATCTCTCACGCCTGGATCGATGCTGAGATCAGCTGATTACTGAGGCAATACGGTGGAGGTTATTATTCTGGAAAATGCCGACGCGGTAGCGCAATTGGGCGCTCGGCGTATTTGTGAGTTGATAAAAAAGAAACCGAATGCCGTGCTTGGTCTTGCCACGGGCAGCACTCAAATAGCTATGTACCAGCACCTGATAAGGCTATACCGGGAGCGGCAGGTCAGTTTCCGCAGCGTCACCAGTTTTAATCTTGACGAATATATCGGCATCAACCCGGAAAACCCCCAAAGCTACCGTTCCTTTATGAAACGGGAGCTGTTTGACGCTATTGATATTGACCGGGAAAACACTCATTTGCCGGCTTGCGAAAACAATGTCAACCCCAGGAAGGCGGGATCGGCCTATGAGCGGCAAATTGCAGCCGCGGGCGGGATTGATTTGCAGGTGCTGGGAATCGGCAGCAACGGCCATATCGGCTTTAATGAGCCCACCTCAAGCCTGGTTTCCCGGACTCGGGTGAAAACCCTGACGGAAACTACGGTGACAGACAACAGCCGCCTATTTAAAGAAGGCGAATTCCAGCCGCACTTGGCGATGACGATGGGAATTGCCACCATTCTGGACGCCCGGCGCGCCATTTTGCTGGCGACCGGTGAGCAGAAGGCCCAGGCGGTAAAAGATGCCATTGAGGGACCAATCGCAGCTATGTGTCCGGCTTCGGCCCTGCAGTTGCACGAGAGGGCAACTTTTATCCTCGACCGGGCCGCAGCGTCAAAATTGCAGAATACGGCATACTATCAGTGGGTCCATTCTGAAAATACGCCACTGGTCGAGAAGTACGGCAATTTTTACGAGATTGACGGTTGATGTCTTATACGCGTTTGTGATGTTGAGTTTGCTTCAAGGCGGCTATTTTAGCACTTCGAGATCTTTACCGTTGCAGCACCAACTAAGCTGAGAATCCGGACCTGGTCCGAAAAGACAGTTTGGCCCTTGAAATTTTCCCTATCGTCCCCAGTTTTAACGCTCAGTAAATTCCCCGTTTAACTTTATCAATAAAGAGTAGGTTTTATGAGCGTTGATACCCTTAGCTTCCAGGCTGAAGCCAAGCAACTTCTCCACTTGATGATCCATTCCCTATACAGCAATAAGGAGATTTTCCTCAGGGAACTGATATCCAATGCCTCGGATGCGGCGGATAAATTGCGTTTTGAAGCGCTGGAAAAGTCAGAGCTGTACGAAAATGACGCTGAGCTGCGGGTCCGGATAGATCTGGATGCCGAAGCCGGCACTATTACCGTTACCGACAATGGTATTGGCATGTCGCGGGAAGAGGCCATTGAAAACCTGGGGACTATCGCCAAATCCGGCACTTCTCAGTTTTTGAAGGGCCTTACCGGCGATCAACAGAAGGACGCCCACTTGATCGGTCAGTTCGGCGTGGGTTTCTATTCGGCCTTTATCGTCGCGGACAAGGTAACCGTTGAAACGCGGCGGGCGGGCCTGCCGGCAGCCGAAGGCGTGCGCTGGAGCTGCGAAGGCGAGGCGGACTTTACCGTGGAAACCGTCGACATTGCCGAGCGCGGCACGAGAGTTACCCTGCATCTGCGCGAAGACGACAAGGAATTCGCCAACGAATGGCGGTTGCGCTCCATCGTTACCAAGTACTCCGACCACATCGCGGTGCCGGTGCAGATGAAAAAGTCCGCACCGCCGGTCGCTGAAGACGAAGGTGAAGATGTCACGGAGATTCCCGAATATGAAGTAGTCAACAGCGCCACGGCATTATGGACACGCCCCAAAAGCGAGATTTCGGACGAAGAGTATCAGTCTTTCTATCAGCATGTTTCCCACGACTTCAAGGAACCCCTTAGCTGGAGCCACAACCGGGTGGAGGGCAAGCTCGACTATACCAGCCTGCTGTATATTCCCGCGCACGCCCCGTTTGACCTTTATAACCGAGAAACCCCGAGGGGGCTGAAGTTGTATATCCAGCGCACTTTTATTATGGATAATGCCGAGCAATTCCTGCCCTTGTACTTGCGGTTTATCAAGGGCGTGGTGGATAGCAACGACCTGCCGCTCAATGTTTCCAGGGAAATTCTGCAGAGCAGCCCGGCTGTGGATAGTATCCGCAGCGCGCTGGTGAAGCGCGTATTGAGCGAATTGGAAAAGCTGGCAAAAACGTCTCCCGATGACTATGCGGCTTTCTGGAAGGAATTCGGACCGGCCATGAAGGAGGGCATTGCCGAGGACTTCGCCAATAAGGATCGGGTGGCCGGCTTGCTGCGTTTCCATTCGACCCAGAACAATAATACCGAACAGACGGTTTCCCTGGCCGACTACGTTGGCCGGATGAAGGAAAAGCAGGAGAAAATCTATTACCTGTTGGGTGAAAATATTAACGCGGCGCGCAATAGCGCCTATCTTGAAGCCTTTGCCAAACAGGATATAGAAGTCCTGCTGCTCGCCGACCGCATCGATGAATGGATGATGTCATACCTGACGGAATTCGAGGGCAAGAATTTCCAGAACATCAGCAAGGGTGAGTTGGATAAAGAACTGTTTGACGATCAAACCGGCGAGCAGCAAGACGCCGGCCAGGACTCGCCGGAACTTATCTCGCGCATCAAGGAAGTGTTGGGCGAGAAAGTGGAGGATGTTCGGTCTACCCGCCGCTTGACTGAGTCCCCAGCTTGTCTGGTATACGGGGATCAGGATATGGGCGCCCAGATGCGCCAGATTCTTGAGGCCGCGGGACAGCAGGTTCCCGACAGCAAGGCGGTCCTGGAAGTCAACCTGGGTCACCCGCTGCTAAACAAACTGGATGGCGAAGCCGATGAGGAAAAAGCCTCGGAGCTGGTAGCACTGCTCTATGATCAGGCGGTTCTGGCCGCCGGAGAACAGCTGGATAATCCGGCCGAGTTTGTCAAACGGCTGAATAAGCTGCTGGTGGTATAGCCGGTCGTCCGTGGGTTAATGGACGGCAGCCGTCCGTTGACCCGAATGCCATGGGAATTGCTGGCATAGGTGACAATAAGTTGGTGCCACTAGCCCGCGGCCATCTGGGAACAGTGTTTGAGACTCGCTGTGAACCCATCCCTGGGAGCTCCGCACCGGCATCCCTGCCGGTGAGGGTCTC
>JANQKW010000009.1 GCA_028280905.1 Porticoccaceae bacterium
GCCTACGAACCGGTTTGGGCCATCGGCACCGGCGTTACCGCGACCCCTGAACAGGCGCAGGAAGTGCACCGTGCCATTCGGGAAAAGCTCGGGGACGAAGGCAGCGCCACGCGCATTTTATACGGCGGCAGCGTCAAGGGCGCCAATGCCGGCGATTTGTTTTCGCAACCCGATATTGACGGCGGGCTGGTCGGCGGCGCTTCACTGGATGCCGCCGAATTTATTGAAATTTGTAGCGCTGCACAAAAAGTTGGTAAGTAAATTGATATGGAAAGAATTCTTCTAGTAATCCACGTATTAACGGCGCTCGCCATTATCGGGTTTGTGTTGTTGCAGCGGGGTAAAGGCGCCGAGGCGGGTGCTTCTTTCGGCGCGGGCGCATCGCAAACGGTTTTCGGCAGTATCGGCAGTTGGAACTTTTTCAGTAAAGTGACGGCTATTTTGGCAACGGTATTTTTCGTCACCAGTTTTGCCTTGGCGATTATGGCCAAAAACAATGCTTCGATAGGGGGGGCAGCGCTTCCTGAGCTGGAGACCTACCAGCAGCAACTAGAATCCGCCGATGACGTGTCGGTGCCGCCTGCTGAGCAAGACTATGATATCCCTGTTCAGGAAGAACCGAGTGATATTCCGTCGGATGTGCCGGCGGCGGGAACGTACGACTAGTGTTTAATGCCCAAGTGGTGGAATTGGTAGACACGCTATCTTGAGGGGGTAGTGGCGCGAGCCGTGCCGGTTCAAGTCCGGCCTTGGGCACCATCTTTCTTATCAGAGTTCGTCTTCTGCCATGTAGACAGGAGATACTTTCCAGCGCGGTAGGACTTGAACCGGATCGGTTAAAGTGACTCGCGCATCCCTGCGCTCGACCCTTCGGGCCAGCTAAAGCTGCCTAAATTTGTTCCGGACAAATTTTACCGGCCTTGGCACCATCTTTCTAAACCTAAGTCAGTCTTCTGCCATTTTTGGCTTCAAGCACACCACTCAAAGCGTGAGCATGAAGCTCGCGGATAACAGTTGGCACAAGAAGATGCCAGTTGAACCGATTTCGCCAACGCACCGCCGACAACACTCAGCTCAGAAGATTGAAGAATGGTTTTTTTAACCGCAATTGGCGTTTCATTCTGGTGCGTTGCCTTTTTTAAGAGGAAAGCGAACATTAGTTTCTCCCATCGAACTATTTACAAAATAAATTTGCGCAAAAAATGCTTCGTCAGGTGCTTATATTATTACACTTCTTGTCGGGTATAGCTCTTACTACTTCGTTTAAGATCTTCATAAATAATTTAACTTCTCTAGCTAACATTAGTCGTTCCTTACTCAGCGTTCATCGTTTTGTCAGGCATCCCAATTCGCACTAACTTGGGCCAGTTCTTGCCGGTGACGTACAGACGCTGCGTTTGTTGATCATAGGCGATGCCATTTAACACGTGCTCAGCGGCAACGCCCTCGGGCTCCCGCAGACGTTTTAGTGGTACGACATTGACCACATCCCCGGAATTCGGGTTTATGACCAACATTATATCGGCGTGCCATACATTGGCCAGTATGTAGCCGTTCACCCACTCCAATTCATTTAGACTTCCTGCAGGTCGGCCGTTGAAGGTTACCGAAAGGCGTTTAACGATGGAAAAGTCTTCCGGGTTGCGAAAAGTCAGTTGATCGCTACCATCGCTCATGATCAATAAATCACCATCATCGGTTAGTCCCCAACCTTCCCCCTCATATTCGAGAGTACGTAAAACTCTGTAATGGGTTGTGTCAATTTCAAACGCGAGGCCGGACTTCCAGGTGATCCAGTACAGCTTATCGTCCAGTCGAGTTAGGCCTTCGCCGAATAAATGTTCTTCCAGTGACAACAGTCTCTCCGGTGCGCCACCCAATTTATAGCGGTACAAGTGGCTCTTGCCGCGCAGTCCTGTTGTTTCAAATACTTCGCCGTTATGGATGATCAGTCCTTGCGTATAATGGCTGGCGTCATGCGGGTAATCTTCTGGCGATTGAACGGTGAAACCGGCGGCGGCCGCGAAGTCGGAGCAAAGCATGGCCACAACGCCTAAGTATCTGGCATACCTGCTCATGGGTATGGTTTATGCCGCCTGTTCGTCATGATGGCGCAACGCTTTATCGCGATTCACTTCAAACACTTTGCCGTCTTCGACCCAGTAAAAACGATCCGCGCAGTCAATGGTTTCGCGTCTATGGGCGACTATAATACGGGTAATATCCAGCGACTTGATACTTTTGTTGATCAGTTCTTCGGCTTCCGTATCAAGGGCGGAGGTTGCTTCATCCAGGAAGAGAACGCTGGGCCTTCGGTAGAGGGCGCGGGCGAGTAGGATGCGCTGCTGTTGGCCGCCGGAAAAAATGGATCCCATTTCCCCCACCAGGGTTTGATAGTGCATGGGCAGGCTACAAACATGTTCGTGGATTTCCGCCAAGCGTGCTGAGTCAACCAGCCTTTTCCAATCAATTTCCGGATCAAAGAAAGAAATATTTTCAGCCACTGAACCTGATATCAGTTCGTCGCTCTGCATCACGGTGGCCAGATAGGACCGATATTGTCGCAATCCCAAGCGGTGGATTTCAACGCCGCCAAAGGTCACCGAGCCGTTGCTTTCAGGAGGTAATAACCCCAGCAATAGTTTAATAAGTGTTGTCTTGCCGCCGCCGGACGGCCCGACTATGGCGACGATTTCGCCCTGGCGGATAGTCATACGGGCATTTTCAATTACCAATGGGCTGCCTGGGTGGTATCGGTAGCTCAGGTCGGTAGCGACCAGATCGGTATTTTGAATGGTGGCGAGGTTGTCGCCCTCAAGCCCTTTTTCACGTTCCTCCAGGGAAATATCACCAATGCGTTCCAGGTGCAGGGACAGCATTTGGTAGTCGATCAACCCTTCGATTACCCGCGATGCACTGGATTTAAACTGCTCCTTATAGGATAGCACCGCGAAAAACATGCCTATCGATAAGTCACCGCTAATAATCAGTTTGGCGGCTACGAACAATACAACGATGTTTTCCACGCCCCAAAAGATCTTTTCTGCATGGATCTGAAAAATATTCAAGTAATTGAGTCGAATGCCGGCGTTCATGGCATCAACCAGTTTGTTTCGCCAGATAGAGATGCGCAGTGACTCCTCACCGTATAGCTTTATCGTTTGAATCAATCTGGTAGTTTCCATAAAGATAGCGTCTACCTCGGCATCGATGCGAATTTTCTCCGTTGAGATATTGCGGATATATTGATACAGGATGTAGCGGACTATGGCATCGAGCAGCACAAACAGCAGTACTAGACTACCCAGCAGTAAGCTATAGCTCATTAGCATAATGCCCATGGTCAACATGAACACGCCACCCATGCTGACCTGGACAACTTCGTCGGTGAGGAAGCGGTTGATGGGGTCAAGTGAGTTAAACCGCGAGATGGTATCGGCGACGTGGCGTCGCTCAAAATAGGTGAGTGGCAGCTTTAACAAATGGTGCTTCAGATTTGTGGTTATCTGGAAGCTGAGCAAGTTACCCAGATGCGTCACGACTATCTCTCGGAATGCGGCAATCGTAATCTGCAACAGCAGTACTAACAGGAACCCTACGAGCAGCACAAACAGCAGGCCGGAATCCTGCGAGGGCAAAACTTCGTCAATGACTAGTTGATTATAAAACGGGCCGAGCACGCCTAACAGCTGAAGAAACACCGTCAAGCCCAGCAACTGCGCCCAGAAGCTGCTCAGCCCCCTCATGTCAGACCACAAGTGGCTTAAGCGGGGTCGCTCAATTTTGGTGACTTTCTTAAATGCCGGAGCCTTGCTGAATTCTACCGCGTAGCCGGTGAAAGAGTCGGAAAACGCGTCCTTGTTGAGGTGTCGTTGCCCCAGGGCAGGGTCGTGTATTACAAAAGTGGAGCGCCTTATTTCCTTCAGCACCACAAAGTGATTCATATCCCAGTGCAGTATACAAGGGGTTTCGAGCGCGTCGACGTTCTTCAGTTCAACGCGCACCACCCGCCCTGACAGGGATAACATATCGCCGATATTGATTAGCGTGCTTACGCTAACGCCGAGCGACGATGTGGGGGAGAGTTTTCGCATTCCCGCCAGGTCGATCTTATGGCCAAAATAGTTGGCGATCATGGTCATACAGGCGTGGCCGCACTCTGTTGCCTCTGCCTGATAGACAATAGGAAGGCGACTTCTCTGAAATAGCGAGAAGTCCAGGGACGATTCTTTTGATGCCTGTGTCGCGGTCATAGCCTAACTCCCGTCCAGCAAACTGGTTACAACCCATTCAAGGACCGAGAAGCTCTCCAGAACAATATCAATGTCAGCGAGCATACCGCTCTGAATGGCAAAGACCTCGCCATTTCTGACGACCTGCTGCTGGTCCAGCATTACCTTAATGGGGTAAAGAGGTTCGCTTACGGAGGCAACCAAAATATCATCAACTTCAGAGGGGACCAGGCCGGTCTTGGCAATATTTTCAACGCGCCCTCTATAAATCCCGTAGCGGCGAAAAGGGTATGATTGGTATTTAACTTTGACGTCCAGCCCTTTTTTTAACAAGCCAATGTCTCGTGTGGTGGCGTAAGCCCGCAGGTAATAATGGGGCTCTTCCGGCAACACAGTCAGTAGTGGTTGGATTGGGCTGGGTGCGTCGCCGACGCTGGTCAGAATGTTAGTGGCAATGCCGTCGAGCGGGGCTACCAATTCGGAAATATAGCCTTGTTGGCTGCTGATAAGCTGGTTCATCAGCTGAATCTGTCGCGCTAACTGCGTTTCTTCCAATTCATGTTGCGCCGGCAGAATTTGCTCCGCGTTCAGCGTCATTTCATTCACCTGCGCACTGAGGTCAGCGTGCTCGCTGGAATCGGACGGCAGCGATGAAAGCCGCAGTTTTAAGCCACTAATTTGGTTAACGAGTTTTCTCAATTTTGCCCGGTTAAGTGCCTTTGTTGCTTTCAGCTGGCTGGCGTAATTGTCCCGCGCCTGAATCAGTTCAGAAACCGGCGAAGCCGGAGCATTTGCGTTCGTTTGATTGTACTGTCGGATGGATACCAGAGACTGCCCTTTTTTCACCGGTTCGTCACTGGCAACCCATATTTTCTCTACCACTCCGCCCGGATCTCCCATGATACGCGCCGCACTCTGTACCGGCACGACCATGGCAGTGAGTGTGAGTTTGCGTTGGTAGCTTCCCAACGCCATAACCAAGAGCAGCATGCCGAACAGACACCCAACTATCAGCATGCCAATTTTTAGGCCCACCGGCTGGCGCAGCAGAACAGACCCGGCTAACTGATTGTTGCGCCGGTCAATTACTTCTTGTCTAAAATCAACAGAGTCTTCAGCCATTGGAATGGTAGTGCTTGCCCTCTAGTCTAATTAATCATTAATTGCCGCCTGCCGGATCAACTGTGCAAACTACAGAGATCAGTCTGCCTTGGCGTTGTTTTTAATCTAGCGCCTACTAAATTGTCGCGCAAGAAACGCAATGCGGATTTGGGTAGAAGATTGACCGCAATCGAGTTGGCGATGTGATGGTTGGACAAGACATTTTAAAACGGGATTAATATCTATCCCAACTCTGGTAACAAGATGAGTTCACTAATGTTTTCAAATAAATTGACTCAAGCCCCTTATCTGCCTTGGTTCCAGGCGCATGGCAAATTAGCGAAACGCTCTGTTTCGTCGACCCGCAACAGTGGTTTCTATACGAATATTTTTAGCTGTTCGGCCAGCGTCTGGCAGTTTTTAAAAATTATTTTAAGAACGTATATTTTTATTTACTTGTGCCGTTTTTCAGGTTCGCGGAAATTGACGGGTGATTGGAGGCCTCCCTATAATCGAAGCGATCACTGAAGTACTTAAAATAGCATGTCTGGTTTGGCATTACGCAAAATCTTGCTGTTTACGCTATCGAAGTTCAGGTGTAAAAAATGAACCGATGACAGCGGATGTTTAACTGCAAACTAAGGATAATCTGCAATTAGAAAAGCCTGAGGTCGTTAATATGATTTCCGTTTACAGCACAGGTCCATTTATGAGTCTCCCTGATCCGAGCCAATTTGTCCTCAGAGTGTTGGCCCTGCTCAGGATGACGGGTGTCGAACACAAACCTCTTGTCATCGATGAGTTGCTGTCAGAGTACTTTATCGAAAAACGCCGTTATTTGGTCGATGGCGATGAAGTTATCAATGGCTCAAGCCGTATGTTTTTATATCTCGTGGATCGATACACGGATGGCATTGATATGCATCTGCCAACTGATCAGGTTAAGCGTTGCAACCAGATAACCATACCTATGGGGCAAAAGCTTTACTGGAGCATTGTTTATTTTCGCTGGCTTCACAAAGACGGTTGGCCCGTCGTTAGAGACTACTATTTCTTTAATAGGCTCAGTGAGTCTATGATCGCGTTGGGTCCGGCGCAGGTACAAAGACAGGTTACCAACAATCTAGCAGCGTCCGGCTTTGGTAACTATACAGAAGCCGATTTCCTGGATATGTCAAGGCCGATATTACACGAAACCAGTCAATTTTTGGAAGGTAAGCTCTACCTGTTTGGCGATTCTCCAACTGCTTTTGACGCAACTGTTTACGGTTGTCTGGCACAAATAGTTTTGGTTGATATCGAAACGCCATTGAAGCGCTTGGTGCTTGAGTACGAAAATGTCGTTTCTTTCTGCCGACGGTTTCATCAGGAATTTATAGAAGGTTATTACTAACGTTGGCGTAAGGTTGCGCCTTATACCTGTAGTAACCACTGCTGGATAAATCCACCGAAACGCTTGTAATCATCCAATTCTGCCACCCTCTTCTGTCTGGCCGGAAAGGCTTGGCTATGTGCGGCATACAAAATTTGTGGGAAGGAAGCCATTATTAACGAGTGGGATGTCCTGCAACGCCACTATACATTTAAAAATTAGTTTACAAATTGTTTAGAACTTTTTGCGAAACCGCTTACTAGAATAAATAGCGACAGACATCAGCAACCCTAATTATTCTCACATGCTGCATGTTCTGCTTTTGTTAACCTTTCAACATAGGAGACGACTAAAATGAAGGACAACAAAGATTATCAAAAGTCCGAGTCAGAAAAAACTGACGAACAACAACAGGAAGTCACACCACAGCAAGCGGAGGAAATTAGCGGCGGTCAAGCTGGAAAAAGTCCCGTAAGCTCTTTTGTATGCGCTCATTGTTGGCCGCGCAACAAGTGCAAAAGAATGCACTGGTGCTAATCTACGCAGGTGGCGTCTAGCCGGTAACCTTACATAGCCGCGTGGTATTCAGCGGGTTTTGGGTATCGGTACCGAGGAGGCCGGCTCATCTGACTATTGGTGGGTGGGCCCCCTCTGTTATAGGGGTACATTAAATACCTTTTTCTGCGTCCATGTTAACCGGCGGTGGTTTGAGAGTTCGGTTGGCTAGCGTCCGTATTTTTCTGCTCCATCGCTAACGGTAGTTGTCGGTGTTCTTTTCGATTTGCGTTTGCTATCGATTAGCCTGTAACAGCTCGATGTGCAGGCCGGCCTTTGACCGGGTGTTGTTACCGGCTCTGTGTCTAATAAAACTAAGCATGTTGCCGCTGCCCGCAGTCGCTATGTCGCTCGGAGATGTGCTCGACCTCGCCCTCCAAAATGATTCCGCTTTTACCGCCAGTGCCCAAGACCTGCGAGGGCAGCAGTTGGGTGCAAGCCTACAGGAAACGTTTTTGCAGCCGAATATTTCAATTAGCCAATCGTCTAGCTACGCCGAATACTCCAATACAACGGCCGAACCTGGTTTCTTTTTTGATGAAAGAGGTGGGCGTGCCGGCGATAGAGAAACGTTTGAGTTGGACAGCACTAATGTCAATCGCGATGTCCGTTTAAGTGTTCGACAAACGGTATTCGATCGATCGTTAAGCCACACAGTTAAACAACATCGAAAGCTCGGTGAATCATTGCGAACGGCTGAGCGCGCACTTCAAATTGATTTTATCGCCGAAATTGTTGATCGGTATTTTACGGCTATTCGTTCACTATTGTATTTGCAAGACAATTACCAACGCGTTCTTGACTACGAACCTTCGTTGGTAGGGTCTGACAATGATAAGAAACGCAGTGTCCAGCTAGACTATGTGAGCACCAGTGAGTTGAGGCTTATGGCCGTTGAGATGCAGCGCTCGAAAAATGATTTGGAGCAAGCGCTGGCGGAACTCGAACTGAAGGTAGGTAGGCCGTTACCGGAATTGCATATGTTTCATAAAGAGGCGTCAGTGCCCGCCAGCGCTATGTATTCGCTATCCTATTGGTTGGCCGAAATCGATAACAGTCCAAAAATTGCAGAACTTGAAGCGCGTTTAGCGTCGGCGCGGTATGCCGTCAAAGCAGCAAAAGCCGCGTGGCTGCCCAAGGTCGGCTTGTCTGTCGATTACGGCAGCAATGTTAGCACTACCGAAGAAGGCAATTTCGGCAAATTTCGCAACGATAATATTGGGTGGACGGCAATGATCAACTTTTCGGCGCAGCTTTATGACGGGGGGTACAGTCGCCGAACACAGCAGCAGTCAGTGCGCTTTTATGAGGCAGCCAAAGCATTGCTCGCGGATGAACGCAAACGGATAGCCGCGGAGATCAACAATACGTATCGGCAGTGGAAAATCAATGGTCAGGCGTTTGTGTCGCTGCTGCGATTGCAGCAGCGACTGGGGCTTTTTTTGGATAGTGATCAGCCGGTCATTAACAGCAGCTACACCAATGTCAACCTGCGTAAACGGGAAGCGCAACTTGATTCGTTCCGAAATTGGGTTGCGTTAGAGGCCGTCACTGGTCATTTAGACGCAGAGGATGTGGGATTAGTTGACGATTTTTTGGTCGCTCCAATCAAAATAGCGGACTTATTTGAAGAGGCCGATCGTGTTTTAAACCGCATCGATAGTCTCGTCAACGCAGTTCTTGCGCAAGATGAGGTTGCCTCGCAATCGGATCAACCATCGGAAATGGCGGTTGAAAATGTCCCAGTCGTTATCGACTCAATTCGGGCAAGCAGCCATGCCGACAAAATGACATTTGTTTTTCGGGCCAATGGGCCGTTGACGCCAGTTGTCGATCGCCGCTACGGAAAAGGTGGCACGGTCACGTTTAGTTTTAAGGGTGTAAAGCTGGCAGTTGACCACGTCAAAGAGCTGGCGGACCAGGATAGGTGGTTGGTTTTCTCGGAATTTGACCAGCAAGCGGACCAGCTTATATGGCGGTTGCGCTTGCGGGAGCTTGGCACGGCCAAGTATCACGAATTGCCGTCCACCGCGACCAGGAAGCACCACCACTTTATCGTCAATATAAGAAAACAATTGAGTGAATGATCAGAGGCTGATGATATGAATAGCAATCACGAGCGGTATCTAAAAACTCAGGAAAGCGATTTTAAAGCGATATTTTCGAGTTTGTTTACAGAATATCTAAGTAAGTTCGAGCCAGATTTACGTGGCAATCTCTTGCTGGAGCGTAAACTGGTTGAGCACAGTTTATTCCCGACTCCTTCGAGCTTTGAACAGGTTGCGCTCTCGCTGGGCTTGCCCTGCAAGTTGGGCTTTTGTCGGGATTGGCAGGTCTTTCTTTCCCGTGGTGTTAATAGCAAGCGCTTTGTTTTTTATGCGGATCAGTTTAATAGCCAGCCTTGGGGCACATTGCTAGATTACAATGAGCAGCGCGGTGTGTGTATTGAAAATGAAGAGGGAGAGCAGTGGGTCGACTGCGATGAATTTCTGCAAAACTCAAACCCTTACTATCTGGAATATAACGCGGGCGGGCAATGGTCATCGCGGATGCGCGAGTTAGTGGAAGGCTTTCGTAAATATAGGTTAAAACAGCTCGCCACACAGGTGATCGGGGGGTTAGCCGTTACTCTTTACATCCTTATCGCCCTGTTGTCAGCACAACCCCTGGTAGCCGTGCCGCTGGCGGCTTCCGCGCTATTAGGCCTATGGATAAGCTGGAATCTGATCATGCTCGAGCATGGCGCCAATGCCGGATTCGGGCCGAAAGTTTGCGATGCCAAGGCGGTGGTTGACAGTGGTTGTGGCGCCGTGCTCGATTCGCCGTTAGGTAAGTCATTTTGGTTAATGAGCATCCCCAATCTGACCTTGGGCTACTTCTTAGGCTACACATTTGCCGCTGCGGTGGCCGGTGTGACGGGATACTGGTGGCCGGTTTTTGCAATCTCCGTGCTGGCGGTTTGTGTTGTACCCTTGTCTGTTTTTTATCAGATAAACGTGATAAAGGATTGGTGTAAACTGTGCTTGTGGGTAGGAGGTATTTTGATTGGCCAGTCAATCGTTGTGATTGGCTTGGGGGAAGCGCCAGGGCCGGTGACGCTGGAATCGGTTTTGCCGACAGTTTGGTGCTTTTCGTTCGCCTTTAGCGCTGCTTTCTTATTGCAAAAGCACTGGCAAGCGTTTGTTCATTATAATTCCCTGGATTCAGAGCTCAAAAAAATACGGCAGAGCCCCGCTTACATCTCCGCGATAACGGGGAAAACAACGCTGGATTACGGCGACATGTACGGCGATATCTTTCTGGGAAACCCCGATGCCACTGTTCAGGTCGATCTCAGCGTCAGTTTGGGTTGCTCCGCATGCGCGATTACGGTCAGTCAAGCCGATGAATTCCTGCAAAACCACCGCGATTTGTGTTCTATCCGGTTAAGGATTCGACCCAAGCAACCTGATATGAATTTCGTCGACGCGGAGACGATTATGGATATTGCTGCCAGTGGTGACTACGAGAAGGCTTTTGAGAAGTTGAAGTGGGCAATAAACGCCTCAGAGCCTGAACGGGAGCGAGCACATGGTCGCAAGCCCGATTTCGCTGATATTGATGCACTGCCGGAAAAGGTCAAAACGCTGTATGAGTGGTGTAATCTGAATGTTGCCCATACGCCGCTGATAGTGATAAATGAGCAGATGTATAACTATTTTCACTTCTCGGAATTGGAATATTTGATCTTTGAAAAGGCCAAAGACGCTAAAGAGGACGTTCAAGGCCCCAGGTTGCTAACAGCAAGCTAGCGCGCCGTGCGTGGTGGCCACTGATTTTCAGTAGCAAATAGCCATGAATAAGCCGGGGGTATCCCTTGACCGGCCAGGGATCCAGCCCTATAATCGCACGCCTTTGATATGAGACCGCTATTTAAGCGGTCGTTGCGGCTCGGTTGGTACTAAGCCCTAATTATCAGCAGTTTTGATGCGGGGTGGAGCAGCTTGGTAGCTCGTCGGGCTCATAACCCGAAGGTCGTTGGTTCAAATCCAGCCCCCGCTACCATCGCTACAGACTTTTGGTCAAAACTCTCTTCATCTGCAAGGGAGCCAAGAAAGTCTGTTAAAAGGCCACTCTTTGCGGGGTGGTCTTTTTTATTGGCTGACGCTAGCGCGTCCATGGCGAATTACAAATTAAGCCGCCGCTGGCAATATAAATAATCCTCTACAAAAGTGTTTGATCAAGAACCTCGATGCGTGGGCAGCCGAAACGCGGGTTGCGTTGTTTCATTTCAATAATGGCTTTAACTAGTTCCTTAGAAGGTCCTTTGGGTCCGGGCTTTGCAGATCTCTTCGATGAGTAGCGTTGGCGATATTTTCGTTGTACAAGGGCTTTATGAAATTTGAGTAGGGTTGAAGGTTTAATAATAACAGCAACAACAGAAACAGAAGATCTCTCATGGCAATTCACCCTATAGGAGGAGGTTTTGATTAGCAAGCTTCGTAAGGATTGAGCACATTTGAATTGCTAGAGCCAAAATTTAGAATTCACCACCCTCACTCCATTGCCGCCACTCTACCGCGATGTTCGTCCACCCGAAACAACAGAACCAGTCCAACGATAAAAAATGCCAGTGTGGACAAAATCGCCAAGCGGTGATCACCACCACTCAAAAAACCGATCAAACCATAACTCAAAGGGCCAATGATGGCAGACAGGCGATTCGCCATGCCCCACAAGCCGAAAAACTCAGCTGTGCGCGCTACAGGTGTAAACTGCCCAACCAGTGCCCGCCCAACCGCCTGACTGCCGCCCATGGCCAAACCGATCAGGTTCCCCGCAAGCCAGACATCATTGGGCGAATCAGCAAAGAATACTAGAATAATAGCCACGCTCCAGATCAACAGGGCGATAGCCAAAGTTGGTATCGAACCAAGCCAGTCCTGCAAATGCCCCAATAGCAAGGCGCCAACAGCGGCGGTGACATTGACCACCATAATCAGAATCACCAGCGCTTGACTGTCAAACCCCATCACCTCACGAGCGTAAACCGCGCTTAACACCACTACCGCAGCGACACCCGACTGATAAACTGCCAACGCCGTCAGAAAGCGGAATAAATCAGGCAAACGCACCGCTTCGGCCAGGGTGTGCCGCACCCGCTGGATGCCCACTTGAACATAAGACGCCCCTTGGGCCAGCGGCTGCGGTATAGCCCGCTCCCGCAGCCAGACAAATGTAGGGGTCGCTGCCAGCACAAATATGCCTGCTGTAATCAACAACGTTACGGGCACGAACTGATGCTCAACGTGTCCCAGTCGCTGCGCCCAAGCAATATAACCCAGGCAGAAGCTAAGTGTTGCCAACCCACCAAAATAACCCAGCCCCCAACCATAACCGGACATACGCCCCATCTTGCGGACCGGCACGATCTCCGGCAGAAAAGAGGAAATAAGGTTCTCGCCGCTGACAAACATAATTGAGGAGATGGTCACCAACGCCAAGCCAAGCGCCACATCACCAGGGCCAACTAATGCCAACAGGGCAGTGGTTATAACGCAGCCCACAGTGGTGAGTAGCAAAAAGCGCTTCTTCTGCGCCCGATGATCCGCGATTGCACCTACAATTGGGGCCGTCACCAGGACAATCGCATTAGCACCACCTACGGCCAAGGTCCACAGTAGGGTAGCCGTACCGGAGGGAAAACCCTCTGGCCCACCAGCTACTACTCCAACGAAGTAGGCACTGAAGATCGTTGTTAACACTACCGTGGTGTAGCCGGAGTTGGCGAAATCGTATAAGGCCCATGCTACCTGCTCCCGTCGCTGTACTGGTGAACTAGGGTTGGTGACTTCCTGCTGGGAAACTTCGAGCTTATTTGTCATTGCTTCAATAATTGTGATGATTCTTGGGCCAGATCAGGCTCTCCTAAATGCCGCAAGATACTTGCCCGCCCGGCATCCCGTAACTTTACCGCCATTGCCCAATCCTTGCCCTCCGGCAGGACTGGCGCCGCCACAGTGATACGCACCCCTCCCCGGCGCGGAAACCAGGTGTCAGCACGCAACAGCGAACGGGTACCGCGGATTGCTATTGGCACCACAGGCACACCAGCCTCGGCAGCAGCGGAAAACGCTCCCATATGAAAAGGTAACAGTCCTGGCATGCGGGTAAAAGTCCCCTCTGGGAAATACAGTAGGGAGCGACCGGCCTCGACGGCCTGTGCCAAACACCGAGCATCGGCCACACCCTGCTCTTTACCAAAGCGTTCCACGAATAAAGCACCTATGCGCCGCAGGAACTGGCGCGCGATAAACTGGCGATCCAGTTCGGCTTTAGCCACAAACGCGTATTGGATCGGCAATGCCGCCGCCAGCACAATACCATCCAGGTAACTGGCATGATTGGCGACGATAACACAAGCCTGCCCCCGCGGTAGTTGTTCAAGCCCCTGTACCGATAAAGAAATACCTGTCACGCGAAACAATAGCCGTGCTCCCTGGCGCATCACCGCCCAACGCCACGACGCACGCGGTAATAGTACAACCACCAACCAAATCGAAGGTGCCAGCAGCCAGAAAATACTATGTGCGTAAACAGCATAAGCGGTACTAACACATTGTCTCCACAAGCTGCGCAGGCGCGGCCGCAATGAAGCCAGGGTAAGACGCACAACCTGCGACCAAACAGCATGTGAGCGTTGACCGATGCGCCCGGTTTCAAACAACTCACGCACAGCAGCGCGGCGAACCTTGCCGCTGGGAGTTTTCAGCACAGTACGCGGCGATGCCAGTACCACTTCATCGGGCGACAAATCCAACAGATCGGTGGTAACCCCGCAAACCTGATCCTGCAACGCTTCCAGCGCTGCAGACTCCTGCTCGCGGGTTTCAGCAACAACGATCAAGCGCTCGCTGCCGGAAGCCGGATCGGGGCTGCCAAACACCGCCACGCAGCCCTTGCGGACGCCGGGAATATCCCCTACGGCTTCTTCCAACTGGTGGGGGTAAATATTGCGTCCGCCACGGATGATGATATCCTTGATCCGGCCGGTCAGGTAGACATCACCTTTAGCAACATAAGCCAGGTCACCGGAGTCCAACCATTCCCCATCAAACAAGTGCCGGGTCTGCTCGGGATTGCGCCAGTAACCACTGGTTGCCGATGGCCCCTTGAATTCCAACCGCCCCTGCTCCCGCTCAGGCAACTCGCGGCCGGCCGCATCAACAATGCGGATCTGGTAACCGGGCAATGGCTGACCACAGGCGGCAAACTCCAGCGTTGCCTTCGCCGTATCCGATGCCGGAATAGCCTGGCCACTGGTAATAAAAGTTTCACGCTGGATGCGGTCAATAATCGAGCCGCGGCCGACGGGCGGAAAGGCCAATCCTACCGCGGCTTCGGCCAGGCCATAGACCGGTGCCATGGCCTGTGGCTTGAAGCCATAGGGTGCAAAGCGCTCACCAAAACGAAATATGGTGTTGGGGCTGACTGGCTCGGCACCATTAAAAGCCAGCCGTAAGCTGCTTAGATCCAGCCCTTCTATATCAGTGACTTCCAGTTTGCTCAGGCACAATTCATAAGCAAAATTGGGTGCCGCCGTCAGGGTTCCATGGTGTCTGTGGATGGCCCACAGCCAGCGTGCTGGCCGGGTGAGAAAGGCCAGCGGCGACATCAACACCAAAGGCATCGCGTGATACAGACTCCCCAGCCAGGCACCAATTAACCCCATGTCGTGATACAACGGCAGCCAACTGACAAAAATGTCGCTGGATTCGACCTGCGTTGCCTCGCCCATAGCACGGATATTGGCCAGCAGGTCAGCGTGGGTCAGAATAACCCCTTTAGGTTGGCCGGTGCTGCCCGAGGTATATTGCAAGAAAGCGACGTCCTGCGCCTGTATCGGCCGGTGGCTGAAAGCTCCCGTGGTGACCATTAGCTGCTCCGGCGTGACCACTTCGCGCAACGTGTCAACCTGCCCCTGGAGCAGATGCCCCACCCGTTGCGCCTGCGCTACGGTAATCAGCAAAACCCCCTCGGCATTGGCGAGAATTCCGGCATGGCGGCGTAGGTGATCTTCAAACTGCGACGGACGCAAAGGTGGGTAGATAGGCACCGGGACACCACCGGCCAGCAGAATACCAAAAAAACTGAACAAGTAATCAAGGCCCGTAGGTAACATAATGCTCACACTCTGGCCGGGTAGCAGGCCCCGCTCCTGCAGGCCGGCAGCCATAGCCCGCGCGCCGTCGGCCAGCATCGCATAGGTGATCGTTTCAGGTTTATCGCCCTCGCCATATAGGTAGACATGGGGGCGGCTAGGGTGACTGTGCACATGCCAGTCGAGCATCTCAGTCAATGTCTCAACGCTGTGCGGTACCTCTGCCGACTCGCGCAGACGCGCCTGCGTAGCAAACTGAACCGGACCTTCAGCCTTATGCCCTGTTACCTTACTGGCCTGTACCGCCCGCCACAGGTCGCGCGGCGTCTCGGCACCAGCCAGCAACGATTCCGGCAGACTGACACCAAAGGCCCGTTCCAGACGCTGAAGTAGTTCCACCCGCGACAGGCTGTCGAACCCCAGTTCGCGGTCCAGCGCACTGTCCAGCGTCACGCGCAGGGAACGCTTGCGCTGCGGATGCAGCTCCAACACCAGCTCGTGTACTAGCTCCAATAAGGCTTCAACACTGCTCCCAGCCATTTGATCCTCGGCTTGTTCAGCATCTGTTGCCACTCTCTTCTCCCTCAAAACTGCTGCCCATCCAAGCTCTCTGTAATTGATAAGATTTGCTTACGTATTTTAGGATAGCCAATATCATCGTTTGTAAGTATTTTTGTTTTAGTGGAATAACAATAGGAGAAACAGAGAGCCCATTTTCACCTCATCTGCTATCTTTGTCAGCGGGCTATTCGTGTTGGAATTTCGTAAATTCTGGACATGCGCTCCAGCACTTCGGGGTGTTCTTCTTTCCAGAACAGGGAACGCCCCAAGTCCCAGGCCAGGTCTCTGGTGATTTGCCGCATTAACGGCAAGTCTTTTTCCGGTATTGGGTCTGAACGGGGGGATCATTTCCGAGCAGAATCGCGGCAGTGGCACCACCTTTCTCGTGTGCGCCGTCAAAGCATGAAGAACCAAATGGCCTGATTCACTAAGAGACAGTTCTGCTACTTTTAACTGAAGCAGAGGAGTCTCATTATGAGCATGTCCAACACCAAAAAGACGGTCAAAGATATTCGTCGTAAAAGATTAGCGGGCTAAACCGGAGAAACAGCTGGCAGAAAAGTCTCTCTTAGAAAACGGGCCGATTCGTACCATATCCTTTTGCCGACGTACACCATCTATACAAGAGCATTAATTTAGATTAACTGAATAAACAAATTTGCGCGTCTCAAATAAGCTGGATCGCCACTCTACTTGCCTTCCTATTATTGTAAGTGCGACACGGTCAACACGTAACAAGGGGGTGCCATCGGGTATTTTCAAGCGTTTGGCGTCCTCTTTGGTCGCTGCAACTGCTTGTAACTGCTCTTCTACTTCAACAATGTGAATACCGAATTTCCTTTGATAGAGAGGGTATAAAGATTCCGATAGAGACTCCAATCTATCAAAATCCGGGAAAAGTGCTTGCGGCAGTATAATGGTTTCAATTACACAGGGAGAGTGATCGACAAGTCGAATCCGATGAATTTCAATCACATGCTCCTTTTGTTCAAGACCCAATACCGATTTTTCTTGCTTGTTCGCCAGTCGTCGGTTGATTGATTCCACTTCACTTTCCGGTGTTAGACGTGCGCCGTCCAGACGAGTCAGTCGAAAAAAGCGAAAAATAGAGGCCTCATCTGTGTGTTCTTTGACGAAGGTTCCTTTACCCTGCCGTCGCTCTACCAGTTTTTCCGCCTCCATCTCGTTTAGGGCTTTACGAACTGTCCCCTGGCTGACGCCTAATTCATTGGCAAGCGCATATTCGCTTGGTAATGCTTCCGAGGGCCTCCAATCACCGTCAGTAATGCGTTTTACCAGCCTGTCGTAAACCTGCCTGTACAAAGGCAGGAACCCCGGAGAGTCTTTCATATTTCGTTTCTCGATGATGAGTCATGATGCTGTTGCGAGTTTACCTTATTGCTTTTATAGATGATATCTCAGTTAACTTATAGCTCGTTTACAGTAATATCTTATAAAAGACAGTGTTATAAAAGATATAAGGCTTGGGTGGTATTGGCTTCTAAGTTGTGGAGAAGTTCATCGCCCGGCGCGCATCAAGGCGCGCCGGCTATTGATAATCCGACCAATGATCCGAACCGCTCGCTCAAAGGCGCAATGGTCCCCATCGGTGATGCCAAAGGGGGTCATTGGCGTTAACGGTCGAAGTCTTATTACAGTTGCTCCGCGAAGCCGTTTCCGTTGGGGGCAGACGATAGCCCTGGGTTGCCGGTCACCATTTAAAACGTTTTATATAGCAGTGAATTCCAATGGGTAATCGGATTACCTCCAAAAATTCTAAAAAATTATTGGAAGGGCTTTATCTTATATAAGATATAAGTTGTATTATGTATTTCACATGTGTTAGCATCAGTGCTAAGCGATTGAGAAGCCTTTTCCCAGTAAGGGATTATGGGTTTTTGATGGCTTAGGAGGGGCTCAATTATCAGTGGGGAGCGATTAAGACGGCTCAGTAATTGTCCATATGTTTATTCGCTCTTGTTCATTCGAGCATTTAGCCTGTCTCATTTACCACAACTACAAGAATACTCAGGAGAAGCTAATAATGGAGAGGCAACCCATAAATCTCGCTATTTCCTCAGCTTTCGCGTTGTCTGCCGGACTAATGTTTCAGGCCCCGGCAGTTGCGGAGGTTTATCTGTTAGAAGAAATCATCGTAAGCGCCCAAAAACGTGACCAGGCGCTAAGCGAGGTCCCGATTGCGATTTCGGTGATTTCTGACGCACAATTTGAGCGTAGCGCCAGCAACGGCATTGAAAGTCTGCTACTCTCGGTTCCAGGGTTAACCTCTCGCGGAAACGCAAGTCCTCGGGCTCGCTCGCTGTTTTTGCGCGGAGTTGGCACAATATCCTTTTCCATCGCCAGTGAACCAAGCGTGGGAACGGTTGTAGATGGCGTTGCCCTGGCAGCACCGGGAAATGCCTTCTCAGACTTGTATGATGTTGAGCGAATCGAAGTGCTACGTGGACCACAGGGCACGTTATTTGGAAAAAACTCCTCTGCCGGCCTTATTCAAATAATAACGAAAGGTCCCACCGAAGAATTCGAAGGATACGTTTCCGGGTCTGTGTTTGAGGACGATTATTACAAAGCGAGCGCCTCTGTATCCGGCCCCTTGAATGAGAATCTACGTGGTCGACTAAACGGGTACTACAACTCCTATGACGGAAACATAGAAAACGAAACTATCAATGATACTGTTAATGGTTTGGAAAGTTACGGATTTAGAGCTCAGATAGAATGGACTCCTAGCGACGATGTTAGTGTGAATCTGTCCGCAGATTACTCGGAGTATGACAACGACGGCGCGATTCGTGTACCTATCAGCGGCGCGGTGGACAATGCTACCGGCGCAATCGGTGCGCCAGGTATCAATGCCGAAGCTACAATAGGCGACATCCTCAATGGATTTGATACGAGAACCGTTCGAAATAACCTGGCTACGATTGTTGAAGGTGAGAGTTTAGGCTTCGCGATTAATGCGGACGTTAGTCTCGGTTCCTCCGGATCACTGACCTCCATTACCGCGTATCGTAAATGGGGTGTGGGTGGTTCGGACACGTCAGGACAGACAGCGGATCAGGATGGTCTTCCGGGGCCAATCTTGGTTGACATTCAGGATGTCAATAATTTTCAAGATACGGAATATCAGACTTTCTCACAGGAGATAAGGCTTCAGTCGGCACCCAGCGAGAAGTTTGAATATACGTTAGGCGCATTTATCTATAACACCGATATTGAGCGCTTTTTCAGTCGATTAAGTGTGCGCTGTAATGTTGCAACTGGCGCACCAGCCCCTAACGGTGCAGGAACCTGTCCGGAAGGCGCCAGTTTGCCATTCGGGACCAATTTTGCTGCTCTTGCTGATTACGACAACAGCACTCAGCTATTGACTGCGGCGAATGACTTTCTGGCGTTCCAGGCAGCATTTGACCCTACGATATTCTCAGCCAATACGTCCATCTCATTTCAGGAAGCCAACCTGCAAAGTTATGCGCTGTTTGGGCAGGGTACGTGGCATTTGAGTGAGAGGACGAGGATTATCGCCGGTTTGCGTGCCACACACGACATTGCATCCTTTGATTTTCGCCGTACCGGGGCGCTTGTCAATGATGGAGCAAATGCACCTGCCGCTGATGCGTTCGGTAATGCGGCGGGAACATTTGGCGGCGTCAGGCCAGAAGTGCTGATACTTGACGACCGGGTGACCACGGATTATCTATCCGGAAAAGCCGTGCTTCAGTATGACCTTAGCAGCGATATTGTGGGCTATGTGAGTTATGCACGTGGTTACAAGGGGCCTGGTTTCAACGCGTTCTTTAACTTGCGCGATGGTCAGCAGGGGCCGATCTCGAAAGAAACTTCCGATTATTATGAAGTTGGCCTCAGAAATACGCTGTTGGACAATCGCATGATGTTGAATATCACGGCTTATACTGCAACGTTTAGCGATTTCCAAACTAATGCGCTAGTTGTCCTTGACGGAGTAAATACAACCACATTCACAAACGCTGGAGATATTACAACAGAGGGCGTGGACATTGACTTAATCTACCGTCCGCTAGAAAATTTAGCAATCAACGGTGGTTTCGCCTATAACGTCGCTGAAGTCGATAATTTCGTCAGTAACCCGGTAACCGGTGGCGCCAGTGCCGAGGCGGGAACGGTTCTGCCGTTTGCCCCAGAACAAAAATATAGTCTGGGTTTTACCTGGGATTTTCCGCTGGAGGCTCTAAATTTGCAACTGTTTGGGGACGTGTCTTACACGGATGAGCAGTACTCCAATCTTGGTGAACGCAAGAGTGAGCTGATTCCGGATTATACGGTTAGTAATATTGGCATTTCTGCAACGACTAAGGATGAACGGCTCAAGGTATCGTTATTAGTACGTAACCTGGGGGATGAGACCGTACCGCGGTTTAGAAATAACGTTGGTGGTCCGGCTGGTGGTACCGGCAATGCGATGCTCATCGATATCAGTTCCGAACGTTTGTTCGGGGCGACCGTCAAGTGGCAATTCTAGTTGTTCGATGACAGTCTGAATTTCGGGGCGCTCTGGTGGCGCCTCGATTTTTGGCAATCTAGAAACGTTTTCTAACAAAGTCGGCGGTGTAGCCGTCGACACCATTACCCTTCAATAATGGGTTTATCACCAAATGATGTTGTTCCGATTGGCTCCCATACTGGTTCTATTATATATCTCGGCCTGCGATTCAATAGCGACAGAGGCTTCAATCAAACAGGCCGAATTGGTGACTTCCGTTGAACTGCGGCCAAATATTATTCTTATTGTCTCCGATGATCACGGAATCGATGCACTTGGCGCCTACGGCAACGACATCATCCAAACGCCCCACCTGGATACCTTGGCGGCGGAAGGGCTACGTTTTGATAACGCGTTTGCAACGACGGCCAGTTGTAGCCCCAGTCGATCGGTTTTACTTACCGGCCTGCATAACCACGCCAATGGAATGTATGGTTTGGAGCACAGATTTCATCATTTCAGTTCCTTTGATGATATAAAATCTCTACCGGTTCTATTGTCCAGTGAGGGGTATCGAACAGGCAGAATCGGCAAATATCATTTATCTCCGGAGTCCGTATATCAGTTCGACGTCGTTCTGGATCAAGAGGCGTCTATCGACGCTCCAATTGGGCGCAGTACTGTTGAAATGGCAAACTACGCAGGCGCGTTCATAAATGAAGGCAAGCAGCCGTTTTTTCTTTATTTCGCCACCGACGACCCGCACCGATCGAGCCCCTTCGACGTGGCGCCGGCGCCCAATAATTTCGGAAATCGCAAAGACAGTTATCCGGGAGTAACGACCAACACCTACAATCCGGAAGACGTTGAGGTTCCTGGTTATCTTCCTGATATACCTGAAGTGCGTTTGGAGCTCGCGCAATACTATCAATCTGTTTCCAGGCTTGATCAGGGCGTCGGGAGATTGATGGCTCTTCTAGAAGAAAGCGGTAAGGCCAACAATACCGTAGTGATTTATTTATCTGATAACGGAGCAGCCTTTCCGGGCGCGAAAACAACCCTATATGAGCCGGGTATTAGCCTACCGCTGATCGTTCGAGCGCCCGGTCAGAAGCAGCAAGGGGCAAGTACAACCGAACTGGTGTCATGGACCGATATAACGCCAACAATACTGGAGTTTGCGGGTATCGGCCCGAAGGTGGGAGACTTTCACGGTACGTCATTTCGTGAAATCGTGATCGATAGCAATAAGGATGGGGCCTCCAGCGCAGGGCGTCGAGAGGTTGTTTTCGGGTCACACACCTTCCATGAAGTGAATATGTATTATCCGATGCGGATGATTCGTACATCGCGGTACAAGCTGATATGGAATGAGTCCCATGAAATCAGTTTCCCACTGGCACGGGACCTCTACGAATCAACCAGTTGGCAGGCCATCCTTGCTGTCAACCCAAGCGTATTCGGTGAGAGGTCAATGCAGGATTTTTTTCAACGGCCTGAACTGGAATTGTACGATTTGAGCGCGGACCCGGGTGAGACAAAAAATATAGCTTATGATTCGAACCAAGCTGATTTAGTGGAAGAGCTATTAGCTCGGCTCAGAAGGTTTCAGTGGGAAACCGGCGACCCCTGGTCGGTTAAGGGGCAGTTAAAATCACCGGATAGAGCAATGACAGGCACCAAGCAATAGCCAACTGAGTCGGCTGATTTTAGGCTTAAAAGAAATTTGTTAAACGCTATTGGCATTGCGTTAGAGCGACGGGAAATACTATTTTGTTGAGCTGAATATTCACCGAGAACGGCTAATCTGAGATTTTGAAAAATGAGTAATAAATCCTTTTTTGAAGCGTTTCGGCCTTCAGTCATACAATATCTGGTCGCAGCCGCGGCGTTGCTCGCGGGCTCCGGAGCTTACGCGGAACCACCTGCCCAGGCAAGCACTGCCAGTCAGGAACGCAAGCCGAACTTTATAATCATACTTGCCGATGATCTCGGTTACGGTGATCTGGGAAGCTTTGGAAACCCCTCTATTCAAACGCCAAACCTCGACAAAATGGCAGCGGAAGGTCTTAAGTGGACCAACTTCTATGTGCCCGATGCGGTATGTACTCCCAGTCGGGGAGCATTGCTTACCGGGCGCTTACCGGTACGGATTGGTCTTGCAACACCGAGTCCTGGCCCGCGATCCTTTCGGCCTGAATCCTTGAGTGGGATGCCAACTTCAGAAATAACAATCGCCGAATTGTTAAAGTCCGATGGGTATGTGACAACGGCAATTGGTAAATGGCACCTCGGTCATCTCCCGGAATTTCTTCCAACCCGCCAGGGCTTTGATTCATATTTTGGCATACCCTATAGCAACGACATGAACAAAAGGCCAGGAGGCCACAATTATGCCCGCTATTTCGCCGAACCCGATATAAGTAAATGGGATGTTCCTCTGTACCGCGATGAAAAACAAGTGGAACGCCCGGCTGATCAATTCACCATTACAAAACGGTATACAGAGGAAGCGATAAACTTCATCAAGGAAAATACCGGGCGCCCCTTTTTCGTTTATTTGGCCCATGCGATGCCCCATGGGCCGCAGTTTTCGTCTAAGGCTTTCACTGGAAAAAGTCGCCGCGGACGTTACGGCGACGCGGTAGAAGAGCTGGATTGGAGTGTGGGTCAAATACTGGAAACATTAAGAGAGGCCGGTTTGGCGGAAAATACCATTGTCGTGTTTACCTCAGATAATGGCCCCTGGTTGTTCCTTCGGCAGATGGGTGGTTCTGCGGGCATGCTGTACGAAGGAAAGTCGACCACTTGGGAAGGCGGTGCCCGTGTACCGACGATATTTTGGGGGCCTGGGCATATTGCACAGGGGCGCCGTGATGGCATAGGATCGACGCTTGATTTGTTGCCAACCTTTTCCAGTCTCGCCAATATCGCGTTGCCTGAAGATCGCAGCTACGATGGGGTCGATCTCTCCGCGGCCTTGCGGGTAAAAGGCGAAAGCCCCCGAAAAATCTTGCATTACTACAGAAGGGACGAGCTTTACGCGATACGTCGTGGGCGCTTTAAGGCCCATTTTGTGACTGAAAGACAATCTGGAGGCCGAGTTGAACACGATTCACCACTACTCTTTAACATTGAAGTTGATCCCGCAGAGCGTTTCAATATTGCCGAGCGTCACCCCGATGTGTTGATGGCGTTGACGAAACTCGCTCGTCAACATAAAAAAAACGTCGTTCCGGTGGCATCCGAAGTTTTAAAACGAAAACCAATAGTGGATTAATGATTCTCCGGGCAGGTTCGGCGCCCGTCCATGGATTTTCGGCATGATGAAGTTTTATGGAGGTTGCGATATTGAAGCTGAATCAATGGGGGCTTTTTAAACACGACGCCTGGGCAGGGGTTAGCGGCAGAGCAGATGGACGAAGGGGGTTCAATTATCAATATGGGCTCCATCGGTTGGATGCGGGGACGTCCCGATATTGTCGGTTATACAACGTCAAAGGGAGCAATTTCTGCCTTAACTCGTATCATGGCTCGGGAGTTGGGGACTCTGGGTATCAGGGTAAATTCCGTTCAGAGTTTTTAGTAATGATCAGCCTTGTCTGTTGTTTGTAGTTCTTAAACGACGGCCTGTTTCTGCGTTTTTCTCTCTTCTCCGTATAGCGGATGCAGAAGGTAATGGCCGCTCTTCATCGGAAAGGCGGATAGAATATGGCGCAGATGGTGGTTAGTAGGGGGTGGCGTGATTTAGCTATTTTCACCCCCTGCCATTGCGCTTTTTGGGGTGGTGTTGCTATAATCCGCGCCCTTGGAAGTACAGGCTCCCTGCGCAAGATTAGGCTCTGCGGATAGTAATGTACTCGTGGTGGGTGGCTTACGGGCTATGCCAAAGGCGCAAATCAGTAAGCTAGATAGCGTTGGAAGCGCTCCCCGCAATCAACAAATGCGCTGGTTGCAGCGCAGAATAAAAAGCCCCTTATTAAAGGGGCTTTTTGTTAGGGCCGCCAAAGGTTCTTTATCTAGGGGCTTATGGCCCTTGGAAAGGGCTGAAGGCTCTGAATTATAAAGAGTGTCCGGGGTACGGAAGACACTCAAAAGAAAGTGGGCCTTGTGCCCATTTTTTGATTGTGCCGGTCGGAGGTGAGCCCGTGACACTGTTGGATCAGCAACTGGAAGACCTGTTGAAGCCCGCGGTTGAAGCCATGGGTTGCGAGTTTTGGGGTATTGAATACCTGCAGGGTAATCGACCGACCTTGAGGATATTTATTGACCGCGACGCGGGAGAAAACGGCGGTGTCACGGTCGACGACTGTGAAAAGGTGAGTCGGCAAGCCTCGAGTTTGCTGGATGTGGAGGACTTGATACGGGTTGAATATACCCTTGAAGTCTCTTCCCCCGGCATGGACAGGCCGCTGTTTACCAAGGCGCAGTATGAAAAATTTATTGGCGAGCGCGTCAGCGTCAGGTTGCGTCTCCCCTATGAGGGCAGGCGCAGGTTTAAGGGCCGGCTGGCCGGTGTTGAAAATGAGGACATTGTTGTCGCAGTTGATGATGAAGAATACCTTTTTCCAATTGATAGCATAGAGAAGGCGAATATCATTCCGAACTTTTCTTAAATTGGTGAGAAAGGATTACGAGGCAGGAGTATGAACAAAGAGATTCTAATGGTCGCCGAAGCGGTTTCCAACGAAAAAGGCGTATCCAAAGATGTGATATATGAAGCGATAGAACAGGCGCTGGCCACGGCCACAAAGAAGCGCTATGACGAGGATTCGAATATCCGGGTTAGCATCGACCGGGAAAGCGGCGACTATGATACCTACCGATGGTGGGATGTGGTTGACGATGACACCCTTGCCGAGTTGGGCACCCAGTTCACCCTTGAGGAAGCTCACGAGAAGCAAGCCGGTCTGCAGGCGGGCGAGATATTTGAAGAGCAGGTAGCTAACGTTGCGTTTGGCAGGATTGCAGCGCAGGCGGCGAAACAGGTTATCGTCCAGAAGGTACGCGATGCCGAGCGGGCGCTGATTGTGAACCGCTACCGGGATCGGGTCGGCGACCTTGTCAGCGGCACGGTTAAGAAAGTGACCCGCGAGCATATCATTGTCGACCTGGGTGAAAATGCTGAAGCCGTGCTGCCCAGAACCGAACTGGTGGGAAGGGAAGTATTCCGCGTCAACGATCGGGTCCGTGCGATCCTGCAGGATATCGAAGAGCAGGCTCGCGGCCCGCAACTTAAGTTGAGCCGCGCCAGCATTGCTATGCTTATAGAGCTGTTCCGCATCGAGGTGCCGGAGATTTCCGAAGAAGTGATAGAAATTCGCGGCGCCGCCAGGGATCCGGGCTTACGCGCAAAAATAGCGGTGAAAACTAACGATGGGCGCATGGACCCCATCGGCGCTTGCGTGGGTATGCGCGGCGCCAGGGTGCAGGCGGTTTCCAATGAACTGGACGGCGAGCGCATCGATATCGTGCTTTGGGACGACAACCCCGCCCAACTGGTCATTAACGCCATGGCCCCGGCGGAGGTGGAGTCTATTATTGTCGATGAAGACGCGCGTTCGATGGATGTGGCCGTTGAAGAGGAAAACCTGGCGCAGGCGATCGGTAAAGGCGGGCAAAACGTGCGCTTGGCGTCCGATCTGACCGGTTGGAATATCAACGTTATGACGGTGGATGAAGCCGAGTCCAAGCAGCAGGAAGAAGCGGGTGATTTGATCGCGATCTTTACCGAAAATCTGGATGTCGATGACGACGTTGCGGGTATTCTGGTTGAAGAGGGCTTTACGTCGGTAGAAGAAGTCGCCTATGTGCCGCTGGAGGAGATGATACAAATCGAGGGCTTCGATGAGGAAATCGCCGAAGAACTGCGGGCTCGCGCCAAGGACGCGCTTTTGACCATGGCGTTGGCCTCGGAAGAAAAACTGGCTCAGGTTGAGCCGGCGGAAGACTTGTTGTCAATGGAAGGCATGGACGATGAATTGGCGCGCATACTGGCGTCGCGAGGTATCGTGACCATGGAGGATCTGGCCGAACAAGCGGTTGACGATCTGCTGGAAATCGAGGGCATGGACGAAGAGCGGGCCGCGCAATTGATCATGACAGCCCGGGCACCCTGGTTCGAGTAATTGAACCGGAACGGTGGGCATAAATCGAGGAAATTTGATGGCTGAAGTTACAGTAAGCGAACTTGCCAAGGTTGTCGGGGCATCCGAAGACCGTCTTCTGAAACAGATGAAAGAGGCCGGATTGTCTCAAGTTTCGGCGGATCAGAGCGTCAGTGACGAAGAAAAACAGGTGTTGTTAAATTACCTGAAGAGTCTGCACGGCGAGAAGGCGCGCGAGCCCAGGAAGATTACGCTGAAGCGAAAAACGGTCAGCACCCTGAAGGCGGGCACCGGCCGCAAGACGGTAAACATCGAAGTGCGTAAAAAGCGCACCTATATGAAGCGCAGCGAAGAAGAGCTGGCTGCGCAGGCCGAGGCTGAGAAGCAACACGAGGCCGAGGAGCCTGCGCCTTCCAACATTGTCGACGACGTGGAGGTCAAACGGCAATCGGCGATCGAGGCTCGCCGCAAGGCAGAGGCCGAGGAGCAGGTTGAAAAGCAGCGTAAAGCGGAGCAGGAAGCCGAGCTTAGAAAGCGTGAAGCGGAAAAGAAAGCTCAGACCGAGGCGAAGCGCAAGCAGGCAACGCCACCCGAAGTGGCCCCCGCTGCTGCTGAGGCGGACAAACACGGCGCCAAGCGTCGCGGTTTGGACGACGATGCGGATGATGATAAACCCAAAACCAAGAAGCGCATTGCCAAAGATGGCAAGCGCAAGCAGCGCGCCATCGATTTGGTGGAAGACGAGGCTGAAGAAGGCGCTAAAAAACCGCGCCTGACAACGGCTCAGCCGATTGTCAAAATCGAGAATAAGCACACCTTTAAAAAGCCGACCGAGAAAATTGTTCACACGGTGGAAGTTCCGGACGAGATCACCGTGTCGGAACTGGCGCAAAAGATGTCCGTCAAAGCGGCCGTGGTAATCAAAGAGCTGATGAAACTGGGAACCATGGCCACCATCAACCAGGCTATCGACCAGGATACAGCCGTGTTGGTGGTGGAGGAACTCGGTCACAAGCCGGAACCTGTTTCCGCCGAAGCTATTGAAGACCAGTTGGCCAAACTACTGCAGCCTGAACTCGAGGCCACTGAAGAAAAGCGCGCGCCGGTAGTTACGGTAATGGGCCACGTGGATCACGGTAAGACATCGCTGCTGGATTACATCCGAGAGTCGCGGGTAGCCTCGGGTGAGGCGGGCGGCATTACCCAGCATATCGGCGCTTATCATGTGGATACGCCGCAGGGTATGGTCACCTTTCTCGATACCCCGGGCCATGCGGCTTTCACCTCGATGCGCGCCCGCGGTGCCAAGTCTACGGATGTGGTGATATTGGTGGTGGCCGCCGATGACGGGGTTATGCCGCAAACCGAAGAGGCCATTCAACACGCCCGCGCCGCTGAGGTGCCGGTTGTTGTGGCGATTAACAAGATAGACAAGGAAGCGGCCGACCCGGAAAAGGTAACGGGTGAACTGGCCGCCAAAGACGTGATTCCGGAGGACTGGGGCGGAGATACGCAGTTTATTAAGGTCTCTGCCCATACCGGCGAAGGCATCGACGAACTGCTCG
>JANQKW010000067.1 GCA_028280905.1 Porticoccaceae bacterium
GCGGAACTGAAAAATTTTCCGATTATTCCTTGCAATCTCTGCGGCTCTCAGGACAACCTGCAACGCCAGGTGATCAAGGAGATACTGCAGGGATGGGAAAAACAGCACCCGGGACGGCTGGATACTATTTTCAAGGCAATCCGAAATGTCGCGCCGTCGCAACTGGGCGATGTGGATTTATTCGACTTTGAGTCGCTGCATATAGAACGCGCCGCCGCAATCAGCCTGGTAAATGTTTAGCGGTCTGTGGATTTGCTAGGCTACCAGCGCCTCCTCACGGGTGATCCACTTGTGATAGTTATTGATAAAGACATTGATATCGGCAAGCGGCCGCGGGTGAAAGTGTCGGTGCCAGAAGGTTGCCAAGCCGTTGATGTCATCCGCTTCGGGTAGTGGTTTTCCCGCTCTTTTATAGACCATCCAGGCAATGGCTGTGGCATATTTCAGGTTGGTCATTAATTCGCCGTGAGGGTTTTGCAGAAAACCTTTCTGGCTGGCGATACCCCTGACCTTGCTGGCCATATCCGGAGAGTGGATCAGGTATTTGTCCCACACCGACCTGTGTGCCGCGGGGGTGATGTGATAAAGTCCGAGCCTGCGACCCGCTTTCATATTTGACCCCATTCCGGATTCCTGGGCGGCGGTGCCGAGTAATAGGTTCTCCGCCGCGGGTGAACATTCGCCCAACAGCAGCAGGGTTTCCCGAACAACGTGACATCTCAAATCATCAGTGGCAAAAATCACTGCTTTCTCTCCAACTGCCCGGAAAATTCTCTCCAAGCATTACTTTTTATACTAATTACTCTAATTTCTAGCAGCTTACAACTGCCTTTTCAAATTTTCATTACAAAAAGTTGATAACTCGTCACAAGTTTGCGTAACTTGGTGGCTAAAATATGCGCAGGTTATCTCTGTTTTACTAACGACGTTGGCTGAAGGGATTCGGGTGCAGTATTCCAAAACCGTCGTCGGCAAGGATGCCGACGTCGAGCCCCCAAGGACGGGTTCACGGCGTGTTTTGGAATACTGCACCCGAATCCTTGTCGGCGCACTGAATTGTTCTCAAAGAAGCTTGATCAGAACCCCGGCGTTGCCGGAGCATGCTTAAAGGCAAAGTTCATCTAATAGTTGATGCATCAGGGCGTTAATAGCGGCAAATTTCTCGCGCGGGTCAAGTATTTCAGAGGCCGATTGCACATATTGGGAGGCGTCCATCTCGTCAGCACAGTGCTCAATCAGCGCCGCGGCGGATTCGGGTGTCGTCTCCAGGTGGAATTGCAGCGCGACAACCCTATCCCGATAGATAAACCCTTGGTTCTCGCAGCCTTCGCTGGCGCACAGATGCACGGCGCCCTCGGGTATCGAGAAGGTGTCTTGGTGCCAGTGAAAGGCATGGAAGTTGTCAGGCAAAGCCGCGGAAAGCGGTGATTCGTTTCTGGCAGCGATTTTGGTCACCGGGTACCAACCGATTTCCCGGTGCCGACCTTTTGCGACCTCGGCGCCCAACACGCTGGCGATGAGTTGTGCGCCCAGGCAGATTCCCAATACCCATTTACCCTGTTCAATGGTCTGGCGTATGAATTCTTTTTCCGGCGCCAACCAGGGAAACTCGGTTTCATCGTAAATACCCATCGGGCCGCCCATAATAATCAGCCCGTCAAAACTACCCTGGGGCGGCAGTGCGTCACCCCGGTATAAATGACTAACGCTGAGCCGCCAGTTTTTTGCCCTGGCGTAATCTTCGATACTGGCCAAATTTTCAAAGGCGACATGCTGTAGGTAGTGAACGCGCATTTTAAGAACCCGTGACTGGTTTGAAATTACTTTTGGAGTGTACACAATTGTCTGGGCAAGGAATAATAGGGCGTGCTTTATCGGAGAGAGGTTTTAGCGGGGTGTTCAGTGGAAAACATATGGCACAGTAAACCGGATATCGCTTACCTGAAAGAAGCGATGCAAGGCGACAATATTATGCGTCATCTCGGGCTAAAAATTACTGAAATCGGCGAGGATTACCTGCGCGGGACTATGCCGGCGGACTACCGGACCTTTCAGGTATACGGGGTTGTGCACGGTGGCGCCAATGTCGTGCTGGCCGAGACACTGGGCAGCTTCGCGGGCGGCCTAACCGTAGACCGGGACAGGTTCCAGGTATTCGGACAGGAAGTGAGCGCCACCCATATCCGATCGGTTTCCTCCGGATTGGTTACCGGGACGGCGCGTCCGGTGCACTTGGGATCCCGCTCGCAGGTGTGGGAAATTCGCTTGGAGAACGACGAGGGCAAGTTGACCTGTCTGTGCAAGTTGATCCTCGCGGTTGTGCCGGTGCGCGTTAACAGATAGCGGTATTGGTTGGTAGCGGACCTTCTAGTATTGGTTTGGTGCTACGAATCCGCGGGTATCTAGGAACGACTTTTGAGACTCGCTGTGAACCCATCCCTGGGCGCTCCGCGTCGACATCCATGTCGACGAGGGTCTCAAAAGTCGTTCCTAGACACCCGCTCAGGTTGTCACGAGTAGCACCGCTGTAAGCGGTCGTCTGGGAACAGTGTTTGGGACCCTCACCGGCAGGGATGCCGGTGCGGAGCTTACAGGGATGTATTCACAGCGCGTTTCAAACACTGTTCCCAGACGGCCGCGGATTCGTGGCACCAATCCGAGACAACAAAAGCCCGCTGCTGGCACCAAATCCAGGTTAACGCCAGTCAGGCATTGTAGCTCACCGCGGATTCGTGCTCCGCATCATGTTGTGGGTCTATCTCGTCGCCGTGGTGCGTTTTGGCAAACAGCATATACACACAGGGCAAAACGAAAAGCGTAAAAAAGGTGCCGACAATCATGCCCGCCACCAGAATAATGCCAATGCTGTTGCGCGCTTCGGCCCCGGCGCCGGTTACCAGGACCAACGGAAAGTGACCGAGCGCGGTCGCGGCGGTGGTCATCAGCACCGGGCGCAGCCGGGTTTCGGCCGCGCCTTTAATCGCTTCCATCTTGCTGGCCCCCTCGGCTTGCAGATGGTTGGCGAACTCGACGATCAAAATGCCGTTCTTGGCAATCAACCCTACCAGCGTGATAAAACCGATTTGCGAATAGATATTGATGGTGGTGGCGCCTAAAAAAGGCAACAGCATGGCGCCCGACAGCGCCAGGGGAACCGACCCCACTAACACCACCAGCGGGTCGCGGAAGCTGTTGAATTGAATCGCCAACACAAAGTAAACGAACAGCAGGGCGATCGCCAGTACGCCCACCAGTGTGCTGCCTTCCTGTCTCAGCTGACGCGACTCTCCGGCATAGTCCAGCGTGTAGTTGCCGGGCAACAACTCACCGGCCGCCGCTTCCAGGGTAGCCAAGCCCTGTTCCTTGGTGGTGCCCGGAAGGATACCGCCGAAGATCCTAAAAGAGCGTTTTTGCTGGAACTTGCTCAAGGTTCGCGGCGCCACTGACTGTTCTAACCTGGCGACTGATGATACCGGCACCAGGTCGCCCTGAGGAGTTCGGAGCTGCAGATCCAGCAGGGCTTCGGGGGTGCGCCGGGAGTGTCCCTCCACCATGGGGATCACCTGATAGGCCTTGCCTTCCAGGTCAAAGCGGTTGACATAGTTGCCGGACAGCAGCACCCCCAGTTGCCGGCTGACGTCGGATAAATTCATGCCCAGGTCGGCGATGCGTTCTCGGTCCAGGATAAAATGGGCCTCCGGCAGGTCGATTCGCAAGTCGGTATCGGCAAACATAAAGCGCCCGCTGGCGTAAGCGGCTGCCACCAACTTTTCTGCGTGTTCCCGCATCACCTGGGGTGGGTCGGACGACTGCACCACCAGTTCCACATCGAAGTTTCCGGCGGTGGGTAACGCCGATGAGAGTATCGGGAAGACTTTCAAGCCGGTAATTCCCGACGACATGGCGAATACTTCCGGCAGGAGTTCCTGAACGCTCTTATCGCGTTCGTCAAAGTCTTTAAACACCACGCCGCCAAAGCCTCCACTGGGAAGCAGAATCTGCCACATATATTCCGAGCCGGGTGCTTTAAGCAGGGTGCCTACCGTGTCGAACATGTAATCCGTGGTGTAGTCCAGTGTTGCGTCCGAGGGCGACTCCATAACGATATTGATACCGCCCTCGTCCTCGATAGGGGCGAGCTCTTTCTGAGAAAAGAGATAGAAGGGCACCACTAACAGCGAAAGAAACACACCGGCAAACA
>JANQKW010000089.1 GCA_028280905.1 Porticoccaceae bacterium
TCAAACAGTCCTCGCGACACCCCCGACAATTTGGCAAACTTACAGCACGGCCTGATTGGTCCCGGACAAACCTCCCCTGTCGGGACTCACGGCGTCACAGGTAGCACCGACGTAAGCGGGCGTCTGGGGACAGTGTTTGGGACCCTCGTCGACAGGGATGTCGACGCGGAGCTCCCATGGATGGGTTCACAGCGAGTCTCAAACACTGTCCGCAGATGGCCGCGGAATGCCGGCACCAAACCAAGACCAGCAACGTCCGCTATCCGCTATTGGCACCTGTCTGCCGATTAATCCAAAATATAATCTTTCACTTCGGCAAATGTCGCCGCGCAAAGCACCGGCTCGTACTTCATCAGCCGATCCGCCGAGTGCGCGCCATAGGAGACGGCAATTCTCGGGATACCGGCTCGGACAGCCATCTCCATATCAAACTCAGTATCCCCAACCATTAACGCATCGGCAGCGGAAACCCCAAACTCCGTCAACAACTCCTGCAACATCAACGGATCGGGTTTCGAAGCCGTTTCATCAGCGCAGCGACTGCCGTGGAAAAAATCCGACAGCCCTCTTGCGTTAAAAACGCGGTTGAGCCCCCGCCGGCTCTTACCGGTCGCCACCGCAAGACGGTGCCCGTTTAACCTGAGTTGCTGCAGCGACTCTTCGACATGAGGAAAAAACGGCGATGGCTGTTGATCCTTCTCCACAAAATGGCGCGAGTAACTTTTACTGAGCTTTTTAATCAGTGGTAGGTCAGCCTTGGGAAACAGTGTTTGCAGCGCCTCCGCCAATCCCAAGCCAACGATTTCCCTAGATTCCTCGGCGCCCGGCGGATTTATTCCCACGTCTAACGCCGCCAACCGCAAACAGTCGGCTATCCGCAACAGTGAATCGCAGAGAGTTCCGTCCCAATCGAAGATTAGCAATCTGGACAAGGTTATTCCTCCACCCGCAAGTCGGCAATCAGCGCCGAAAGATCTTCGGGCAACGGGCTGACAATTGTAAGTTCGGTTTCGTCGGGCATGTTGAAAGCCAACTCGGCGGCATGCAGAAACATACGTTTTAAGCCGCGTTTTTTCATTTCACTGTTAAACGCCGCATTGCCGTATTTTTGGTCACCCGCCAGTCCATGGCCCGCGGCCTGGCAGTGCACCCTAATTTGATGGGTTCGGCCGGTCTCCAATTTCGCCTCAACCAGTGTCGCTTCCTTAAACTGTTGTAGCGCCCTGAAATAGGTAACCGCCGGCTTTCCCTGCTCCGACACCCTGACAACTCGCTCGCCAGACTGCAGTTGATTTTTCCGCAAGGGCGCCGCCACTTCCACCAGGCCTCGCGGCCACTTACCGGCAACCAGCGCCTGATAGCGCTTGCACACCGCCCCCGACTGCATCTGCCGTTGCAGATGCAGCAACATGCTGCGGCTCTTAGCGACCATCAGGCAGCCTGATGTCTCCCTGTCCAGACGATGCACCAGTTCCAGATAACGCTGCTCTGGGTAGAGTTTTCTAAGGGCTTCTATCAAACCCAGATTGATGCCGCTTCCACCGTGTACCGCCAGTCCCGAGGGTTTATTGATAACCAACAGTTGGTCATCCTGGTACAGCACGGCATTCTTTAGCAACTGGGATAAATGGCGGCCTGGATGCGCCGCCTGGCTGGGTTCGGCCACCCTAACCGGAGGTATCCTTACCCTATCCCCCGCACGTAGCTTGTAGTCCGGTTTGATGCGGCCCTTGTTAACCCTGACCTCCCCCTTGCGCAGTATCTTATAAATCCTCGACTTGGGAACGCCCTTTAATTGCATCAGCAGAAAATTGTCGATCCGCTGACCTGCGTGCCGCTCATCGATATCGAGCCACCGCACGGTGGGCGCACCAGTGTTGACGCCTTCAAGGGATGTTGTTGTCTCCTGGGTGGGACCCGTCATATTTGACCAAAACCTGATAACAAACGTAACTGCGCGGATTCTACCAGGTCAGCTATCACAAAAAACCCGCACCCGAATGAAATAGTAAAAAATCATTTCATTCAACAGGTTACTGGGTGAAGTGATCAAGACACCTTTATTGAAGAGATCACCAAATGCTGTTACCATTCGCCGGCCGGTGCAGCTTTTACAGTGCCTGACGGAATCTTCCCGGGACAAATTTTAAGCTGGGACTTCTCAATAGCAGGCCAGAAGAACACCAAAGAAGCTGTCGGCGATAACGGCATAAGGCCAAAATTATTTAACCGGCATTCGCCCAAACAACGAACGGTAACGACAGCGAATGCATAAACAAACCGCACTGACCAATTGTCAGCGGATAGAGCAGCGAATAAAACAGCATTATTAGACAAAGGGTGTTGTACTAAAACATCAAATACGGTTACACATATTTTTTATAGTACAGACGGTATCCTCCCCAGGGAAGAACTGTAAGCATAACCCAATCGTTAAAAAGACTGGAAGAAAGCAAGTTATTTCAAATAGTTAGCTAGATGATAGATAACCGGCCTAGATTAGACACAATTGGCATACAAGCGCCCACCCGCTGAGCGCCCGTCGCCGTTATTCTAATCGTTGAGGCCACCCTTCCAGGCTGTTTCCCGCTACCCCGCGCTGGTCCGTGCATTGATTGCAGGACGATAAAATGAAACGCATGTTAATTAACGCAACTCACTCTGAGGAGTTGAGGGTTGCATTGGTCGATGGGCAGCTGCTCTACGACCTGGATATCGAAAACCGCACCCGCGAGCAGCGCAAAGCCAATATTTATAAGGGCAAAGTCACCCGGGTCGAGCCAAGCCTGGAAGCCGCATTTGTGGACTATGGGCCGGAACGTCACGGGTTTTTGCCATTGAAAGAGATTTCAAGGGAATACTTCCGCAGGTCGCCCAAGGACACCAAGGGCCGCATCAAAATCCAGGATGTGATAAAGGAAGGGCAGGAACTCGTCGTACAGGTGGAGAAAGAGGAGCGCGGCAACAAGGGCGCTGCCTTAACCACTTTTATCAGCTTAGCCGGCCGGTATCTGGTGCTGATGCCCAACAACCCCAGGGCCGGTGGCATATCCCGCCGGATCGAAGGTAATGAACGTGCTGATTTGCGGGACGCCATGAAGGGCCTGGAGACCCCTGATGGTATGGGCGTCATCGCCAGAACCGCGGGGATAGGCCGCAGCACCGAGGAATTCAAATGGGACCTGGACTACTTGATGCAGCTCTGGCAAACCATTAGCCAGGAGGCCAAAGAATCCAAAGCGCCCCACTTCCTGTTTCAGGAAAGCAACGTTATTGTCAGGGCCATCCGCGACTACCTAAAGCAGGATGTTGGAGAGGTGGTAGTAGATTCGCCCGAGTCCTACCAACTGGCGGCGGCCTTTATCAATCAAGTCATGCCCGGCTTCCATAGCAAGGTCAAATTCTACCAGGACGATATCCCACTATTTAACCGCTATCAGGTTGAAAACCAGATCGAAAACGCTTTCCGAAGAGAAGTAAAGCTCCCTTCCGGCGGCTCGATCGTTATCGATATCACCGAGGCCATGGTGGCTATCGACATCAACTCTTCGCGCGCCACCAAGGGCGGCGATATAGAGGAGACGGCGTTTAAAACCAATCTGGAGGCCGCGGATGAAATTGCCCGACAACTACGATTGCGGGATGTCGGGGGGTTAATCGTTATCGATTTTATCGATATGAACAACGCCAAAAACCAGCGTGAAGTAGAAAATAGAATGCAAAAGGCCCTGCAAATAGACAGGGCCAGGGTCCAGCTAGGCCGAATTTCACGCTTTGGCCTGATGGAAATGTCCCGTCAGCGACTGCGACCTTCTCTGGACGAGACCATGTCCAAGGTGTGTCCGCGTTGCAACGGCCAAGGCACTATCCGGGGCACGCGTTCACTGTCGCTATCCATCCTGCGTCTGGTCGAGGAGGAGGCCCAAAAAGAGTCCAGCGCGGAAATAAGGGTTGTCGCGCCCGTGGCGGTGGGCACTTTCCTGCTTAATGAGAAGCGGCAGGAAATTTCTGAGATCGAAGCCCGCAATAACATTCGGGTGGTGGTATTGCCCAATCACCAAATGGAGACCCCACATTTCGAAGTAGAAAGGCTGCGGGAACAAGACGACATCACCCGGGAATACAGCTAC
>JANQKW010000280.1 GCA_028280905.1 Porticoccaceae bacterium
CATCGATAGCCATTGCAGCCCGGGAAATAGACACGGTTTGTAGATTGAACGCTTGCGAGGACCCGCGCACAGCGTTGCCAAATCGGCCCTGCTCCGGCAAGTACTCCTGATAGTACAAACTTCCCTCTCTGGCGGCTGGTCGGTCCAGTCGCTTTTTAAAATACAACAGATGCACGGAACCATCTTCCGCCTGCACCAGACGCGGTTGCAGACCGTTGTCTGGAGTGGCCTGATAAAACACCTCGGCCAGAGCCAGTTTATTACTACCCAATACGACCAGCAGCGCGGCAACACTCATCACCTGTTTAAGTATTTTCTGCAATATAACCAACACCTTAGCCCTGTTCAGTAAGCGTAAAACATGGATAAAACCAGCAAATTAGTGCAGACTTGGTGGCCTCCGCACATTCAGAATAATCTTAACAGTCCAAGTGGGTACACGGGTACAAAGCATGCGAATTTTAGAACCTTTCAGAGCACTGGTAACAGCGACGTTGTTTCTTGGCCTTGCCAGTTGCGCACCCCAGGAAGAATCGACAGCACCGTTGGAAGTCGAGGGGTTCTATAACACCGATCTCAATATGGCGGAACTCATGACTCTGGTTCTCGAACCCGCTGCTGATATTCTGTGGAGTTCCGGCGGTTGGGTAATGGATGCTGCTGGTTACGAGGAGCTCTACCCTACTACCGATGATGGTTGGGCCTTTGTCCGCGCTCAGGCTGCCATCGTCGTGGAGTCCGGCAACAGCCTGGCGCTTCCCGGTCGTGCCGAAGATAGCGATGCCTGGTTGATCTATTCTCAGGGTTTAAGCGATGCAGGGGTGCTGGCGATGGAAGCAGCAACCGCCCAGGATAAAGAAGCCTTCTTCCAGGCCGGCGCTCAACTCTACAGTGTCTGCACTGCCTGCCATCAGGCATACAATCCAGACATCCTTAACCGCTTCGATAGCAATCAAGCCGACTAAGCAATGCGCTTGAGCCCACGACTATCCAACTGGCATTCCTGGACGCTATTCGGCCTGGCTATGTTGCTGCCTGCGCTCGCAGCCGCTCATACTATCGAAGGTTCTGATGCCAATTTTGTGCAGGCCATCGATGGGCCAGCTATCGGCCCATTTATTTATCTTGGGGCCAAACACATGGTGACCGGTTACGACCACTTGCTGTTCCTGGTGGGAGTAATCTTCTATCTCTACCGACCCAAACACGTGGTGCAGTACGTCACCTTATTCGCAGTCGGCCACAGCATCACCTTGTTGCTTGGTGTGCTGGGAGACTTACAGGTTAACGCCTTTCTTATCGATGCAATCATAGGCTTATCGATTGTTTATAAAGCATTTGAAAATATCGACGGCTTCAAACGCGTGTTTGGTTTAGAGCCAAATACAAAAATCGCTGTGTTCGTTTTTGGTTTATTCCATGGCCTGGGACTGGCGACCAAGCTGCAAGAATTTACGCTTTCCGAAAATGGCCTCGTTACCAATATCGTCAGCTTCAATGTCGGCGTCGAAATTGGTCAGATACTTGCCCTGTCCGCGGTATTCATTGCATTGAGTATCTGGCGCACCAATAACAGTTATTTGCGCCATGCCTTTGCAACAAACTCCGTCCTGATGACTGGCGGGTTTCTGCTCGCCGGTTACCAACTCAGCGCTTTTATGTTGCAGCCACCCTACTAGACCGCAATAGCGAAGAAACAAGAGAACTTCGACGTGTCACAAGCAGAAAGCACACAGGCGCCAACAGCACGCAACATTCTTATCGCTACTGCTATTGCCTTCGCGGTTGGAGTCGTGGTCTTACTAGCAGCGATTTTACCAGCGGAATTTGGAGCTGACCCCCTGGGCACGGGACGACTGTTCGGACTGACTGCACTGTCGGCTGAGGAAAACCCTTTCGAAGAAGCAGCCGAACCTCATCGCACCGATTATGTAGAATTCGAACTCGGCCCGTTTCAATCAGTAGAGTACAAGTACACCATGGACATGGATTCCTCTCTCGTCTTCAGTTGGACGTCAGACACTGAGGTTTACTTCGACATGCATGCGGAACCTGCAGGACTGGGCGCAGAATACGCCGAGAGTTTCGAACAGGGGAATGCAGACAATCGGTCAGGCTCTTTCCATGCGCCGTTCGCTGGTATACACGGATGGTTTTGGGAAAACCGGGGCACCAGAACGGTGACAGTTCGACTCCATGCTTCTGGGTTCTTCGTTGACAGCACTGTCTTCCGAGATGGCGGCGACTATAGCCGTGTAATCGAACCTGTTACCAATTGATGCATTGAACGCAGCGGCTGCGGACCCTTAGATCAATTCCTGCAATAAATCTGATAGACTAAGTAGCCTACTAAATCACATTTGTTTGGAAGAACTGCAATGTACGCAGCAAACATACTCCTCCCAGCTCTTGGTCGCGTGCGTCACGCGTAATCACTTTTCTCCTGCCGCTCTCGGCTAGAGAACACCTCATTACCCAATATTAATATGCGTAGGCTTACTCCTGCGCAGCATTTTGCTATGGAACAAAAAATGAACATTCGTGATTACCAAGAAGCTGATAAAGAAACACTCAAGGACATAACACTCCGTGCCTGGGAACCAGTGTTCGCAGGTCTGGAAAGCAGCATGAGCAAGAACATCTATGAAGTGTTCGTGCCAGACTGGGAAGCGGAACAAATGCGATCCCTAAACGCGGTCTGCGACGACGACGCAATCGATGTCATCGTGGCAGAAAAAGACGAGCGCATCGTCGGTTTCGCCGCGATATCCTATCACCCCGAAGACTACCTGGGCCAAATCTATATGATCGGAGTCGACCCCGGCTGCCAACAACAAGGCATCGGCACCGCTCTGATGGAGAAAGGCATAGCAATGATAAAAGCCAAAGGCTTCTCCCTGGTCATGGTAGAAACCGGCGGCGATCCCGGCCATGCCTCCGCAAGAAAAGCCTATGAAAAAATGGGCTTTGAATTATTGCCGGTTCAAGGTATTTGAAGTTGGTTTGATGGGACGCACCGGGTGCGGAATGCCGGTGCTTCGTTAAAAGAAAAATCCGACCTAGTCATTTACTGGCTGTAAACTCTTAGGCCGGATTTTTCTTTTGCCTCGCCCCAACATCTCTCGCTCGCTGCTCGATATCCCATCCTTCGAGCCAGATCAGTGCAATATTAGAATGTGGAATTTGAGAGTTATCTAATCGAAGGGAGCGATGCTGAGCAGCGAGCGAGAGCTTTCGGAACAAGGCAAAATTATTTTTCGGCCGGGGAGCATACAGCCAGTATGTGACCCGGTCGGGAAATGATTTTAACGCAGTGCCGGAAGCTCGCAGCCGCTGCGTTAAGCCACAGGCATAAAAAAACCCGGTCACTGACCGGGTTTTTTTATGCCGAAAACTTAGTTGTTTTCAGTCGGATCCGAACCATCTCTGGGGGCGCCGGTTCCGGAGCTTCCCATGAACAGCTTACGTCCATCAGGGAATGTAATATCACGACCATTCGCGCGGCAAGTTGGCTCGCACAGACGGTCTTTACTCTGGTAACCAGTTAC
>JANQKW010000281.1 GCA_028280905.1 Porticoccaceae bacterium
TCACAGCTAGCACGGCCTAAGCGGGTGTCTAGGAATCTCTTTTGAGACCCTCGTCGACAGGGATGTCGACGCGGAGCTTACAGGGATGTATTCACAGCGCGTCTCAAAAGAGATTCCTAGATAGCCGCGAAATACTGGCACCAATGCGAAACAACGACTGTCTGCTATTGGCACAATGCTGCTGCCTGGCCGTACCGAGATCATTTACACAAGCTCTCTGATCAGGTACAAATGAAAACAACCCTGCGGCTTGCCTGGGACACAAAAATCGGTCCGCCAAAGCAATGTAAAGAAGTAATAAATCACATTAGTTTTTATCAATAAGTATTTATTTATAAATAAAATATTTTTGTTTTTCTGGAGATTGTAGCCGGCTGCGGGGCGCCATTCATTGGATAGGTTATTTTAAGGGTTTATAGACGCCTGCTGTTGTTTAGAATAGGCGCTACTGTAAATGGGTTTTCAGGGCTAGTGTATGGATTTAAATCTCAAGGGTCGGCTGGCCCTGGTTACCGGGGCTTCCAAAGGCATAGGCTACGCCTGCGCAGCGCGACTCGCCGAAGAAGGCTGTGAACTCCACCTGGTGTCACGCACCGCGGCGGACCTGCAATCGGCGGCGCAGCGGTTGTCGCAACTGGGAAATGGCAGAGTCAGTTGGTCCGCGCTGGATCTCTCGAAAAGCGATGAGACCCGGACGCTGGTATCGGAAGTTCCCGGCGCGGACATATTGGTGAATAACGCCGGCGCGATTCCCAGGGGCGCAATAGACCAGCTCGACGAGGCCACCTGGCGCGAAGCTTGGGAGCTGAAGGTATTTGGCTATATCAACCTGTGCCGCGCCTATAACAGCGCCATGAAAGAGCGCGGTAACGGCGTCATTATTAATATTATCGGCGCCGCGGGAGAACGCCCGGCGGCGGACTATGCTGCTGGGTCCGCCGGCAACGCGGGGCTGATGGCCCTTACACGGGCCATGGGCGCGATCAGCGGCAGCTATGGCGTGCGCATCGTCGGCGTTAATCCTGGGTATATAGAAACGGAGCGCTTCGACAAGGCAGTGCGGGCGCTGGCCCTGAAGACGTTCGGTGATGAAAACCGGTGGCGCGAATTGCTGGACCCTGACTACCCGCCGGGAAAACCGGAACATATTGCGGATATGGTGGCTTTTTTGGCTTCCGATCGGTCCGCCTATACCACCGGAACCATTATTACCGTTGATGGAGGGCGTTGCGCCCGTTAACTCGGCGCCGCTTGCCAAGGTGCCGGTTATCTATTATCTAGCCGGTACTTTCTGTCCAGTCGTTTATTGCGGCTGTTTCCCGAGATTGAAGAGCATCGATGTTTAAGGAGTGAGTATGGAATATTCTGAATTAGGCGCCAGCGGCCTTTCCGTTTCCAGGGTGTGCTTGGGTACCATGACATGGGGCACTCAAAATGACCAGTCGGACGCCAACGCGCAGATCGAGTACTCGCTTGCGCAGGGCGTAAACTTTATCGATACCGCCGAGATGTACGCTGTGCCGCCGACCGCGGAAACCCATGGCACCACGGAAACCATAATCGGCAATTGGATAGCGGCCAACCCGGCGCGCCGCGGTGAGTTTATTCTAGCGACGAAAATTGCCGGCAACGGCCTGCCGTGGATCCGCGGCGGGGGTGATATCACCGGCGAGGCAATTCTGTCCTCGATCGATGCATCATTGCGGCGCCTGCAGACCGACTATATCGACCTTTACCAGCTTCATTGGCCGAACCGCACGTCACCGCATTTCGGCAAGCACTTTCCCAACCACATAAGGTTTTCAGATGTAGATGCGGGCGCCCATTCCGCGCAGAAGCTGGAAATTCTCGAGGCGCTTGATGCCTGTATCAAGGCGGGCAAGATCAGGCACTTTGGCCTGTCGGACGATACCTCCTGGGGCATTAACGAATATATACGCCTCAGCGAGCAACACAATCTTGCCAGGGTGGCCTCTATCCAAAATGAATTTAGTTTGCTGCACGCGAAAGACTGGCCGCATTTAGTTGAAAATTGCGTGCACGCGGGTGTCGCCTACCTGCCATGGTCGCCGCTGGCGTCAGGCGCCCTGACGGGCAAATATATCGATGGCGCGCGACCGGCGGGGTCGCGCTGGTCTTATGCGCAGCGCAACAGGCTGTTTCGCGACACGGACGCCAGCAATCAAGCTATCAAAGCCTACGTGGAGGTTGCCGATAAGCATGGTCTTACGCCGGCGCAGTTGGCTCTAGGGTGGGTAAATCAGGTGGATGGCGTGACCTCAACCATTATCGGCGCCACCTCACTGGAACAGTTGCGGGATAATTTGAGCGCGTTTGAGAAGCCGCTCGATCAACAGGCATTGGAGGATCTTGATAGAATTTTCAGAAACTACCCCGCGCCGTTTTAGCAATGCAAAACTTAACGCGAACTGGGTGGCTCAGATGTTGCTGGCGCGTCCTTCAAGCATTTGCTGAGTGACGTTCAATAACACCTGGGTGTCGACGGGCTTGGTCATCAGTTTGATGCTGTCTGACTCAGCTAAAGAAACTGACGTATCGCCGGTGATGAAAATCGCCGGAACAGGGTGTTCGGCCAATGCATTGGCCTTGTCCACCACATCGAAGGCGGAGTCTTCCGGACCGACGTGAAAGTCGCTGATAATCAAATCCGGCGTAAAGCTCTCCAAGGCGGCGTAGGCCTGTGAGAGCGACGCGGCGGGTGTCACATCCATGCCCTCCAGCGACAGCAGCAGTTGTGTTGCTTCCAGGACCGCGGGGTCGTCGTCGATAAGCAGGATTGATCCCTGTTGATCAATAACCGGGCGGATGTCAGCCACTTGACCGCCATTCCCCGTGGTTGCAGCAGCGTCGCTGACCGGCAACGACATTGAGAACCTGGTTCCCTGGCCAACTGTACTTTGCACGTCGACATGGGTGCCGAGCATGGTGGCGATGCGCTGCACGATGGAAAGTCCCAGGCCCAAACCGCGGCGGAGCCTGTGGGGGATG
>JANQKW010000233.1 GCA_028280905.1 Porticoccaceae bacterium
CCCGAGTCGGTGCCGGCTCGGCCACCGACGTGGTGCCCCGCGCGTAAAGTCCGGCCAACAGCACGCAGGATTTTACCTGTGCGCTGGCCACCGGCAAGGTGTAGTGAATCCCCTGCAAAGGCGCGGAACCTTTTATGCGTAACGGCGGAACACCGTCGGCCTCCGACTGGATATCTGCACCCATTTGGCGCAGCGGTTCCACAACGCGCCCCATAGGACGCTTTGAAAGAGATTCATCACCCAGTAATTCCACATCAAATGCCTGGCCCGCCAACAGGCCGGCCAACAAGCGCATGCTGGTTCCTGAATTTCCCAAATAAAGAGGCCCGGGTGGCGGGCGCAGTCCCGCTAATCCAACGCCGTGGATAACAACCTCCCCGTCGCGGGGGCCCTCGATAACAACGCCCAGATCACGGAAGGCCTGCAGGGTTGCGAGACTATCCTCTCCCTCCAGAAAGCCATGCACTTGGGTGACGCCCACGGCCAGGGAACCCAGCATGATGGCGCGATGGGAAATGGATTTGTCGCCCGGCACTCGGACTTGCCCTTGCATCGAGCCGCCCGGGCTTGTCTGGTAACAGATGGTTTCTCCAGTCTGCAACTGATCGTTCATGTACGCCCTTTTTTCTAACTGCGCGGTAAAGTGATTGCGCGCTTCGCGGGCGCGGGTAAATACGCCCATCAGATGCTCGCTGTTCCGGGAGGTAATCGCCCGCTTCAACTCGTCTATATCCCGCGAATACTTTTCCAACACACCGAGAATGGCGTTGGCATTGGCCAGGGTTATGTCGCGCCACATCACCGGATCGCTGGCGGCGATGCGGGTAAAATCGCGAAAGCCCCCTGCCGCGTAGCGGAATATTTCCTTGTTCTCCCGCATCCCCGCCAGGGTATCAACCAGCGCAAAAGCCAACAGGTGCGGCAAATGGCTGGTGGCGGCGAGAATCTCATCGTGCTCCGCGACGGGCATTTGCGTTATGCAGGCGCCGACGCCCTGCCAAAGTTGCGTCACCCGCCGCAAGTGGGCTGCTCCCGTTTCCGGCAGCGGCGTCAGTATGACCCTATGGTCGTCGAATAGCCCTTCGTCCGCTGCATCCATACCACTGGACTCGGACCCGGCAATCGGGTGCCCCGGCACAAATTGCGGCGGCATTTCGCCATAGCAGGATATTGCGGCTTCTACCACGCTGCCCTTGACACTGGCGGCATCGGTAATAGTCACGCCGCTATCCAGTTGCGGCTGCAACCTCTGCAACACCGCCGACAAGGTTAGCGTGGGAACACAGATTATCACCAGGTCGCCTTCCCGCAGTTGCCCGGCAGCTTCCTCCAGCGTCGCAAAGCAGCGATCAACAGCGCCGCGAGCCTCGGCTTTATCCAGCGTAGCCGCACTGCGCGATACACCCCAGACGCTATCGCATAAGCCCCTTTGTCTGGCGGCCAATGCAACACTGCCGCCAATCAAGCCAAGCCCGACAACTAACAGACGATTAACAGGCTTTGTCATAACAAGCGATCATCTACTGGAGCCATCCCCCTACTTAAAGCACGGCTTTTGGGTAGGAACCCAATACTTTGAGGCTGGAAACGCGCTCTTGCAGCGTATGCAACACGTCGGCGACCTTTGGATCCCGGTTGTGGCCTTCAAAGTCAATGAAAAAGACATAACCCCATTTGTCCGATCGCGACGGCCGGGTCTCAACCCGAGTGAGGTCTATTTGCTGCTGGTGGAAAGGCTCCAGTAAGCGATATAGGGCGCCGGGCTGATTGTGAACCGAGAGGATCACCGATGTTTTGTCATCGCCGCTGAGCGGGGCGTCCTCTTTGCCGATAATCAGGAAGCGCGTCGAGTTATCCGGCTCATCTTCTATTTTTTCCGACAGGGTAATCAGCCCGTACCTTTGCGCCGCCATTTCTCCGGCTATAGCGGCGGAATTCCATTCACCCTCTACCCGCTTGGCCGCCTCGGCGTTACTGCTGACGGCAACCCGCTCGGCTCCGGGGTAATGGGAGTCGAGCCACTTGCGGCATTGGGCGAGAGATTGCGAATGCGAGTAAATTCGGGTGATGCGCTCCCGGTGGGTATTCTTGCCAATCAACAAGTGCTGGTGGATACGCAATTCCACCTCGCCGCAGATTTTTACCGGCGAATCCAGAAAGTTATCGAGCGTGTGATTTACCACGCCCTCTGTGGAGTTCTCTACCGGCACCACTCCATAGTTAGCCGCGCCGGCAACCACTTCCCGGAAGACTTCGTCAATCGCGCTCATCGGAATGGTGATAGCGGAATGGCCGAAATGCTTCAATGCGGCCGCCTGGGTAAAGGTGCCCTCGGGGCCCAGATAAGCCGCCTTTACCGGTGACTCGAGCGCCAGGCAGGCCGACATGATTTCACGGAACAGCCGCGCCACTTCTTCGTCATCCAGCGGGCCCTGATTTTCCGTCATGATATTGCGCAACACCTGGGCTTCCCGGGCAGGCCGATAAAAACCGCCGTCTTTATCCTGTACTTGCTTAACCGCCGCAACGGCCTTGGCACAGGCCGCACGCTGGTTAATCAACGAGAGTATATCCAGGTCGAGCTTATCTATTTGTTGGCGCAACGCCGCTAATTGATCGCTGTCGTCAGCCATTTAATTAATCCTCGGACGGGGTTTGGCCCATTTCGGAAAATTCACCGTTTTCCGACTCTTCAACACGCGCGACCCCGACCAGGGATTCGCCTTCCTTCAACCGAATTACCCTGACCCCCTGGGTATTGCGCCCGAGCACGGATATCTCATCCGAACGGGTTCTGACCAGGGTACCCTGGTCCGATATTAACATGATCTCGTCGCCTTCCATCAGTTGCACGGCGCCAACCAGCGGGCCATTGCGTTCGGACATCTGCATGGCTATTACGCCCTGCCCTCCGCGGTTATACGCCGGGAAGTCCGACACTGCGGTTCGTTTGCCATAACCGTTCTCCGACACCGTCAGCAAGCTGCCGTTTTCTTCCGGTATGATTAACGAAATCATCTGCTGTCCGTCGGGAAGTTTCACGCCCCGCACCCCGCGCGCGGTTCGTCCCATGGCGCGCACATCGGTTTCGCTGAAGCGGATCGCCTTGCCGCCGCTGCTGCACAGCATCACCTCGCGGCTGCCGTCAGTGATCGCCGTGCCCACCAACCGGTCGCCCTCATCCAGTTCCAGCGCCCGCAGCCCGACACTTCGCGGCCTTGAGAAAGCCGTCAGCTCGGTTTTCTTCACCGTGCCGTTGGCGGTTGCCATAAAGATAAAATGGTCATCCCGGTATTCGTTGACCGGCAATATCGAGGTGACCCTCTCCCCGCTCTCCAGCGGCAGTAGGTTGACCATCGGCCGGCCCCGGGAGTTCCGCCCGGCCACAGGAATCTGGTAGACCTTTAACCAGTAGACTTTACCGGCGTTGGTGAAACACAGAATCGTGTCGTGGGTGCTGGCAATCAACAGGTGTTCGACAAAGTCTTCGTCTTTCACCGAGGTTGCCGACTTGCCCATGCCGCCGCGGCGTTGCGCGCGGTAATCCTCAAGGGGCTGTGTCTTGGCGTAGCCGCCGTGGGAGATGGTGACGACGCGGTCCTCCTCGCTAATCAAATCCTCGACGGTCAGATCCTGAAGCGATTCGATAATCTCGGTTCGACGATCGTCGCCAAACGATTCCCGGATCTCTTCAAGCTCCTGGCGAATCACGCTCATAAGTTCATCTGAACTATCAAGAATAAGCAAAAAACCACTGATTTCTTTCAGTTTTTCCTGATATTCTGAAAGCAGCTTTTCATGCTCCATTCCGGTCAGGCGATTTAGTCGCAGTTCGAGAATCGCCTGGGCTTGTTCCGGCGTCAGGTAATAATTGCCATCCCGCAGACCGTAATGCTCGGCCAGCCCCTCGGGCCGAGAGGCGCCTGAGCCGGCGCGCTCGAGCATCTCCAGCACGTCACCCGGCTGCCAAGGCTGCGCGATCAAACGCTGCTTGGCTTCCGCGGGTGTCGGTGAACTTTTGATCAGTTCGATAACCGGGTCAATGTTGCTCAACGCAATTGCGTAGCCTTCCAATATATGCGCCCGCTCGCGAGCTTTTCGCAGCAGGTAAATGGTGCGGCGAGTAACAACTTCGCGGCGGTGACGCACGAAGGCTTCCAGCAGCTCCTTGAGGTTTAGGGTTCTCGGCTGGCCGTCCACCAGCGCCACAACGTTAATACCGAAAACACTCTGCAGTTGTGTCTGGGCATACAGGTTATTGAGGACGACTTCACCCACTTCACCGCGTCGCAATTCAATGACAATCCGCAGGCCATCCTTGTCCGACTCATCCCTCAGTTCGGAAATGCCCTCTATTTTCTTGTCCTTAACCAGCTCGGCAATTTTCTCGATCAGCCTGGCCTTGTTGAGTTGGTAGGGTATTTCGCTGATGACAATGGTTTCGCGGGAGGCTTTTTCATCGATGATAATCTCCGCGTTGGCGCGCACGTATATGCGACCCCTGCCGGTGCGGTAGGCCTGCACAATGCCGGCGCGGCCATTGATGGTGGCGCCGGTTGGAAAATCCGGCCCCGGAATATGCTCCATCAACTCGTCGACGCCAATGTCCGGGTTGTCGATCAACGCCAAGCAGCCGTTGATCACTTCCCCCAGGTTATGGGGTGGTATATTGGTCGCCATACCCACCGCTATTCCGGAAGAACCGTTTACCAGCAGATTCGGAACTCGGGTGGGCAAGACATCGGGAATCTGTTCCGTACCGTCGTAGTTGGGTACAAAATCAACCGTTTCCTTATCCAGGTCCGCCAACAGCGAATGGGATATTTTCGCCATCCGAATTTCGGTGTAACGCATCGCAGCGGCCGAATCGCCGTCCACCGAACCAAAGTTGCCCTGACCATCTACCAGCATATACCTGAGGGAAAACGGCTGCGCCATGCGGACAATGGTGTCGTAGACGGCTGAGTCACCATGGGGGTGGTACTTACCAATAACGTCGCCCACTACCCTGGCGGATTTTTTATAGGGCTTGTTCCAGTCGTTGTTCAACTCGCTCATGGCGAACAACACGCGCCGGTGCACCGGCTTGAGGCCGTCTCTCACGTCCGGCAACGCCCGCCCGACTATCACGCTCATGGCGTAATCGAGATAGGACTGGCGGAGTTCGTCTTCAATATTGACGGGTAGTATTTCTTTGGCTAACTCACCCATATTTTCCTATATTCCCAACTTCCTGAAGCCCCCTGCGAGGAGGGCGTCAACTACTATTCGGCGAGGCCGTTGCGGCGCTCGGATTAAAACGCGAAATTGTACCATAGACCGGGGCAAGGTTTCGCTGCAAAACGCTGTTGCAAGGTATAAATGCTGAACCGGACTCGATTGGAAAACGTTGGTGAAAAGGTTTTCGTTAACGGACGGGTTTGGGTCAGTAGCGGATATCGCCGATCTGGGTTTGGTTCCAGTATTCCGCGGCTATCTAGGAAGGTCTTTTGAGACGCGCTGTGAATACGTCCGTGTAAGCTCCGCGTCGACATCTGACCTCCAAGGATGGAGGAAATGCAGAAAATCGTCTGGAACGATTTTTGCCCTGTCGACGAGGGTCTCAAAAGACCTTCCTAGACACCCGCTTAGGCCAGCGCTAGCTGTGAGTCCTGAATGATTTGAATGCCCCCCGCCTTCGGTGTCATGTTTTACTTACCGAGGTTCTTTGCCTAATCATCTTAGTTTACGCTCCGCCGTAAGCGGACGTCTGGGAACAGTGTTTGAGACCCTCACCGGCAGGGATGCCGGTGCGGAGCTCCCAGGGATGGGTTCACAGCGAGTCTCAAACA